>DATAOT010000111.1:0-31464 GCA_036265615.1 Aestuariivirgaceae bacterium
GTCGCTGCGCTCGCCGCCGCTTCGCTTCCGGCAACTGCGTTCGCGCAGGAGATGATGAAGGCGGTAGGCGACGGCGAAGGCGAGGTCGATATCGTCGCGTGGCCCGGCTACATCGAGCGGGGCGAAACCGACAAGAATTACGACTGGGTGACCCAGTTCGAGAAGGACACCGGCTGCAAGGTGACGGTGAAGACCGCCGCCACCTCCGACGAGATGGTGGCGCTGATGAACGAGGGCGGCTTCGATCTTGTCACCGCCTCGGGCGATGCCAGCCTGCGGCTCGTCGCCGGCAAGCGGGTGCAGCCGATCAACGTCAAACTCATCCCGAGCTATTCGACGGTCGACGAGCGCCTCCAGAAGGCGCCGTGGCACACGGTGGGAGAAGAGCATTACGGCGTGCCCTATCAATGGGGCGCCAACGTGCTCGCCTACAACACCAAGGTCTTCACAAACCCGCCCAAGAGCTGGTCGGTGGTCTTCGAAGAGCAGAGCTTGCCCGACGGGAAGTCCAACAAGGGACGGGTGCAGGCCTTCGACGGTCCGATCTACATCGCCGATGCGGCGCTCTATCTGATGAGCAAGAAGCCGGAGCTCGGCATCAAGGATCCTTATGAGCTTACCGAGGATCAATACAAGGCGGCGCTCGAAGTTCTGCGCGCGCAGCGCAAGCTGGTCGGGCGCTACTGGCACGATGCCATGGTGCAGATCGACGACTTCAAGAACGAGGGCGTCGCGGCATCGTCGTCATGGCCGTTCCAGGTCAACCTGCTCAAGGGCGAGAGCCAGCCGATCGCCTCCACCATCCCGGAGGAGGGGGCAACCGGGTGGGCCGACACGACCATGATGCATTCCGAGGCGAGCCATCCGAACTGCGCCTATATGTGGCTCGAGCATTCGCTCAGCCCGAAGCTCCAAGGCGATCTCGCCTCGTGGTTCGGCTCGGTTCCCGCGGTCCCGGCAGCGTGCAAGGGCAATGAGCTTCTCGGTGCCGAGGGCTGCGCCACCAATGGCTCGGAGACGTTCGACAAGATCAAGTTCTGGCGCACGCCGGTGGCGAAGTGCGCCTCGCAGAGCGCCGGCTGCGTGCCCTATTATCGCTGGGTCTCGGATTATATCGCGGTCCTCGGTGGCCGGTGAGGAATAGAAGGCCACCTTCGGTCCCCTCCCCGCGCGGGGGAGGGGAACGGATTTGAGGCGCCATTCATGCCTGTCGCCGTGCGCTTCACCGATGTCCACCGGCACTTCGGCACGGTGCGTGCTGTCGACGGTGTGACGCTCGACATCGCCGAGGGCGAGTTCTTCGCCATGCTCGGGCCGTCCGGCTCCGGCAAGACCACTTGCCTCAGGCTGATCGGCGGATTCGAGCAGCCCGACCGGGGCGGGATCGAGATTTTCGGCCGCCACGCCGAAGGGCTGCCCCCCTATCGCCGCAACGTCAATACGGTGTTCCAGGATTATGCGCTGTTCCCCCATATGACCGTCGGGGAGAATGTCGCCTATGGGCTGATGATCAGAAAGCAGCCGCGCCCGATGCGCGAGGCGCGGGCCAGCGAAGCGCTGGCGCTCGTCAAGCTTAGCGGTTTCGAGAGCCGCTATCCGCGTCAGCTGTCGGGCGGCCAACGCCAGCGGGTGGCGCTGGCCCGGGCGCTCGTCAACGAGCCGCGGGTGCTGCTGCTCGACGAGCCGCTCGGGGCCCTCGACCTGAAGCTCCGGGAGGAGATGCAGGAGGAGCTCAAATCGCTGCAGCGCAAGCTCGGCATCACCTTCGTCTTCGTCACGCACGACCAGGGCGAGGCGCTGGCCATGGCCGACCGGCTGGCGATCTTCCACGCCGGGCGGGTGGTGCAGATCGGGGCCCCGGCCGAGGTCTATGAGCGGCCCCGCACGCGCTTCGTCGCCGATTTCGTCGGCTCGGCCAATGTGCTGCCGCCCGAGTTTGCGGCCCAGACCGGTGCGGCGGCAGGGTGGACGAGCCTCAGGCCCGAAAAGATTCGGGCAACAGTGCCCGAGCAGGATTTCCGCAACGACGAGACAAGCCTCATCGGAACCATCGCCAATGTCCATTATCAGGGCGCGCTGACCCGCATCACGGTTGCGGGCGAGGGCCTGACGCTCAGGGCCGCGGTTCCCTCCGATGGCCGCACATTTGCAATCGGCGAGCGCATCAGGTTGTCGTGGCCGGCATCTGCCATGCAGCCGATGGATGACGACCCATGACAGCGCCGGTGCTCGCACCGACGCTCGCCGAGCCGCCGGACGGGGTTTTGCGGCGGTTGTCGGATAATCTCTATCTTCACCCCTCGCTGCTGCTCGGTCTGCTGCTGGTGCCGCCGCTCTTGTGGCTCGGCATCGTCTATGTCGGTTCGCTTCTCGCGCTGCTCATCCAGAGCTTCTATTCGGTGGACGAATTCTCGGGCATGGTGAGGCGGGAGTTCACGCTCGCCACCTATGGCGAGCTGCTGCGGCCGGCCAATCTCGACATCATCGTCAGGAGCGTCCTGATGGCGGCTGCCGTGACGGCGGCGGCGACGGTCATCGCCTTTCCGATCGCCTATTATGCGGCGCGCTATGCCACCGGCGCCATGAAAGCCTTCTACTACGTGGCGGTGATGATGCCGCTCTGGTCGAGCTATCTGGTCAAGATCTACGCCTGGAAGCTGATCCTCGCCAAGGAAGGGATCATCACCTGGCTCGCCACCAGGACGGGTCTCGGACCGGTCCTCGATTTCGTCCTGGCAATCCCGGTGATCGGCGGCCCGTCGCTTTCGATCAGCTTTCTCGGCATGTTCGTGGTGTTCGTCTATGTCTGGCTGCCCTACATGATCCTGCCGGTGCAGGCGGCACTCGAGCGGGTGCCGCGCAGCATGATCGATGCCTCGGCCGATCTCGGGGCGGCACCCGCCCCCACCTTCCGCCACATCGTGCTGCCGCTTGCAATGCCCGGCATCGCTGCCGGATCGATCTTCACGTTCTCGCTGACGCTTGGCGATTACATCATCCCGCAGATCATCGGCAATTCGAGCTTCTTCATCGGCCAGGCAGTCTATGCCCAGCAGGGCACAGCGGGGAACATCCCGCTAGCCGCCGCCTTCACGGTGGTGCCGATCATAATCATGGGCGCTTATCTGTGGGCGGCTAAACGATTAGGAGCCTTCGATGCGCTCTGATCCCGTCGAGCCGGCGCCGCTCGGTCTCAAGATCGTTGCCGCAGCCGGGCTCGCCTTCCTGCATGTGCCGCTTGCCCTGATCGTGCTCTATGCCTTCACGACGGAGGAGAAGAGCTACGTCTTCCCGCCGCCGGGACTCACGGCACGATGGTTTGCCATCGCCGCGACGCGGCCCGACATCTGGGCAGCACTGACATTGTCGCTCAAGGTGGCGGCGGTGGCGACAGTGCTGGCGCTGCTGCTTGGGACCTGCGCTGCGGCGGCGCTGGCGCGAGCCCGGTTCTTCGGGCGCGAGGCGATCTCGCTGCTGTTCGTGCTGCCGATCGCGCTGCCCGGCATCATCACCGGCATCGCGCTGCGCTCGGCGTTCAACATCATGGAACTCGACTTCTCGTTCTGGACCATCGTGCTCGGCCATGCCACCTTCTGCATCGTGGTGGTCTACAACAACGCTGTCGCCCGGCTGCGGCGGATCTCGCCCAACCTGATCGAGGCCTCGATGGACCTCGGCGCCGACGGGCTCGCGACGCTGCGCCATATCCTCATGCCAGCGCTTGGCGGGGCGCTGCTGGCCGGCGGCATGCTCGCCTTTGCCTTGTCCTTCGACGAGGTCATTGTCACAACATTTACAGCCGGGCAGCAGTCGACATTGCCGATCTGGATGCTGACCGAGCTGATCCGGCCACGGCAGCGTCCGGTGACCAATGTCGTCGCCGTCCTCGTCATCGCCATCACGCTGCTGCCCATCCTCGCTGCCTACTACCTGACGCGCGAGGACAGCTAAAACTTTAGCGATCGCCTTAACCGGCACTCAGGACAGGTTCGCTAAAAGTCAATCGAACAGGCGACAGGCAGACGCCGAACAGGCGTTGCGGAGACGATCATGGCGACAGGGTTCACCCGCGCGCTGAAGCGGGTGCTGCGGCGTTACCGCCGCGCGGAGGGCGGTGTCTCGGCCATCGAGTTCGGGTTCGTTGCGGCACCCTTCCTGTGGATGCTCTGCGCGGTGTTCGAAACCGGGCTCATGCTTTTTGCCGAATATATCATCGAGAACGGCACGGCGCAGGCGGGAAGGCTGATCCGCACCGGCCAGGTGCAGACCCAGGGCCTGTCACAAAGCGCGTTCAAGTCGGTCGTCTGCGGTGCATTGACGAGCTTTCTCGACTGCGGCAGCAGACTCTATGTGGATGTCCGGCATTTTCCGAATTTCCAGAGCATCGCCCTGCCGTCGTCGCGCAATGGCGACCAGCTGTCGCCGGACGTCACCACCGCTGCGCAGTTCCAGCCGGGCAATCCGCTCGATGTGGTGGTGGTCCGGGTGTTCTATGACTGGAAGCTCTTCACTCCCGGCATCACGCTGCTTGCCAATCTGGCCAATGGCCGGCGCGTGCTCACCGGAGCGACGGCGTTCCGCAACGAGCCCTATACGAATTGAGGCCTGAGGATGACAAGGATCAATCTCGCGAATGGCACCGCCCTTGATCACTCCAAATCATTTCTTTCGAACATCAAGGGCGTGGCAGGCATCGAGGCGGCATTCATCTTCCCGGTGATGCTGATGATCTATTTCGGTCTGCTCGATCTCACCAGCGTGCTGTCGGCCAACCGGCGGGTGACGCAGATGGCGAGCACGCTGGCCGACCTCGTCACGCAGTCCACCGGCACCACCACCAAGGCGGAGCTGCAAGGATTCTATCGCGCCTCGACCGCGATCATGGATCCTTACTCCACGACCGATCTGTCGCTCGAAGTGTTCGGCTACCGCCGCAACGGCAACAACGTCGTCCTCGCCTGGCAGAACAACAATGGCGCGACCTGCGGCGCGGCGCCGGCAGCCAACACCAGCCAGCTGCAGCAGCTGACAAGCGAGGGCAATGACGTGATCACGGCGCGCGTCTGCTACAAGGTGGCGCCGATCACCGGCAAGATCCTGGGCGACGGCAAGGTGAGCCTGTCGGACCAGATGACGCTCAGGCCGCGGCAGTCGGCGACGCTGACCTGCACGGATTGTTAGGCAGTAGGCAATAGGCCATAGGCAGTGAGTTGCGCTCTTCACTACTGCCTACTGCCTATTGCCTCCATTTGCGCCTTGAGCATGATCGCGGCGCTGGCATAGCCGCCGGCGGCGCCGTCGACGAAATGCACATGGTCGTCGCGCATCGGGGAGGGGACGAGGCAGGTCATCAGGGCCTGGTTCTGGCGATGGGTGCCGTAGACGCAGATCCCCCGGGCATGAGCAGCGGCGAGATCATGCTCGATCTGGTCGGCGGTTTCGAGCGAGCAGTCGACGGTCAGCTTCAGACCGTCGTCAAACTTGCGGAAGTCGGTGTTGAGGGCGGTTTGCCGCAGATAGTGCTCCGGAACGAAAGCGCCGACCCTGACCCTGAAGCGCAGAACGAGCCAGGAGAAATTGGCCAGCACCCAGGTCTTGGCAAGGGCAGCCGCGCGGCTCAGCTCACCGCGAATGGCGCGGGCCTCGAGATCGAAGCTCCGGGGATCCAGCGCCGGTGTCGGACCTTCGGCCGGCACGGGGCGGCCTTCATTGTCGCTCCTGGAAAGTCGGGCGAGCAGTCTCGCCGCCAGCCGGGAGAAATCCACGTCGGGCTCCCCCACCGGCAGGACGATGACAGACAGCACCACCCCCTGTTCCGATCTGATCGGAGCATAGCGGCAGGAGAGCCCGGCGAGATCGGGGTGCAGCCCCGGCGGCGAAGGGGACACCGAGAAATGACCAAGCTTCATCTGCCGCTCGGCCCAGGCCATGCCGCCGCCCGAGAACATGGCGTAGGAAACGGCAGCGGATGGAGCGTAGCGGGCGACCGTCAGGTCAAAGCCTGAGGCGCGGATGTCCGCGACGGAGAGGAGGGCTGCACGCAGGCCCAGTCCCATCTCCTCCGAGGCCCAGGTCACGGTACGGGCCAGCGCATCGCGCACCGCCGGGGCGGCGTCGGGCGGAATCGCGAAACCGGCACCGTCGCCGCCGAAGACGAAGGGGAATTGCCGGCCGCCCGTGGCGTTGAGCACGGCGGCGATCACCGCCGCCCCGACCATGTTCACGGTCTTGTAGCGGCCGGCAGCGATGGCGCCGGTCGAATCGACGACATCGGCGACGCCGGCCAGCCAGTCGGCGGGCAGGGGGTGGTAGTTCACCGGGTCGAGCACCTTGCCAAAATCGGGGAATGGCGCGATCGACTCGTAAAAGTCCGTGCTGGCGGTCATGCGTTCATTCTACACCGGCGGGCCGGCCGCGGCCCGGCGCTCCCGGTAGAGGACATAGAGGCCGCTTGCAATCACCACCAGGGCGCCGGCCAGCGTCCAGGCATCGGGGAGGTCGCCGAAAGCGAAGAAACCGATCACGATCATCGGAATGATCTGGGTGTAGACAAACGGCGCCAGCAGCGAGGCCGGGGCGCGCCGGTGAGCTTCGGTCAGCATGAAATGGCCAAGGGTGCCGAAAACGGCGGCAAGGCCGAGGAGCCCCCATTGCCAGGCCTGCGGCGTCTGCCAGTCGAAGGCCGCCAGCGGCACGGCGCCGAGCGCGCCGGTCACGGTGACGTAGAACAGCGACGTCAAGGCCTGGTCGCGCCGGCCGACATGGCGGGTGGCGATCTGGTAGAGCGCGCCGCAAAGGGCGCTTAGCACCGAGGCGGCCATGGCCCAGTGAAAGCCGGCGGTGCCCGGTCGTATGATGATCAGGACACCGACGAAGCCGGCGATCACCGCCATCCAGCGGCGCAAGCCCACCCGCTCGCCGAGCAGCCATGGCGAGAGAACGCAAACGATCAGCGGGTTGGAAAAGGTGATGGCCGAGGTCTGGGCGAGCTGGATGTAGTTCAGCGCCAGAAAATTGAAGCCGGTTGCGCCAAGCAGCAGAAGCCCGCGGATTGCGTGCAGCCGCAGATGGCTTGTGACCAGCAGGCGGGCGCCGCCCATTCGCCAGACGAGAAGCGAGACATAGGCGCTGGCAATAGCGTAGCGGAAGCAGACCACCACCGCGGTCGACAGTGCCTGGACGGTGTATTTGGCGGTCGCATCGAGCATGGCGAAGGTCGATACCGCGGCGATCATCAGCACGATGCCCGGCACGGCGTGGCTCCGCTTGTCCGAATCTCTTTTCTCGGTCATATGTGTGGGAAGGAAATGATTCTCACGCCATGAAGCGCGACCTGCGCCAATCCGGAGACGGTGAGCTTCTCATAGAGGGCCAAAGGCTGCCCGTCACCTTCCGTCGTCGCGCCAATGCCCGGCGGATCGTCCTGCGCATCGACCGATCGGGCGTCGGGATCGTCCTGACGCTGCCGCAGCACACCTCGCAGCGGGCGGCGCTGACCTTTGCGGCGTCGGAGAAGGCATGGATCCTCGAGCGGATCGCGCGCAGCCCCGAGCGCGTGCCGTTCACGCCGGGCCAGCGCATCCCGCTGCGCGGGCGCGCCCATGCGATCGAGACGACCGGCGCGCGCGGCACGATCCGGCTCGGTGCGGCGGCCGAGCCGGCGATCCTGGTGCCGGGAAGGGCGGCCCATCTCGAGCGCCGGGTCGGCGACTGGCTGAAGCGCCAGGCGGCGCTCGATCTCGCGGCTGCCTCGCGGCAGCACGCCAAGCGTCTGGGGGTGCAGTTTTCCCGGATCGTGGTGCGCGACACCTCGAGCCGCTGGGGCTCATGCTCGGCGTCGGGGACGCTGTCCTACAGCTGGCGGCTGATTTTGGCGCCGCCCTTCGTGCTGGACTATGTCGCGGCGCACGAGGTGGCGCATCTCAAGGAGATGAACCATGGGCGCCGCTTCTGGTCGCTCGTGCACATGCTCTGCCCCGAGGCCGACATGGCGCGGAGCTGGCTCAAGGCCTACGGCAACGCGCTCCACCTCTACGGGCCGGAGCGGTGGTAGGCAGTAGGGAAGTGCACCGCCCACTGCCTATTGCCTACTGCCTACTTTGCCTCAATCCATCTCGTCGAGCATTTCGCGGCGCTGGCGCAGCCGCTCGCGGCGCTGCGCCTCGGTCAGCGGGTAGTCGCGATCGTTGCTGAGGTCGCTGTCGGGCGGGTAGACCGGCTCGCGTCGCGGCGCAGACCGGGCCCTGCCGCCGAACAGGTTCTCCAGCGCCTCGAAGAAGCCGCCGATGCCGCGTTCGCCCTGGGCCATCGGGACTTCGACACCGGGCCCTGAGGGGCGGTACTCGCCGGGCAGCGGCACCGAGGGCAGATTGGCGTGGAGCGGAGCCATGATGTCGACCCAGATGGCGGCCGGGATGCTGCCGCCCGTAACCTTCTTGGTCGGCGAGTTGTCGTCATTGCCGACCCAGACGCCGGTCAGATACTGGGCCGAATAGCCGATATACCACGCGTCGCGATAGTCCTGGCTGGTCCCGGTCTTGCCGGCCACGTCATGATCGGGCAGCGCCGCCCGCCGGCCCGTTCCATTGGTCACCACCTCGCGCAGCATGGTGTTCATGGCACCGAGCTCGAAATTGCCGATGACCTTGCCCGGACCGCCGCCATGGCGCTCGTAGAGCACCTTGCCGTCGCGCGTGGTGATCCGGCTCACGACATGAGGGATGACGGCAAAGCCGCCATTGGAGAAGGGCACGTGGGCGCTGGCGAGCTCGAGCAGGGTGACCTCGGACGTGCCGAGCGCGATCGAGGCATTGGCCTGGAGCGGCGACAGAATGCCGAGGCGCTTGGCGGTGGCGGCGACGTTCTCAGGCCCTGCCGCCTGCGCCACCTTGGCCGCCACGGTGTTGAGCGACAGCGCCAAGGCGCGGGTGAGGCTGACGGGGCCGAGATATTGGCGGCGATAGTTTTCCGGCGACCAGTTGCCGATCTGCACCGGCTCGTCGATCTCGATCGAATCGGGCGTTGCGCCCTGCTCGATGGCGGTGAGATAGACGAAGGCCTTGAACGCCGAGCCGGGCTGGCGCTTCGCCTTGACGGCGCGGTTGAACTGGCTCTTGACGTAGGACCGGCCGCCGACCATGGCCTTGATCTCGCCGAGGCCGTTCATGGTGACGACGGCGGCCTCGCTGACATTCAGCTTGGCGCCCTCATGCTCGAGGTGGCGGCGCACCGAGCGCTCCGCCGCAGCCTGGAGCTTGCGGTCGATGGTGGTCTCGACGACGATCGACTGGCTGACCTTGCCGACAAGATCGGGGAGCTGCTCGCTGACAAAATCGACGATGTATTGGGTGGCCGGCAGGTAATTCGACACTTTCACCGTGGTCTTGAGGCTGGCGGCGCGGTCGGCCTCGCTCTTGGTGATGAAGCCGGCGTCCACCATGTTGGCGATCACCAGGCGGGCCCGGGCGGTGGCGCGGTCGGGATGGGTGATCGGATTGTAGGCCGATGGCGCCTTCAGCACCGATGCGAGAATGGCGGCTTGCGCCAGATTGACGTCGCGGGCCGAGCGGGCGAAGAAGCGCTGGGCGGCGCGCTCGATGCCGACGGAGCCGGCGCCGTAATAAACCCGGTTGAGATAGAGCTGCAAGATCTCGTCCTTGCTGAATTTGCTCTCGAGCCACAGGGCGAGGATCGCCTCCTGAAATTTCCGCTCGATGGTGCGATCGGGCTGCAGGAACAGGTTCTTGGCCAGCTGCTGGGTGATGGTCGAGCCACCTTCGACGATGTGCCCGGCGTGAAGATTGGCGAGACCAGCCCTGAGCAGGCCCAGCAAGTCAATGCCGAAATGCTGGTAGAAGCGGCGATCCTCGATGGCGATGACTGCCTGCGGCACATAAGCAGGGAGCTCGTCGAGCCTGACCTCGTCACCAAAGAACGAGCCGCGCTCGGCCAGCACATTGCCGTCGTCGGCAAGCAGGATCATGCCCGGCTCGCGCTCGGGAATCTTGAACAGGCCCTGCTTGTCGAGGCTCAAGAAGGCATAGCCGACAACCGCCGCCGCAACGAGCGTGCCCCACAGGCCGAGCGTCATGATCCAGGACAGCACCGTGAAGATGACAGGCCGTGAACCGCGCTCCTCCCGCAAGCCGCGGTCGCGTCGCCAGGACGACCGCCGATCCGAGAAAAGCTTCGGCTCGGCGCGCTCGTCGCCGCTTCTCGCGTCCTTACCGCTCCTGCCGAACAAGCTCATCCAGCCTCGCCCGGGAAAGTTTAGAGCATGATGCTGCCGGGTACATCTAATAACATGATGCTCTAAACTCAAAGTTGACTGGATGACGTCCGGTTGCCAGCCTCGCGTCAGACATCGAGATTGGCGACACTCAAGGCGTTCTCGCGAATGAAATCACGGCGCGGGTCGACATCGTCGCCCATGAGCTTGCTGAACAGGTCGCCGGCTTCGTCCGCCTGGCGGATCTGGACCCTGAGCAGAGACCGGGCATTGACGTCGAGCGTGGTCTCCCAGAGCTGCTCGGGGTTCATCTCGCCAAGGCCCTTGTAACGCTGCAGCGTCACGCCCTTGCGGCCATGGGCCAGCACCGCATCGAGCAGGGCAGTCGGGCCGCGGATGAGCGATTCGGCATCCTTGCGCTTCAATCGCGCGGCCTTGCCGTAGATCTCCTGGAGCTCGTTCTTCCGCCGGTCGAGACGCAGGGCATCGGCCGACGAGATCAGCTTGCCGTCGATCACCCTGACCTCGCGCACGCCACGCACCTCACGGGTGAAGATCAGGCCGCCGTCGGGGGTCGGCTCGCCATGCCAGCCGCGCTCGGTCTCCTCGGATAGAAGATCGAGACGGCGGGCGATGTAGGCGGCGGCGGTCTCGGCCTGTCTGGCGTCGCTCAGCACCTCGGGGTTCAAGGCGCCGGCGATCGCCGCCTGCTCGACGACGAATTGCGGGTAGCGCGAATGCAGCCCGTCAAGCGCCGCCCTGACAGCAATTGCTTCGGTGATGATCGCCTTGAGATCGACGCCGGCCCGCTCCTCGCCATTGGCCAGGATCAGCACGGCGTCCTCGAGCCCCTGATCGATCAAAAACTCCTCGAGCGCCTTGGTGTCCTTGAGGTAGCGCTCGGACGAGCCGCGCTTGACCTTGTAAAGCGGCGGCTGGGCGATGAACAGGTGACCCTGGGTAATGATGTCCGGCATCTGGCGATAGAAGAAGGTGAGAAGCAGGGTCCGAATATGGGCACCGTCGACATCGGCGTCAGTCATGATCACGATCTTGTGGTAGCGCAGCTTGCCGACATCGAAGTCATCGCGGCCAATGCCGGTTCCAAGCGCCGTGATGAGGGTGCCGATCTCCGAGGAGGAGAGCATCTTGTCGAACCGGGCGCGCTCGACATTGAGGATCTTGCCGCGCAGCGGCAGCACCGCCTGGTTCTCGCGGTTGCGCGCCTGCTTGGCCGAGCCGCCAGCCGAATCACCCTCGACGATGAAGAGCTCGGCCTTGGCGGGGTCACGCTCCTGACAGTCGGCAAGCTTGCCGGGAAGCGAGGCGACGTCGAGGGCTCCCTTGCGGCGGGTGAGTTCGCGGGCCTTGCGCGCCGCCTCTCGGGCAGCAGCGGCCTCGATCACCTTGCCGACGATGGTGCGGGCCTCGGCGGGGTGTTCCTCGAACCAGGCCCCGAGGCCCTCGCCGATGATGCCCTCGACTGCGGGCCGGACCTCGGAGGAGACGAGCTTGTCCTTGGTCTGGGAGGAGAATTTGGGGTCGGGCACCTTGACCGAGAGAACGGCGGTCAGCCCTTCCCTGGCATCGTCGCCGGTCAGAGCCATTTTCTCCTTGCGGGCAAGACCGCTTTCATTGGCATAGCTGTTGACGACGCGGGTGAGGGCGGCACGGAAGCCGGCGAGATGGGTGCCGCCGTCGCGCTGCGGGATGTTGTTGGTGAAGCACAACACCGTCTCGTGATAGCTGTCGTTCCACCACAGGGCACATTCGACGGCAACGCCGTCGCGCTCGCTGCGGATGGTGATCGGCTCGGGGATGAGCCGGTTCTTGGCCCGGTCGAGCCAGACGACGAAGGCTTCGACGCCGCCGACATAATGCATGGTCTGCTCGCGCGGCTCGACGCCGCGCAGATCGGTCAGGGTGATCGAAACGCCGGAATTGAGATAGGCAAGCTCGCGCAGGCGATGCTCGAGGGTCGGATAGTCGAACTCGGTCTTGCTGAAGGTCTGGGGCGAGGGAAGAAAGGTCACTTCGGTGCCCTGGCGCCCGCCGGCATCGCCGACGACGCGCAGGGCTGCGTCGGGATCGCCATTGGTAAAGCTCATGAAGTGCTCCCGGCCATCGCGGAAGATCCTGAGCTTCAGCTCGGACGACAGGGCATTGACCACCGAGACGCCAACGCCATGCAAGCCGCCCGAGACCTTGTAGGAGTTCTGGTCGAATTTGCCGCCGGCATGAAGCTGGGTCATGATGACCTCGGCCGCCGACACGCCTTCGCTCGGATGAATGTCGGTGGGAATGCCGCGGCCATTGTCGCAGACGGTGCAGGAGCCGTCGGCGTTGAGCGTGACGGTGACGCGGTCGGCATGACCGGCGAGCGCCTCGTCGATGGCGTTGTCGACCACCTCATACACCATGTGATGGAGACCCGACCCGTCATCGGTGTCGCCGATATACATGCCGGGGCGCTTGCGCACCGCATCGAGGCCTTTCAGGACCTTGATCGCGTCGGCGCCATATTCGGCGGTCGCGGTCAAGGAGGGGGTGGAAGCTTCTGTCATTCGATCGGTCACGGGCAGCTCATTGGCGGTTTGTCGACGGGGACACCTGACCCGCCTCGACGCGCAGGAAAGCGGCATCGTCGCGGGCGCCGGCGAACAGCAATTCATCGGTGCCGGTCATGAAGGCCTGGGCGCCGAGCTCGCGCAGCTCGGCAAAGAGCCCGGCCCGGCGCTCGGCGTCGAGATGGGCGACCACCTCGTCCAGCAGGAGCAGCGGGGCATGGCCGTGGAAATTGTCGCGCACCGCCCGGGCATGGGCCAGGATGGTGCCGATCAGCAGGGCCTTCTGCTCGCCGGTGGAGCAGTGCTCGGCAGCCACGTCCTTGGGGCCGTGCGTCACCAGGAACTCGCTGCGATGCGGACCGGCGAGCGTCCGGCCGGCCGCCTGGTCGAGGCGGCGACCGTCATGCAGGACCTGGCGATAGGCATCCTCGGCCTGGACGGCAGGACCGGTCCGGACATCATCCTCGAGGCGGCCTTGGACATGCACCTTGACCCAAGGAAAGGAGCCGCCGAAGCGGGCCGTCAGGGTCTGCCCGACATAAGCCGTGAGGGCCTCGAGCGCGCTGACCCGGGCGGCGGCGAGCGCCACCGCCGATTCCGCCATCTGGGTCTCGACGGCGGAGAGCCAGCGGCCGTCAAGCGGCGGCTCCGCGAGCAGCCGGTTGCGCTCGCGCATGGCGCGCTCGAACTGTCCGACGCGGACCGAATGGGCGGGGTCGAAGGCCGTGACGAGCCCGTCGAGAAAGCGGCGCCGGTCGCCCGGCGGGCCGGAAAACAGCCGATCCATGCTCGGCGTGAGCCACAGGATTCTGGCGTGCTGGGCCAGGGCGCCCGAGCCCTTGCACGGGCGGCCGGCGAGCTTGACCTGACGCTGGCCGGAGCCGTGGTCTGGCGCCTGATCGCGATGGAAGGCCGTGCCGGCGGCAATCCGGCCGTGCGGCCCGTCAATATCGGCCGCGACGGCAAAGCCGGCGGAGCCGCGGCGCAGCAGCTCCTCGAACGGGGCGCCGCGAAAACCACGGCCCGGGGCGAGGAGCGAAATCGCCTCGAGAAGGTTGGTCTTGCCCGAGCCGTTGGGCCCGGTGAGCACCAGCGGGAGGCCCTCGGTCTCGAGCCTCAGCGCGGCATAGTTCCGGAAGTCGGTGAGGGTGAGACGGCCAAGCCGGACGGCGGGCCGTGCGCCGTCGGCCCGAGCGCTGCCGCCAGAGGCTTCGAAACGGTAGCCGGAGATCGCTGTCACACCACGAGATATGGCCCTCAAACCGCTATCGGGCAAGCAAAATAGGCGCCTCCGGGGGGTGCCGAGACAGCACCCCACAACATCGTCGAAGCAAGCACGGCGGTCAGACCCTCATGGGCATGAGAACATAGAGGGCGCGCTCGTCCTCCAGGTCGCTGATGATGGTCGGCGAGCCGGCATCCGCCAGCCGGAAACTCGCCGATTCGCCCTTGAACTGGGCGGCTATATCGAGCAGGTAGCGGGAATTGAACCCGATATCGAGCGGGTCGGCCTGGTAGTCGGCGACGATCTCCTCCTCGGCGGATCCCGATTCGGGATTGTTGACCGAAAGGATCAGCCGGCCGCTCGCAATGTTGAGCTTCACG
Source organism: Aestuariivirgaceae bacterium (assembly GCA_036265615.1). Lineage (GTDB taxonomy): Bacteria > Pseudomonadota > Alphaproteobacteria > Rhizobiales > Aestuariivirgaceae > DATAFF01. The sequence continues at coordinate 14,401 of DATAOT010000111.1, forward strand.
GCGCGGCCCTTCTCGCTCGAAATCGTCGAGACCCGGTCCACCGCCTCGGCGAACAGCCGGGTATCGACCGCAAGCACCTTGTCGTTGTGGCGGGGGATGACCCGCTCATAATCGGGGAAGGTGCCGTCGATCAGCTTCGAGGTGAGAATCAGGCTGTCGAACCGGAACTGGATCTTGGAATTCGAGAGGGCGATCTCGACTTCGCCGGACAGGTCCTCGATGAGCTTGCTCAGTTCGAGCACGGTCTTGCGGGGGACGATGACCCCCGGCATGCCGGCGGCGCCGTCGGGCCGCGGGATCTCGGCCTGGGCCAGCCGGTGGCCATCGGTGGCGACGGCGCGCAGGCGCTCGCCGCCGGGGCCCGAGACCTCATGCAGGTAGATGCCATTGAGATAGTAGCGGGTCTCCTCGGTGGAGATGGCGAATTTGGTCTTCTCGATCAAGCTCTTCAGGTCGCTTGCACCGATCGAGAAGCGGTGCGACAGGTCGCCCGCCGTCATGTCGGGGAAATCCTCGGGCGGCAGCGACTGGAGGGTGAAGCGCGACCGCCCGGAATTGAGCGACAGACGCTTGTCGTCAGGACCCTGGACGATCTCGATCTGAGTGCCGTCGGGAAGCTTCCTGACGATGTCGTGCAGCATGTGGGCCGGGACCGTGGTGGCGCCCTCGCGGGCAATGTCGCCGCCCAGGGTCTCGACGACCTCGACGTCGAGATCGGTGGCCGTCAGCCTGATCTTGCCGCCTTTTGCCTGCAGCAGGATGTTGGACAGAATCGGAATGGTGTTGCGGCGCTCGACCACGGATTGGACATGGTTGAGCGACTTCAAGAACTGGGAACGCTCGACGACTATTCGCATCCTCACCCTCGGTGCCTGGAGCATGATGTTATCAGATGGACCCACCTGCGCCGGAGCGATTTTGCCGCGTGGGCAGGAGAACGGCCGACGGGCGTATCGGCAGTACGGTCGAGGCCTTCGACGAAACCACGCGGCAAAAGCGCTCGGCCCTTCGGGTTGCGCCGCGGCGGCCGCCCGCGGCGTCGCCGCGCTTGTCCGATGTCCCGCATCGCGCTACGCGCGGCTCCTGGCGGATTGGCTCGCCGCAGCGCAACGCAGGCTGGGTCGATCTGATAACATCATGCTCTAAACGCAAGATTGGCGCGGAAAGACCCCGGAAGCAAGGACTTCCGGGGCAAGTCAGGGAGGACCGATAAATGCTGGGATGACGTCAGGACAGATCCCGACGGCCGGCGCTTATTGATGCTCGATCAGGCGCATCAGGAGCGCCACCTCGCGGGCCAGGCGGTCGTCGGACTGCATCAATTCCTCGATCTTGCGCACGGCATGAAGCACGGTTGAGTGGTCGCGCCCGCCAAAGCGGCGCCCGATTTCCGGCAAGGAGCGCGACGTCAGCTTCTTGGCGAGATACATCCCGACCTGGCGCGGGCGCACGATCGACTGGGCGCGCCGCGGCGACAGCAGGTCGGCGCGGGCCACGTTGTAGTGGCGCCCCACCACCTTCAGGATGTCGTCGATACGGACACGGGCGGGCTCTGCCGCCTGGGCGAGATCGCGCAGCGCCAGGGCGGCGAGCTCGATGGTCATGGGCGCGCGGGTCAGCTCGTGGCGCGCGATGACGCGGTTGAGCGCACCTTCGAGCTCGCGGCCGCCGCCGGTGATGCGGTTGGCGATGAACTCGACGACGTCGTCGCCGAGCTGGAGCGAGCTGTCCTTGCGCCGGGCATCGCTCAAGCGGGTTTTCAGAATGTCGCGGCGCAGTTCGAGCTCCGGCCCCTCGATGTCGACCACGAGGCCGCCGGCCAGACGCGAGCGCATGCGCTGGTCGATGCTTTCGAGCTGGGCTGGCGGCACGTCGGCGGCGACGATCACCTGGCGCTTGGAGTCAACCAGCGAATTGAAGGTGTGGTAGAACTCCTGCTGCATCGACTTGCCCTGCAGGAACTGCAGGTCGTCGATGATCAGCACGTCGACGCTCTGGAAGTAGTCCTTGAAGCTCAACACGTCGCGCGCCTTGAGGGCGGCGAGGAAGTGATACATGAAGCGCTCGGCGGTGATGAACACCACATTGCGCCCCGGGGCGCGCTGGCGCACGCGCCATGACACGGCGTTGAGCAGATGGGTCTTGCCGAGGCCGGCCGCCGAATGAATGAACAGCGGATTGAAATTGAGCGGCTGGCCGCTCGGCGCCTCGGCGATGCGCATGGCGGCGGCATGGGCCAGCGCGTTGGAGCGGCCGACCACGAAGGTCTCGAAAGTCAGCGAATGATCGAGCGGTGAACCACGGTCGCCGCTCTTGTCGTTGCTGCGCTCGGAGCGGTCGCGATAGCTGCCGAAGCCCTGGTCCGACGAATCATGGCGATGGGCCATGTCACGCCCGGGACCGCGACCGGCCGCGGCGAAGGAGGCTTGAGGCCGTTCCTGCGGCAGGGCGCGTATCGGCAGGCCGCGGGTGCGAACCTGGACGCAGAGCGCGGTGATCTGGCCAAGCTCGGCCTCGCAGGCATGCGCCAGCGTGTCGGAATAATGGGTGACGATCCAGTTGCGCAGGAAGCGCGTCGGCAGCGACACCACCAGCCGCCCGTCCTGAAACTGCTCGATGTCCATGCGGGCAAACCAGCTCGAATAAAGATCTTCCCCGAGGCTCGAGCGCAATCGTTGAGCGATGCGCTCCCACTGGGCGGTGAAATCGACCGGTGCAGTTCGGACCGCCGCCGCGGCGGCCGAACCGTCGCGTTGCACCGCCTCGTTCTGGAAATAGACGCCATCCATTTTTGTTGTCTCCCGTCCCATAAGAGCTCCGAGTTTTCGGTGTGCGACCGGCAAGGCGCCGGACTGCCCGACTCAAGCTCACAGACACCCCCGCACGACCCTTGGAGCGCTACTGCCTCCAAGCGTACTTCGCCCCCGCCCCGTGCCCCGCAGGAGACGCTTGCCCCGACTCGAGCAGCGATGAGGACAAGACTGCCCATCACCGCGCACGAGCGCAGTGCAACGAGTTACGCCGAACCAACCAGGAACTCGCCCGGCTTGTTGATGCTATGTTGTGATTGCGCGGTCGCTTGAGCGGATACCCAAGGAAGCCCCGATCCGCCTGCTACACTGACCCACGCTGTACGCCAAACGCCCCGTTACCCGTGCAGACATCATTTTGCCGTCTCGTGATGCTGCTTGTCGTTTTGGCATCGCCTCTGCGGTCGATGCCCTCAGACCTTACACAGGCGCTTCGTAGGGCACAACAGTCTCGCCGCAGTTCATCCGTATACTGAGCTTTCTTCCGTTGCAGAAAATCCCCAGCGGTCTGAGGCCGCGAAGCCAAGCCGTTGAAGCGCCAACACGATTTCATGAAGGCGAATGCGACGGATGGCGCAACCGTTAGACGATTATGGAAGAGTGATGGAAAAGCCTTGTCGGCGATCGGCAAGGGCCACGGTCAGGGTTTGGACAGGTCGGCGCCAACCCTCTGAATTTTGGAAAGATTTTTTGCCAGTTTTTGACGCCGGCACGATCTGGGCAAGAACAAGCCCGCTCATGTTCGGAGGGAGCGGGCCTCAAAGGCTGTTACTAACCGGTGAGACGTCGTCACGAGGTCATTGATTTGACACGTTTGCTGAGCCGCGACACCTTGCGCGCGGCGGCATTCTTGTGAAGCACCTTCTTGCGCGCACCGCGCATCAGCTCGGGCTGAGCATCCTCGAGTGCGGCGCGGGCGGCCGCCTGATCGCCCGCGGCAATTGCCTCCTCGACCTTGCGGACGTAGCTGCGCACCCGGCTGCGGCGCGCCTTGTTGACCTCGGTCCGCCGCACCGCCTGGCGAGCGGCTTTCTTTGCCGATCTCGTATTCGCCATATCCTCAGACTTTCCTTTTCGGGTGGCGGGCTTATATCCGAGGCCCCACACAGCGTCAACCGGCGGCGACCCCGTCAGCCATGGGTGAAACGAGCCGGCCGCTTGGCGAGGAAGGCAGCCATGCCTTCCTTCTGATCGGCGGTTGCGAACATCGACTGGAACAGCCGCCGCTCGAACCGGAGGCCTTCGGCGAGAGCCCCCTCAAAGGATCGGTTGACCGCTTCCTTGGCCATCATCACCGCCGGACGGGAGAGGCCGGCGATGCGGTTGGCGACGGCCATCGCCTCGGTCATCAGCTCGGCCGCCGGCACCACCCGCGACACGAGGCCCGAGCGCTCGGCTTCCGCTGCGTCCATCATGCGGCCGGTGAGGACGAGATCCATCGCCTTGGCCTTGCCGACAGCACGGGTGAGCCGCTGGGTGCCGCCGGCACCCGGCATCACCCCGAGCTGGATCTCCGGCTGGCCGAAGCGGGCCGTGTCGGCGGCAATGATGAGATCGCAGATCATCGCCAGCTCGCAGCCGCCGCCAAGCGCATAGCCAGCAACGGCGGCAATCACCGGTTTTCTGAGATTGGCGATCTTCTCCCAGTCGGTGAGGAAATCGTTCACATAGGTCGAGGGATAGGTCTTGTCCTGCATCTCCTTGATGTCGGCGCCGGCCGCGAAGGCCTTTTCATTGCCGGTCACCACCATGGCACCGATCGCCGGGTCGGCATCGAAGGCCTGCAGCGCTGCCGAAAGCTCGGCAATCACGCGCGTGCTCAAGGCATTGAGAACCGTCGGGCGGTTCAGCGTCACCAGGCCCACCGCATCGCGCGTTTCGACAATGATGGTTTCGCAAGTCATCCTGAAGTCCTCCGTTGAACTCACCGCTGGCAGACGGCGCAATAGAATGTCGAGCGGCCGGCCTGGACGATCCGCCGGATCTTGCCGCGGCAGCCGGGTCGCGGGCAGGGCTTCCCCTCCCTGTCATAGACATCGAAACGGTGCTGGAAGGCGCCCGGACGTCCTTGCGCCGAGGCATAGTCGCGCAAGGTCGAGCCGCCCAAGGCAATGGCGTCATTCAGCACGCCGCGCACCACCCGGGCCAGCGCCTCGAGCCGCGCCTCGCTGAGGCGGCCGCGGGTCAGCGTCGCGGCGATCCGCTTGGGCGACAGGGCAGCCCGGTGCAGCGCCTCAGAGGCATAGATGTTGCCGAGCCCGGCCACCACCCGCTGATCGAGGAGGGCCGATTTGAGCGGCGTCCTGCGCCTTGCAAGGACCGACCTCAGGTACTCGGCATTGAAGTCGTTGCCGAGGGGCTCGGGTCCCAGCGCACCGAGGAGCCGGTGGCTCGATGCAGCCGCGGTGTCGAGGATGTCCATCAGGCCGAAGCGGCGAGGATCGGTATAGACGATGCGGGTGCCGTCATCGAGCAGGAAGGTGACGTGATCGTGGCCCGACGGTGCGGTGGCGGGACTTGCCGGGGCATCCTCGTCATCATAGTCGCCCAGGGTCAATGGCTGGCCATGCGGCGGGTGGATGGTGAAGCGTCCGCTCATGCCGAGATGCATGAGGAGGGTTTGGCCGCCCTCGAGCCCGACCAGCAGGTACTTCGCCCGCCGCCCGACATTCTCAACGCGCCGGCCGGCAAGCCGCCGGGCGAAGCCCCGAGGAAAGGGAACGCGAAGATCGGCCCGGTTCAGCCGGATTGTTTCGATCCGACGAGCGAGCATGGCGGTTTCGAGGCCCCGCCTCACGGTTTCAACCTCGGGCAGCTCAGGCATGGCGCCGTCATGGCAGGCCTTCGGCGCGCCATCCAGTGTTTTCTCGACAGATTGGAATGTTAACCGCGCTCGTCTATGGTCCCTCGCCGATGGCTGACCGTCCGTCAAACCGGCGCATGGCGCCCTTCGGCGCCGCCGACGTCGAAGCGTCCTCGAAGCAGACCATGGTGAACGAAGTGTTTGCCAAGGTGGCCTCGAAATACGACCAGATGAACGATCTCATGTCCTTCGGCCTGCACCGGCTGTGGAAGGACGACCTCGTAGCCATGCTCAACCCGCCGCGGACCGCCAGGCCCTTCGAGGTTCTCGACCTTGCCGGCGGCACCGGCGATATCGCCTGGCGCATCCTCAGGGCGGGCGGGACGGGCGTGCGCGTCACCCTTGCCGACATCTCGCCGGCAATGCTGGCCGAGGGCCGGCGCCGGATTGCGGCGGAGAGGCTCGTGCGGCGCTGCCGCTTCGCGGTGACCAATGCCGAGGCGCTGGCGTTCCGCAGCGCGGCATTCGACGCGCTCACCATCGGCTTCGGCATCCGCAACGTCACCGACATCGGGCAGGCGCTGCGCGAGGCCTATCGGGTGCTGCGGCCCGGGGGACGGTTTCTCTGTCTCGAATTCTCGCGGGTGGACGTGCCGGTGATCGAGACCCTCTATGATCTCTATTCGCTGACCACGATCCCGGCGCTCGGCAAGATCGTCACCGGCGACGGCCAGCCCTATCGCTATCTCGTCGAGAGCATCAGGCGCTTTCCCGATGCGGCGAGCTTCGCCCGCAAGATGGAGGATGCCGGCTTCTCGCAAGTGTCGTTCCGGATTCTGAGCGCCGGCGTGGTGGCGATTCATTCCGGCTGGCGGACGTGACGCCGGCGGAGGGCGCACGATGCTGACAACCGCGCGCGATCTCATGCGCCTCGCCGTCGCCGCCCGGGTGATCGCGCGCCATGACGGCTTCATCGAGCCGGAGCAGATGGCGGAGCTGCCGCCACAGATCCGGTTCGCGCTCGGCTTTGCCAGGATGGGCAGGCCGCCGGTGCGGGCGGGGCAGGGCGGCCTCGCCGAGGCGCTGAGCGAACTCGGCCCGAGCTACATCAAGCTCGGACAGTTTCTGGCGACCCGGCCGGATCTCATCGGCGAGGCGCGGGCAGCGGACCTCAGAAGCCTGCAGGACCGCATGGCACCGTTCGGCATGGACGAGGCGCGGGCCGAAATCGCCTCGCAGTTCGGCATGCCGGCGGAAACGCTGTTCGAGACCTTCGGGCCGCCGGTCGCCGCGGCATCGATCGCCCAGGTTCATCGGGCGAGCGTGCGCGATCCCGACGGGCGCCTTCGCCAGGTTGCGGTAAAGATCCTCAGGCCCGGCATCGAGCAGCGCTTCGCCACCGATCTGCGCGCCTTCTTCACCGCGGCGCGCCTTGCCGAGCGGCTGCACAAACCGATCCGGCGGCTGCGGCCGGTGGCGGCGGTCGCAACGCTCGAGCGCTCGGTTGCCATGGAGATGGACCTCCGGATGGAGGCGGCGGCGATGTCGGAAATGGCGGCCAACGGCGCCGCGGACCCGGGGTTTCGGGTCCCCGCGGTCGATTGGCAGCGGACGTCGCGGCGCGTGTTGACGAGCGAGTGGATCGACGGGATCGCGCTGTCGGACCGGGCGGGGCTGATCGAGGCCGGGGTCGATCTCGAGCTCCTCGGCAATCGCTTGATCGAGGTGTTCCTGCGGCATGCCATGCGCGACGGCTTCTTCCACGCCGACATGCATCCCGGCAACCTGTTCCTCGAACCGCAAGGCAATCTGGTGGCGGTCGACTTCGGGATCATGGGCCGGCTGTCGCCGAAAGACCGCCGGTTCCTTGCCGAGATCCTGTGGGGCTTCATCAGCCGCGACTACATGCGCATTGCCGCGGTGCACTTCGATGCCGGCTATGTGCCGCAAACGCAGGATCCGGCGGTGTTTGCGCAGGCGCTGCGGGCGATCGGCGAACCGATTCTCGACCGCACGGCCGAGGACATCTCGATGGCGCGGCTGCTGACGCAGCTGTTCGACGTGACGGCACAGTTCGACATGCCGACCCAGCCACAGCTCCTGCTCCTGCAAAAGACCATGGTCGTGGTCGAGGGCGTGGCGCGGTCGTTCAATCCGCGGCTCAACATGTGGGCGGTGGCGACCCCCGTGGTGCGCGAATGGATGAACGAGGCGATGGGACCCGAGCGCAGGCTCGCCGAGGCGGCATCGGGGGCGGCAACGCTCGGGCGGCTCGCCGCCGATCTGCCGGAGGCTCTGGCGGATGCCCGGCGCACCGCCCGGCTCCTCAGCGACATGGCGCAGAGCGGCGGGCTCCGCCTCGACCAGACGACGCTCGAGGAGCTCGCCAAGGCGCAGGCGCGGCATTCGGCGGCGGGCCGGATCGTCCTGTGGATCGTTGCGCTGGCGCTCATCGTCATGGCTCTCGCACTCATCCGCTGAATTGGCGATAATCGGCCATGATGGCAGGCAAAAGAATTCTCCTGATCATTGGCGGCGGGATTGCCGCCTACAAGAGCCTGGAATTGATCCGGCGCCTGACCGAGCGCGAGGTCGCGGTCAAGGTCATCCTCACCAGGGCGGGGGCGCAGTTCGTGGCGCCGTTGGCTGTGGCGAGCCTGTCGCGAAGCAAGGTCCATGACGACCTGTTCAGCCTGACTGACGAGGCCGAGATGGGGCATATCGAGCTGTCGCGCTCGGCCGATCTCCTGGTGGTCGCGCCGGCGACGGCCGATCTCATGGCAAAAATGGCGACCGGGCAGGCCAATGATCTGGCGACCACGGCGCTGCTCGCCACCGACAAGCCGGTGCTGATCGCGCCAGCGATGAACGTTCGGATGTGGAATCACCCGGCAACGCACCGCAATCTGGCGAGGCTCAAAAGCGATGGCGTCCTGGTGTGCGGGCCGGATGAGGGGCCGATGGCGTGCGGTGAATATGGACCTGGGCGGATGTCGGAAGTTGCCGATATCGTGGCCGCCGTCGAGGCGCATTTCACCCGCCAGGCTCAGGCGCAGACGCTTGCCGGCCGGCGGGTGCTGGTCACCGCCGGGCCGACCCATGAGCCCATCGATCCGGTGCGCTACATCGCCAATCGCTCGTCGGGCAAGCAGGGCTATGCGATAGCGGCCGCGGCGGCGGCGCTGGGTGCCGAGACCGTGCTGGTGTCCGGGCCGGTCGATCTGGCGCCGCCGGCGGGTGTCACGCTGGTCGGCGTCGAGACGGCGCTCGAGATGCTCAAGGCGGTCGAGGCGGCACTGCCGGTCGACATCGCGGTGTTCGCCGCAGCGGTGGCAGACTGGCGGGCCGCGGCAGCGCAGCCGCAGAAGATCAAGAAGCCGACGAGCGGGGAGGCGCCTTCCCTGCCGCTCGTCGAGAATCCCGACATCCTCAGGCAGGTGGCCTCGATGACGGCCGGGCGGCCCCGCCTCGTGGTCGGCTTTGCCGCCGAGACGGAGAATGTCGTCGCCAATGCCAAGGCCAAGCTGGCGCGCAAGGGCTGCGACCTGATCGTCGCCAATGACGTGAGCCCCGGCAGCGGTGTCATGGGCGGCGAGGAGAACCTCGTTCATCTGGTGACCGCGCAAGGCGTGGAGAGCTGGCCCGACCTGCCGAAGCGCGCGGTGGCGGCGCGGCTGATGGCGCGGCTCGCAGCAGAGCTGGGGGATGCGCGGTGATGCCCCTCAAGGTGCCGTTTCTGCGCCTGCCGCATGCAGGCGATCTCGAGGTCCCGGCCTATGCCACGGCAGGCGCCGCCGGGCTCGATCTTCGGGCGGCGCTCCCCGAGGGCGAGGCTCTCGTGCTGGCCCCGGGCGAGCGGGCGGCAGTGCCGACCGGCATCGCGCTGGCGCTGCCCGAAGGTCATGAGGGCCAGGTCCGGCCGCGCTCGGGGCTGGCGCTGCGCCACGGCGTCACCTGCCTCAATGCGCCGGGCACGATCGACAGCGACTATCGCGGCGAGATCACGGTGATCCTGATCAATCTCGGACAGGTGCCGGTGGCGATCCGCCGTGGCGAGCGGATCGCCCAGCTGGTGATCCAGCCTTGCGTCAAGGCGGCGCTCGAGGAGATGCGCGAGCTGTCGCCGTCGCCGCGGGGCACGGGCGGCTTCGGCTCGTCGGGGATGACCTGACATGGCGCTCAACGATGAGGAACTCGAGCGCTACGCTCGTCATATCGTGCTCAAGGAGATCGGCGGACCGGGACAGGCGCGGTTGCGGCAAGCGCGGGTGCTGGTGATCGGTGCCGGGGGGCTCGGGGCGCCGGTGCTCATGTATCTGGCGGCGGCCGGGATCGGCACGCTCGGGGTGGTCGATGACGACCGGGTGTCGCTGTCGAATCTGCAGCGGCAGATCGTGCACGACACGGCGAGCGTCGGGCTCAGCAAGACGGCGAGCGCCGCAGCCAGCCTCGAGCGGATCAATCCCGGCGTGAGCGTGGTCGAGCACCCGTTCCGCATCACCGCCGAGAATGCCATGGAGCTCATCACGGGCTATGACATCGTGGCCGACGGCAGCGACAATTTCGCAACCCGCTATCTCGTGTCCGATGCCTGCTTCCTTGCCCGGCGAACTCTGGTCTCGGCGGCGGTGGCACAGTTCGACGCGCAGATCTCGACCTTCAAGCCGCATGTCGAGGGACCCGACGGACGGCCATATCCGACCTATCGCTGTCTCAACCCCGAGGCGCCGCCGCCGGGCCTCCTGCCGGCCTGCGAGGAAGCGGGAGTGATCGGCGCCCTGACCGGGGTGATGGGGTCGATCCAGGCGATCGAGGTGATCAAGGAACTGCTCGACATCGGCGAGAGCCTTGCCGGCAGGGTGCTGATCTACGACGCGCTGTCAGCCCGGTTCTACTCGGTAAAGATTCCGTGGGATCCGCAGAACCCGCTCAACGGCGCGAAACCGACGATCCGGGATCTGAGCCTGCACAGGCGGTAGGCAGGCTGATACTTCAATTCCGATTTGATCGGGGGTCGTCGGGTATCTGATCCTCCCCAAAGCCGAGAAGGTGCACAGGGTTCTGATCCTTGAACTGGACGACAAGGCTGAGCTGTCCACCCATGGCCTCCACATAGGCACGCAACGTGGATAGCAGCATGTCGGCGCGCCTTTCGATCTGCGAAATCGCAACCTGATCCTTGCCCAGAATATGTGCAAGCTGTGTCTGAGTGAGCTGGCGCGCCTTTCTCAGCTGCTGCAAGGTGCCATATTCGGCAATGAGTTCCTTGCCGCGTCGATCGGCTGCGGCACGGGCGCGGGGGCTCATGGCTTTGCGAAACACGTCATCAGCTGTTTTTGCCATTCTGCTGTCCTGCAATAGCCTTCAGATGAGCGTCGAATCAATTGATCCGCCGTTCGTAGCAGATCGCGGTAGAAACGCCGCTCGGACATTCTTGATTTATCTCCGGCGACGAGCAGGATTGCGCAGCGAGCTGGTCGAAGGCAAAGGCCACTCGCCATACGCCGCCGGCGGCCTTGAAACGAAGCTCCTTCATATTGGCGTGTTTGGAACCCTTCAATGTGTCTACGTGCGGTCGACCGAGCTGCGGTCCGAAACGGCCCAGCAGGATGATCATTGCTGCCAATTCCACTTTGACGTCCTCATCGAGCTCGGAGAACTCCTCAGCGAAGACGTCGTCGAATTCAACGGTCCACAGCATATATAATCTGAAAATTATATAATGTAAAGCTTTTAGTCCTCGCCGTTTTCCAGACCGCCGGCCTTCAGGTCCTCCGGCCGCGGCGTCGAGATGATGTGGTAGCCGGAGTCGACGTAATGCACCTCGCCGGTGACGCCGGTGGCGAGATCCGACAGCAGGTAAACGGCGGCGCCGCCAACCTCATCGAGGGTGATGGTCCGCCGCAGCGGCGAATGACGCTTCTGGAAATTGTACATGAGCCGGGCATCGGTGATGCCGGCGCCGGCGAGCGTGCGCATGGGGCCGGCGGAGATGGCGTTGACCCTGATGGCCCGCGGCCCGAAATCGGCGGCGAGATAGCGCACCGAGGCCTCGAGCGCGGCCTTGGCGACTCCCATGACGTTGTAGTTCGGCACCACCCTGACCGAGCCGCCATAGGTCAGAGTGAGGAGGGCGCCGCCGCGGTCCATCATCGCCGCCGCGCGCCGCGTCACCTCGGTGAAGGAGAAGCAGGAGATCACCATGGTGCGGATGAAGTTCTCGCGGGTGGTATCGGCATAGCGGCCCTTGAGCTCAGCGCGGTCCGAATAGGCGATGGCGTGCACGAGGAAGTCGAGACTGCCCCAGGCATCCTGCAGGGCCGCGAAGACCTGTTCAACGGTCGCCGGCTCCTCGACATCGCAGGAGAGCACGAGCTTCGAGCCGATCGATGCGGCGAGCGGCGCGACGCGGCGGCCGAAGGCCTCTCCCTGGTAGGTAAAGGCAAGCTCGGCGCCCTGCGCGGCCAGCATGCGCGCGATTCCCCAGGCGATCGAATGGTCGTTGGCCACGCCCATGACCAGACCGCGCCGGCCCCGCAGCAAGCCGCCGGAAGTGTCGCTCATTCAGCCCCCATTCCCTCGACGAGCCCGCGATCAGCCGTCGTAGCGCTGGAACACCAGCGTGCCGTTGGTTCCCCCGAAACCGAAGCTGTTCGACAGCACCACATTGAGGCGGGCGTTGTCGATGCGCTGGCGGACAACCGGCACGTCGGCAAATTCCGGGTCGAGCGTATCGATATTGGCGCTCTCGCAGATGAAGCCGTTCTTCATCATCAGGAGCGAGTAAATGGCCTCCTGCACGCCGGCCGCGCCCAGCGAATGGCCGGTGAGCGACTTGGTGGCGGCGATCGCCGGCATGTTCCTGCCAAACACCTCGCGCACCGCCTCGATTTCCTTGAGATCGCCGATCGGGGTCGAGGTGGCATGCGGGTTGATGTAATCGACGCGCTCCCTGACGGTGGCGAGCGCCTGGCGCATGCAGCGGGCCGCGCCCTCGCCGGAGGGCTGAACCATGTCGTGGCCGTCCGAGGTGGCACCGTAGCCGACGAGTTCGCCATAGATCTTGGCGCCCCGGCCCCGCGCATGCCCGAGCTCCTCGAGCACGATCACGCCGGCGCCGCCGGCGATCACGAAACCGTCGCGATCCTTGTCATAGGCGCGCGAGGCCCTTTCGGGCCGCTCGTTGAAATGGGTGGACATGGCGCCCATGGCGTCGAACAGCACCGACAGCGTCCAGTCGAGCTCCTCGCCACCGCCGGCGAACATGACGTCCTGCTTGCCCCATTGTATCAGCTCGCCGGCATTGCCGATGCAGTGCGCCGAGGTGGCGCAGGCCGAGGAAATCGAATAGTTGACCCCCCTTATCCCGAACGGAACGGCAAGGGTCGCCGAATTGGTGCTCGACATGGCCGCCGGCACGGCGAACGGGCCGACACGCTTCGGACCCTTCTCGCGGGTGGTGTCGGCGGCGGCAACGATGGTGCGGGTGGAGGGGCCGCCGGAGCCCATGATCAGGCCGGTGCGTTCGCTCTTGACCTCGCGCTCCTCGAGGCCGGCATCGCTGATGGCCTGCTTCATGGCGACATAGTTCCAGGCGGCGCCGTCACCCATGAAGCGACGGACCCGGCGGTCGACGGCGCTGTCGAGATCGAGATGCGGCTCGCCATGGACCTGGCAGCGGAAGCCGAGCTTGGCATAATCGTCGGCCTTGACGATTCCCGATCGCGCCTCCCGCAGAGAGGCGGTGACCTCCTGGGTGTTGTTGCCGATGCTGGACACGATACCCATGCCGGTCACGACAACGCGTTTCATCTCACCACGAACCTTTCCGAATTTCAGGCCGCGCTCGGCTGTGAATCGGGCGTGAAAAGGCCGACCCGCAGCTCGCTCGCGGAATAGATTACGTCACCGTCGGCTTTGACGAGGCCGTCCCCGATGCCGAGGTTGAGCTTTCGTAGAATGACGCGTTTCAGGTTAACGATGTATTCAACCTTGCGGATGTTGGGCAGCACCATGCCGCTGAATTTGACCTCGCCGACGCCGAGAGCCCGCCCGCGGCCGGGGGCGCCCATCCAACCGAGAAAGAAACCCAGCATCTGCCAGAGGGCGTCAAGACCGAGACAGCCCGGCATAACCGGGTCGCCCTGGAAATGGCACTGGAAGAACCAGAGGTCGGGCTTGACGTCGAGCTCGGCCACCACCTGGCCCTTGCCAAATTCGCCGCCATCGGCACGGATGTCGGTGATCCGGTCGAACATCAGCATCGGCGGCAGCGGCAGCTGGGCATTGCCGGGACCGAACAACTCGCCCCGGCCGCATGCGAGGAGATCTTCATAGGCGAAACGCGACTTCCTTTCGACCATCCCGAGACCGCACCTTCAAGCCCGCGACGAATTGAACAGACGGCACGACAACTGCCGACCCGCCCGCGAGGTTGCGAGTCTGTCGCAAGACGGCTATTTTCCGCCAAGACGCTTACTCCTGCTTCACGATGATGGCAACCGCACGTATGGCCCCTTTTTCTTCGGGCGAGATCATGACGATGCTGCGCAAGGCGGGCTTGAGGCCAACCCGCCAGCGGCTTGAGCTCGCGCATCTGATGTATGGATCCGGCGACCGGCATCTGTCGGCAGAGTCGCTGCATGCCGAAGCGAGTGCTTCGGGCATCCGGGTGTCGCTGGCCACTGTCTACAACACCTTGAACCAGTTCACCGGGGCAGGGTTGCTGCGCGAAGTGGCAATCGAGGGACACAAAACCTATTTCGATACAAACACATCAAACCATTATCATTATTACATCGAGCATGAGGGTCGGATTTCCGACATACCGGCGGACCATGTGAAGGTGGTGGGGCTGCCGGAGCCGCCGGACGGGATGCAGATCAAGCGGGTGGACGTCATCGTCAGGCTGTCGCGGCTGCCGGAATAAGGTCGGCCCGGTTCACGTGCCGTCGGTGACGGTTGCCTAATTTCCGATCTGCTCGCCCGGGTAGACGCCCCACAGCATCGATTGCTCGACATAGCCCTTGTAGCCGCCGGCGGTCAGCGCGCACCAGCTGCCGTTGCACGATTCGATGTCGGCGATGACCCCGGGACGGGCCAGCGCCACGGTGGCGGCATTGTGCTCGGCGGCGGCGCGCAAAGGAACGCTGCGGTTCTTCTTCCATGGCGCCACCACGGCGGTGCGCTTGCCGGTCAGCATGCTGTGGAGGACCCAGCCCTCGGCGCCGTCGCTGTCGCGGATGCGGCGCCATTGCTCGAATTCGGCGACGATCTCGACCGGCAGGCCCTTCTTGGTGAAGACCCAGGAAATCTGGTGGTCGCTCGAGGGACCGCGGCGCACATTGACGCGCTCGGCCTTGAGGCTGACGAAGCGCGGCAGGGGCAGGCGGGTTTCGCTGCCCTCGCGGGCATTGTGGCCGGCGCCGGTGATGGCCACCGGGGTTGCCGCCGGCTCGATGTCGGCGGCCGGCGGTGCCGTGGTGGAGGCGGTGCTGGCGCCGTAGTCGCCGGTGGGACCGGTTTCCTCCGCGCGAAGGCCGCCGGTGTCGACCGGATCCGCGGAACGGCCGAGCAGGGAAAATCCCACCGCGGCAAGCACCAGCAGGCAGCCAAGCGCCATCAGCAGCTTGCCGAATTGCAGCCGTCGCCAGCTTTGCGCGAAACTTGTCAGGCCCGTTCCCCTTGGCTCGATCGCTCGCGGATTGCCCGAATCCGCCCAACCCCCGTTTCGCGAGTTTACACGTCTCCGGCAGCGACTTAAAGAGTTACCACGAGAAGCCCCGGAGACCCCGATGTCCAAGCGGAAGCCATTGGTGATCGTCACGCGGAAGCTCCCCGACGTCGTCGAAACCCGGCTCAAGGAGCTGTTCAACACCCGCCTCAACGACGCCGACAAGCCGCTCAGCCAGGCCGAGCTCGTGGCCGCGGTCAAGCAAGCGGAGGTGATCGTGCCGACGGTGACCGACCGCATCGACAAGGGGGTGATCAACCAGGCGGGCGACCAGCTCAAGCTCATCGCCAATTTCGGCAACGGGGTCGACAATATCGACGTCGAGACGGCGACGGCGCGCGGCATCACCGTCACCAACACGCCGGGCGTCCTCACCGAGGACACGGCCGACATGACGATGGCGCTGATTCTCGCGGTGGCGCGGCGGATCATCGAGGGGTCGCGGGTGATCGGGCCGGAGAACAGCTGGCAGGGCTGGTCGCCGACCTGGATGCTCGGTCACCGCATCTGGGGCAAGCGGCTGGGCATTGTCGGCATGGG
This sequence comes from Aestuariivirgaceae bacterium, assembly GCA_036265615.1. Classification (GTDB taxonomy): domain Bacteria; phylum Pseudomonadota; class Alphaproteobacteria; order Rhizobiales; family Aestuariivirgaceae; genus DATAFF01. The sequence continues at coordinate 30,287 of DATAOT010000111.1, forward strand.
GCGGATCGGCACGGCGCTGGCGCGGCGCGCCAAGGCGTTCGGGCTGCAGATCCATTATCACAATCGCAAGCCGGTGCATGCATCGGTCGAGGACAGCCTGGAGGCGACCTATTGGGAGAGCCTCGACCAGATGCTCGCCCGCATGGACATCGTTTCGGTGAACTGCCCGCACACGCCGGCGACCTATCACCTCCTGTCGGCGCGGCGGCTCAGGCTGATGCGTCCGGATGCGATCATCGTCAACACGGCGCGCGGCGAGGTGATCGACGAGAATGCGCTGACCCGGATGCTGGAGGCGGGCGAGCTCGGCGGCGTCGGGCTCGACGTGTTCGAGCATGAGCCGGCGGTCAATCCGCGACTGCTCAAATGCCGCAACGCGGTGCTGATGCCGCATATGGGCTCGGCGACGATCGAGGGCCGGGTCGACATGGGCGAGAAGGTGATCATCAACATCAAGACCTGGGTCGACGGCCACAAGCCGCCGGACCGGGTGCTGCCGGCGATGCTGTAGGGAGGCAATAGGCAATAGGCAATAGGCAGTAGGCAGTAGGGAATAGGGGTCCGGGTCGGGGCCTGTTCACTTCCCCTCATGGCCGGGCTTGACCCGGCCATCCACTCTTTGTTTGGGACATCTCTGGATGGCCGGCTCGGGGGCCGGCCATGAGGGAATAAAAGGACACTTCCCTCACTAGGGCCACACGCCTGTGCCGCACGGCACAATCTCCCCGAAGGATCGCGGCTATACGATCCCTCAGTGATCATCACTGAATCCACTGGGGGAAAAAGATGAGTGGCAGATCTCTGAATTTTAAGGATGTCGCAAGGCAGTCTTCGTCAGTGTCTTTGTCAATGCGTTCGCCGTACAGCGGGAGCGAGGATGGAGATCCTCTGCCAAACATCGGCGATGTTCGCAGCTTGCCGGAGCACGGCCTGCATCTGAAGAGCACGGCTAACAAAAGGTCTGTGGACGAGGAAAAGAAGCTCGCCGAGAAATATGGCCTGACGTTACTTGACGTTGGCGAGGACACCGAGATCGGCGAACCAGAGGAGAAGGACGCCTTGTCGGGCGCTGCGATCGTCGCAATGAAACCTGCTGAACCTTCAGGCGATCATGACGTGGTCGTCGATATGAAGGACTTGGACCTTGTCACCCTTGACAGTGTGGAAGAGTCGTCGAG
>DATAOT010000112.1:0-3158 GCA_036265615.1 Aestuariivirgaceae bacterium
GCGCCAGCCACATCGTGCAGGGCGTCGACCTCATGGTGCGTGCGGGCGAGGTGGTCGGCGTGTTCGGCCGCAACGGCGTCGGCAAGACCACGCTGCTCAAGACCATCGCCGGCTGGCTGCGCGCCAGCCGCGGCGAGATCAGGTTCGACGGCAAGCGGATCGACGGCGCGGCCCCCGACCGTATCTGCCGCCTCGGCGTCGGCTTCGTGCCGGAGGATCGCCGCATCTTCCCCGGGCTCACGGTCGAGGAGAACCTGACGCTCGGTTTCATGCAGGTGCCGCGGCGCGGCGGCGCGGCCAACCGCGCCGCGCTGGCGGAGATCTATCGCCGCTTTCCCCGCCTGCACGAGCGCCGGCGCCAGCACGGCACCACGCTGTCCGGCGGCGAGCAGCAGATGCTCGCGATCGCGCGCGTGCTCGTCGGCGAGCCGAGCCTGCTCCTCATCGACGAGCCGAGCGAAGGGCTGGCGCCGATGATGGTGTCGGAGATCTACGCCATCCTGAGCGAGTTGAAGCAGGCCGGCCGCGCCATCCTGCTGGTCGAGCAGAATGTCCCGCAGGCGTTGACCCTGTGCGATCGCTTCGTCGCCATGGAGCGCGGACGATTGACCCTCGCGGGCGATGCAAGTGCTGCGGCGGATTGCGAGCGGCTGATGGCGGCGATCACGGTGTGAATGCCGATATTGCCGCCGTCGATCAGGCGCGACCGGATCGGGAGATGGTTCAGGGCCGCGACGACCGCGGGGTAGCGGTCCGACCACTCGTGCGCGTTTCGCGTGAGAAGCCTGATGCCAGCCGGATCTCGCCGCGCCATCAGCCGGAAGCCGTCGTGCTTGATCTCGTGAATCCAGTTCGATCCCGCCGGCGGCTTCTCGGCGCGGGGAGGGGAGGCATGGCTCGATATGCCATGGACCCGAACTCCAGGTGAGCCCTGGTCTGAAACGATATTGCTGACCTCACGAATGAGTTGAACGTCGGCCGGACATTCGCCCAGACCGCGCGCTTCCTGTGTAGGGATGAGGACGAGGTGCGGCAGAAAGCAAGGGCGTTCCGGTTGCGGGCCAAGCCATCGCACCGCTGAGCAGTGTGATGAACTCGCGCCGCCTCATTCGATCACCTCGTCGGCCCGGGCGAGGAACGTCGGCGGCACTTCGAGGCCAAGTGCCTTGGCGGTCTTGAGGTTGATCATCAGCTCGTACTTGGTCGGTTGCTCGACGGGCATCTCGGCAGGCTTGCCGCCGCGCAGAATCCGTCCAGCGAAGCCGCCGAGCAGGCGATAGGCATCAATCAGGTTGGCGCCATAGCTGATCAGACCCCCGGCCGTGACATGCTCGCGCAGGGAATAGATCGTCGGTAACGAGTAACGCGCCGCTAATTCCGCCAGCTGATCACGGCGACTGAGATAATAGGGATCGGTGTTGACCAGCACCGCTTTGAGCCTCTGTGCGGCGAAGCTCGAAAACGCCGTCGAGATCTCGTCCGGCGTGCTCGCCTGCAAGAAAAAGAGCTGCAGTCCGAGCGTGGCGGCGGCGTCCCGCAGGTCCTGGGGATCGGTCGCGGCATTGGGGTTGTTCGGATTGAACAGCACGCCGATCAGATTGACGTCGGGCACAAGATCGCGCAGCAGTTCCAGCCGCTTCGCCGCCAGCGCCGAGGTCAGGATGTTCAAGCCGGTGGCGTTGCCGCCGGGCCGATTGAGGTTGGCGACAAAGCCGGCTTTGACCGGGTCGCGGCCGACCATGAATACGACCGGAATGGTCTTGGTTGCGGCCATGGAAGCCACGGTCGCCACATCGCCGCCGGGCGAGGCCAGCACATCGACCGGCAAACGTGCGAGATCGGCGGCGAGCTCCGGCAGCTTCTCATAGCGTCCGTCGGCCCAGCGCAGCTCGGCCTTGACGTTGCGGCCGACGACATAGCCCTGCTCGCTCAATCCGCGATCGAACGCGGCCATCATCGGGGCGAACGGCGCGGCTGCTCCGCTGTTGAGGATTCCGATTACCGGCATCGCCGATTGCTGCCCCCGCGCCGCGAGCGGCCATGCCATCGCTGCCCCGCCGAGCAGCGTGATGAACTCGCGTCTGCGCATGCTTGCTCCCTGCCAGCCTACCGTACGATAACAGAGAAATTGCCGATCGTACTTGGGCAAAGGGCCGCGGCTAGTCCAGCGAGGTAGGCGATGAACGCAAACTCAGGAGAACCCTGGTCCGAAATGGACATTGCTGACCTCACGAACGAGCTGAATATCGGCCGGACATTTGCCCAGACTGCGAGCTTCCCGTGCAGGGACGAGGACGAGGTGCGGCAGAAGGCGAGGGCGCTCGGGTTAACCGAGCACCCAGGCAGGCGCATTCGGATGGTTCGCTAAGCAGATCCTCATTCGATCTCGCGGGTACGGGACCCGCGCGCGTTTCAGGATGCCTAACTTTGAACTGGCGCTGACCCCGCTTTCGCACGAGGCTAGACCTCGCGGGTCTACCGCTTGATGTAAACCACCCGGGAGCGTGGGGAAGCCGGGTCGGTCGATTGGATCTGGACCGGGACCAACCAGGCCTCGGCCAATTCCCGAGTGTGGAATCCGCGGGATCTGAAAATGCGCTCGCCGCCGTTGCGGGTCGGCCACAGCTCCACGTGAAAACGCCCGTCCTCGTGCTCTGTTATGCGATATTCATAGCTGGCCATGCGCGATATTATGGCCTGTCACGGTCGCGGGCGCCAGTCGCGCGGTGCTGGCTGAATGACCGATGTTCCGTGGCAGGCTTCTTGCAATGTCCGGGCTGTCCGCGGCGCCAATCTTCGGCGCAAAGTTCACGGCGCGGCCTTGATCCCAAGCGCCGGGGCGATGTCCGCGAGCTTGCCGTGCTGCTCACTCCATTCGAGGAGGGCATCGACCCCCATATCCCCGCTCAGCCAATGGTCGAACGAAAGAACGGTTGGGTCGCCACCGTCTCGACGCTCGCGTTGAACGTCGCGAGCCGCAGTTCCTTGAATGGTTTGTTTCACCAGTAGGACACCAAGCCCCATGCTCCCATTGCGGACGTGGAGGATGATACCCTGACCTATGTCACAGCATGAGGGCGGCGACCATGCCCGAAACGAAGTGGGTCATCTTTGCGGGCTGGTCGGTGTTCGGCTTTTTTCTGGTCGGCATCGGAATC
>DATAOT010000113.1:0-4797 GCA_036265615.1 Aestuariivirgaceae bacterium
GCTGCAACCTGTGGGTGAAAAGCCCCGACCTCTTGAACGCCGCTTGGTTGGGTATTACACTTCTGTAACTGGAAGCGCCTCGCCGCCGCCTCAAGGCTGCTGCGGGGCGCGCGTCCTTCGGTCGTGAGCCTGTGCCAGCGATCGGGGGGCGAGGGGTCCGGCTTCCGGAAGTGTTGGAAGATCTTGCCGGCGCAGCTGGGCTGCGGCGTTGGCAAAGTGAACTGTGACGATTGAAGGACCGTGATGGACAAGGTTCCGATGACCGCGGTGGGCTACGCCGCGATGATGGACGAGATCAAGCATCTGAAGACGGTGGAGCGGCCGCGCATCATCGAGCAGATCGAGGAAGCCCGCGCCCATGGCGATCTCTCCGAAAACGCCGAGTATCACGCCGCCAAGGAGCGCCAGGGCTGGATCGAGGCCCGCGTCCTCGACCTCGAGGACAAGCTGTCCCGGGCCGACGTCATCGACATTTCCAAGCTGTCCGGCGATTCGGTCAAGTTCGGCGCCACCGTCACGGTGGTCGACGAGGACACCGAGGACGAGGCCGAGTATCAGATCGTCGGGGAGTTCGAGGCCGATGTGAAGTCGGGCAAGATCTCCATCACCTCGCCCATTGCGCGCGCGCTGATCGGCAAGCACAAGGGCGACAGCGTCGAGGTCATGACGCCGGGCGGCGGCAAGAGCTACGAGATCATCCGTGTCCGCTTCGACGGCGTCCTGTCGAGCGTCGGCGCGGACGCTCCGGCACACCCTCGCCACAGAGCCTGAGCACCAGGACCCGGATCGGGATCGCGGACGTTCGGCGCTGCACCGGGGCGAGAAGAAGCTGCTCTCGGGGCTTTCTTTCTCTCTTCAATGCTCGGCAAGCGGCACGCGCGGCTCGGACTTCACGGTCTTCAAGGTCAGCATCGTCCTGACGCTCTGCACGTTGGGTGCCGCCGTCAGTTCGGCGATGACGAAATGCTGGGCGGTCTCGAGGTCGGGCGCAATGCAGGTGAGGAGGTAGTCGGCATCGCCGGACAGCGCATGGCATTCCCTGACCAGCGTCCAGCGCCGCACCTGCTGCTCGAACGCCCTGAGGTCGCTCTCGGCCTGGCTCGCGAGCCCGACCAGGGCGAACAGCACGATGCCGTAGCCGAGACGGCTCGCATCGAGGATTGCCCGGTAGCCCTGGATCAATCCGGCATCCTCGAGCGCCCGCACCCGCCTCAGGCAGGGCGCCGGCGACAATCCGGCCCGCCGGGCCAGCTCGACATTGGTGATGCGGCCATCGGCCTGCAGATGCCGAAGAATTTTGAGGTCCGTCCGGTCGAGCTTCACAGGCGTCTTCAAGCCGCGCTCTGTCTTGTCGTTCATCGGGGCGGCGCCATGCGACCAGTCGTGTTATCCACCGCCGGCATGCTTACCCTTGCCAGCGGCGGCTTGCAAGCTATGCTCCAAGCACATACCTAAGCTGCTCACACCCCTTTCGTGGAACCGGAGGCCGGCATGACTCCCCGACACGGTCGTGTTCTGATCCTGGGTTCAGGCCCGGCGGGTTATACCGCCGCCATCTATGCCGCGCGCGCGATGCTGGCGCCGGTGCTGATCCAGGGCATCCAGCCTGGCGGCCAGCTCACCATAACCACCGATGTCGAGAATTACCCCGGCTTCGCCAGTGTCGTTCAGGGCCCCTGGCTGATGGAGCAGATGCAGGCTCAGGCCGAGCACATGGGCACGGTCATCGTCAGCGACCACATCGTCGCCGCCGATCTCAAGGTCCGGCCATTCCGGCTCGAGGGCGATTCGGGCGTCGTCTACACCAGCGACGCGCTGATCATCGCCACCGGCGCCCAGGCGCGCTGGCTCGGTCTCGAAAGCGAGCAGCGGTTCAAGGGGTATGGCGTCTCGGCCTGCGCCACCTGCGACGGTTTCTTCTTCCGCGGACGAAATGTGCTGGTGGTCGGCGGCGGCAACAGTGCCGTAGAGGAAGCGCTGTTCTTGACCAACTTCGCCAACAGCGTGACGGTCATCCACCGCCGCGACTCCTTCCGCGCCGAGAAGATTCTCCAGAACAGGTTATTCGAGAATCCGAAGGTAAAAGTCCTCTGGAATACTGTGCTCGAAGAGGTTATTGGTTCTGGCGACCCCAAAATGGTGACGGGAGCGCGGATCAGAAATGTAAAAACTGAAGAAGACTTCCTGTTGCCGACAGATGGAATCTTTGTGGCGATTGGACATGTCCCGGCGACAGAATTGTTCGTCGGCCAATTGCCAATGAAGCAGGGGAACTACTTGATTACGGCGCCTAACTCTACAGCAACGCCAGTTGCCGGCGTCTATGCTGCCGGTGATGTTGCGGACGATGTCTTTCGTCAGGCCGTCACCGCTGCCGGCATGGGCTGCATGGCGGCCCTCGAGGCCGAGCGCTGGCTGGCACGCCAGGGCAGCTTGAGCGAAGCCGCCGAGTAGACGTGCCAAGGACGGTATGCGGCCGATGGATTGGGACAAGCTCAGAATTTTTCACACGGTGGCCGATGCCGGCAGCTTCACCCATGCCGGCCATGACCTCGGTCTGTCGCAGTCGGCAGTCAGCCGTCAGATCAGCGCGCTCGAGCAGGACCTCAAGGTGCCGCTGTTCCACCGCCATGCCAGGGGCCTCATCCTCACCGAGCAGGGCGAGGTTCTCTACCGCACCGCGCATGACGTGTTCGCCAAGCTTGCCGCCACCCGCACCCGGCTTGCCGATTCGAAGGACAAGCCGACGGGCGAGCTCAGGGTCACGACGACAGTCGGCCTCGGTTCGGTCTGGCTCACGCCCAGGATCTCGGAGTTCCTCGAGCTCTATCCCCAGGTCTCGGTCACCATGCTGCTCGACGACCGCGAGCTCGATCTTGCCATGCGCGAGGCCGATGTCGCGATCAGGCTCCGCCGCCCGACTCAGCCTGACCTGATCCAGCGCAAGCTCTTCACCGTGCATTACCACGCCTATGCTTCGCCTGAATATCTGCGCCGCCGCGGCACCCCGAAGGCGCTCGACGATCTCGAGAATCATTCGATCCTCGCCTTCGGCGTGTCGCCGCCCTATCTGTCGGATGTCAATCTGCTCGAGACCGCCGGCCGCCGCGAAGGCTCGCCGCGGCGCTCGGTGCTGAGGGTGAACAATGTCTACGGCCTCTACAAGGCGGTCGAGGCGCATCTCGGCATCGCCACGCTGCCCGACTATCTCGTCGAGCGCGAATCGGGGCTGGTGCAGGTCGATCTGCCGCTCGAGGCGCCGGCCTTCGACACCTATTTCGTCTATCCCGAGGAGCTGAAGGAATCGAAGCGCGTCGCGGTGTTCCGCGACTTCATCGTCTCCAAGGCCAAGGAGTGGAAGTACTAGGCAATAGGCAATAGGCACTGACTGACACTCTTCCCTATTGCCTATTGCCTATTGCCTTTCTACCTACATCCACAGCTTCTCAGCCTGAAGACCGCTATAGAGGCTCGCCACCTCGGCGCCATAGCCATTGTAGAGCAGGGTCGGGATCCGCTCGTCGGTTCCGAGCACCCGTTCGGTGGCCTGGCTCCATCGCGGATGCGCCACCTCCGGATTCACATTGGCCCAGAAGCCGTATTCGGTGCCCTGCAGCTGCTCCCAAAAGCCGACCGGACGCTCTTTGACGAACGACACCTTGACGATCGACTTGATCGACTTGAAGCCGTATTTCCACGGCAGATGCAGCCGGATCGGCGCGCCCATGGATTTCGCGACCGGCTTGCCATAAGCGCCGGTGACCATGAAGGCCAGATCGTTCGCCGCCTCCGCCATTGTGACGCCTTCGACATAGGGCCACGGCATGCTCCCGGCGAGAAATGACGGCTGCTGGCCTGGCGCCATGTCGGGATTGAGGAAGGTCTCCATCCGCACATATTTCGCCACCGACAGCGGCCTTGACAGCTCGACCAGCTGCTTGAGCGGAAAGCCGGTCCACGGCACCACCATCGACCATGCCTCGACGCAGCGATGACGATAGATGCGTTCCTCGAGCTTCACCTTCTTGAGGAGATCTTCGAAGCCGATCGTGAACGGCTTCTCGACCTCGCCCGCGATGGCGATGTCCCAGGGCCGGGTCTTCAGCTGCGCCGCCAGCTCGAAGATTCGCTTGTTGGTCGAGAACTCGTAGAAATTATTGTAGGTCGTGTTGAGATCTTCCGGCGTCACCGGCCGCCCGGCATCGCCATAGGCTGGATTGCGCGGGGCAGGGTAGAGCGGCGGAGCTTCCGCAGCAGCCGCACGGGGCTGGCCGGCGACAAGCCCGACCGTTGCGCCGAGCCCGAGGAGCCCGGCACCGGCGACGAAGTCCCGGCGGTTGAAAAACAGCGACTGGGGCGTGACCCGGCTCTCCGGCAGCTCCCAGCTTTTTTTCCTGATGATTTGCATGAGGCTCTATGGCGCTCCTGTCGCAGGAGCGCCACTCACGTCATCGAACGGTCCGTTCAAAACTGTGCGAGGCCGGATCAGGGCTTGGCTTCGTCGATCGCTGCCGCCGGTTCAACGCGGCAAGGGCTAAAGTCCGCATCATGGCGCTTTTCCTCTCAATGGCCTGCTTCGGGCCACGACAAATTGGCAACTATATTTCAATAGTTTCCCACAATTGGCGTGCAGAAACCCGCATTTCGCCTTGCGACGCAAAACTGAAGCCGCTTAACATGCCGCCGGGATGGCGGCAAACAAGACGAGACCAGGCGCGGGCTTGGCGGGGACATGCAACTCGTTCTGATTCGGCGCAGTGCCCTTGTGGCAGTGCTCTGCATTCTGGCGGTTGGTTG
>DATAOT010000114.1:0-6717 GCA_036265615.1 Aestuariivirgaceae bacterium
TTCAAGAGCGATGCCAACTACTACACGCTGACGGTCGACGGCCGAGTGGCGGAAAACGCGGTCTGGACCTATGAGGATCCCTATCCGGCGGTTGCGGCCATCAAGGACCATCTCGCCTTCTATCCCGAGCGGGTCGACAAGATCGAGGAGCTGCCAGGCTGATGATTTCGCGGCGCGCCGGGAGTAAAAGATGGCAGCCCCGGAGCCCAAATGATTTCAAAACAGGCAAAATATGCATTGCGCGCACTTATCGGCCTGGCGCGGGCGGAGCCCGGGCGTGCCGTTCTGACCGCCGATCTCGCCTCGCAGCAGCGCATTCCGAAGAAGTTCCTGGAGCAGATCCTGCTGCTGCTCAAGCGGTCCGGAATGGTGCAGAGCCGGCGGGGCGCGCTTGGCGGCTACGTGCTCGTCATGCCGCCGGAGGAGATCCGTTTCCTCGACGTGCTGCGGCTGGTGGATGGGCCGATCGCGCCGCTGCCGTGCCTCAGCCTCACCGCCTACCGGCGCTGCCTCGACTGTCCCGACGAGGACTCATGCGAAATGCGCCAGGCCTTCCAGAAGGTGACGGAGGCAACCCGCCGGGTGCTCGAGGAGACGACGATCGCCGATGCCATGGCGGCGAGCGATGCCGCCATCAAGGATCGGCTGCGGCATTTGGCGGTCGGACAGCGTTGAGTTCGTTGAAGAATCCAGATTGTTCGTAAGAACGAACGAATCCTGTTGACAATCTCTACAAGTTTTGTCGAAATAGCACGGTCGGCGAACGGAGAGTGCAATGCTGAAGCTGAAGGCCCTGCTCATGTGTCTCTTTGCTTCCCGCAACCTGGCCCGGATCGATAATTCCCGCCAGGAGTTGATCCTGCCGCCTCTCGAGCCGACCCGGGGAGAGAGGACGGGCCGGCGCCGCAGCGCGTTCGGCGGCTAAAAGAGCCCCAGCCTTCGCCCTTCATAAAAACCCGGGTCTGTCAGGAATTCTGTCAGCCGCCGCCCTCTCACGTGGCTGTCACCAACAGGAGGTCGACTCATGTTCAAGAAGAGTCTCTTCGCACTGACATTTGCAGGGCTCGTCGCGCTGGCAGGACCGGTCAGCGCCCAATCGACACTGCTCAACGTCTCCTATGACCCGACGCGGGAATTCTACAAGGCTTTCGATGCCGCCTTCGCCGAGACATGGCACGCCAAAACGGGTGAAACGGTGCAGATCAACAGCTCGCATGGCGGCTCGGGCAAGCAGGCCCGGGCGGTCATCGACGGTCTCGATGCCGATGTCGTGACCCTGGCGCTGGCAGCCGACATCGACGCCATTGCCAAGGCCGGCAAAATCAAGTCCGGCTGGCAGAAGCGCCTGGCCAACAACAGCACGCCCTACAGCTCGACGATCGTGTTCCTGGTGAGGAAGGGCAATCCCAAGCAGATCAAGGATTGGGACGACCTCGTGAAACCCGGCATCCAGGTCATCACCCCGAACCCGAAGACCTCAGGCGGGGCCCGCTGGAACTATCTCGCCGCCTGGGCATATGGCGCCGCCAAGGCCAATGGCGACCAGGGCAAGACCCAGGCCTTCGTGGCCAGCCTCTATCGCAACGTGCCGGTACTCGACACCGGGGCGCGCGGCGCGACGACGACCTTCGTCCAGCGCGAGATCGGCGATGTGCTGATCGCCTGGGAGAACGAAGCTTTTCTGGCGCGTGAGGAACTGGGCAAGGACGAGTTCGAGATCGTCGTGCCGTCGCTGTCGATCAAGGCAGAGCCGCCGGTGGCGGTGGTCGATGCCAATGTCGATCGCAAGGGCACGCGCAAGGTGGCAGAGGCCTATCTAGATTTCCTCTACTCGCCGGCCGGCCAGAAGCTCGCGGCCAAGCATTTCTACCGCCCGAGCAAGCCGGAGCTGGCGGATGCAGCCGATCTCGCACGCTTTCCCAAGCTCAACCTGGTATCGATCGATGATCCGCAGTTCGGCGGATGGGCCAAGGTGCAGGCCGAGCATTTCGCCGAGGGCGGCATCTTCGATCAGATCTACAAGCCGACCAACTGACAATTTCGGCCGATGAGCGGTCGGAGGAACTGGCTTCAGCGCCTCAGACAGGAAAGCGCCATTCCGGGTTTCGGACTGGCGCTTGGCTATAGTCTGACCTGGCTTGGCCTCATCGTTCTAGTGCCCTTGGCGGTGCTGGTCTTGCGGGCGCTCGAGCTCGGGCCATCCGAGCTGTGGCGCATCATCAGCGACGACCGGACCCGGGCCGCGCTCAGGGTCAGCTTCGGCCTGTCGTTCCTCGCTGCCGTGGTCAATGGAATCGCCGGACTGGCGGTCGCCTGGGTGCTGGTGCGCTACCGCTTTCCCGGACGGCGGCTGCTCGACGCCCTGGTCGACCTGCCCTTTGCGTTGCCGACCGCGGTCGCCGGCATCGCGCTGACGGCCCTCTATGCGCCCAATGGCTGGCTCGGCTCGTTGCTGAAGATGATCGGGATCAAGGTCGCCTACACGCCGCTCGGCATTTTCATCGCGCTGGTGTTCATCGGCCTGCCATTCGTCGTGCGGACCCTTCAGCCGGTGCTCGAGGACATCGATCACGAGATCGAGGAGGCAGCCGCCACGCTCGGCGCCAGGCGCTGGCAAACGGTGTTCCAGGTGCTGCTGCCGACCGTGTTCCCGGCCTGGCTCACCGGTTTCGCGCTGGCACTCGCCCGCGCGGTCGGGGAATACGGATCGGTGATCTTCATCGCCGGCAATATCCCCTATGTCAGCGAGATCGCGCCGCTCCTGATCGTCATCCGGCTCGAGGAATTCAACTATGCGGGGGCGACCGCGATCGCCACGGCCATGCTGTTCATCGCCTTCGTGCTGCTCTTGATCATCAACCTGCTCCAGGTCTGGACACGGCGGAGGCTCGGCCATGTCTAAGCACCGCGACGTCACGCAGGAAAGGCGGCTCGTGCAGTGTCTTCTGATCGCCGGCGTGGCGCTGTTCCTCGCCATCTTCCTGGTGCTGCCGCTCGTGATCGTCTTCGTCGAAGCGTTTCGCAATGGTGTGCGGACCTATTTCGAGGCACTGACGGATCCGGAGTCGCTGGCGGCGATCCGGCTCACGCTGCTCGTTGCGGCGATCGCGGTTCCGGCCAACCTCCTGTTCGGGATTGCCGCGTCCTGGGCCATCGCCAAATTCGATTTCCATGGCAAGAGCGTGCTCAACACGCTGATCGACCTTCCGTTCTCGGTATCGCCGGTGATCTCCGGCCTCATCTATGTGCTGCTCTTCGGCGCCCAGGGCGTGCTCGGGCCGTGGCTCGAGGCGCATGGGGTGCAGATCATCTTCGCGGTGCCCGGCATCGTTCTCGCCACGATATTCGTCACCTTTCCGTTCGTGGCCCGCGAGCTCATTCCGCTGATGCAGCAGCAGGGCGCGCGCGAGGAGGAGATGGCGCTGTCGCTCGGCGCGTCGGGGTTCAAGACCTTTCTGCTCGTGACCTTGCCCAACATCAAATGGGGCCTGCTCTATGGCGTGCTTCTGTGCAATGCCCGGGCGATGGGCGAGTTCGGGGCGGTCTCGGTGGTTTCGGGCCACATCAGAGGGGTGACCAACACCATGCCACTGCATGTCGAAATCCTCTATAATGAGTATTCCTTCGCCGCCGCTTTTGCCGTCGCCTCGCTGCTTGCCATGCTGGCCCTCATCACGCTCGTCATGAAATCGCTGCTGGAATGGCGCTTCGGCGCCGAGCTTGCGGCCCGCAAGCGCCATCCTTGAGGGGCCGATGGATCTGCGGATCGTAAACCTCGTCAAGGCGTTCGACCGGTTCCCGGCGCTGCACGGGGTGTCGCTCGATATCCGCTCCGGAGAGCTCGTGGCGCTGCTCGGCCCGTCGGGATCCGGCAAGACGACACTTCTCAGGCTGATCGCCGGGCTCGAATTCCCGACCTCGGGAGAGATCTGGTTCGGCAACGAGAACGCATCGGCGCTGAGCGTCAGGGCACGCAACATCGGCTTCGTGTTCCAGAGCTATGCACTGTTCCGCCACATGACAGTTCTCGACAATATCGCCTTCGGGCTCAAGGTGCGCCCGATGGCGTCGCGCCCGGCGAAGAGCGCAATCCGCAAGCGGGCGCTCGATCTCCTCGAGCTGGTTCAGCTGCCGGGCATCGCCGAGCGGTTTCCCTCGCAGCTATCGGGCGGACAAAGACAGCGGGTGGCATTGGCCCGGGCGCTGGCGATCGAGCCAAGGGTGCTGCTCCTCGACGAGCCGTTCGGGGCGCTCGATGCCCAGGTTCGCCGCGATCTGAGGCGCTGGCTGCGGGAGATCCATGACCAGACCGGGCATACCACGGTGTTCGTCACCCATGACCAGGAGGAAGCGCTCGAGCTCGCCGATCGCATCGTGGTCATGAGCAGCGGCCGGATCGAACAGATCGGCAATCCCGACGAGGTCTATGACGAGCCGGCCAGCGCCTTCGTCTATGGATTCATCGGCGATTCGAGCAGCCTTCCCGTGGCAGTCGAGGACGACGCAGTGATGCTCGAGGGCCGCCGGCTCGGTCTTCACGGAAACGGATGCCGCGCCGGTCAGGCGGTGCTGTGCTTTCGTCCGCAGGATGTCGAGTTCGTAACCAGCTCGGAGGCGGTGGCGGGACGCGTCAAGACAGTTCGACGGGTGCTCAATGTGCGCCGAGCGGAACTCGAGGTCGGCCGCGCCCGGCACACGGTCGAGATCGATCTCGGACAGGACGTGGAAGCGCGTCGCGGGACTGAGCTGAGCTTTCGGCCGCGTCGCTTCAAACTGTTCCCGCTGGATCAGCAGGGGACATAGTCTCCTTCCCCGCCGCTGATGGGCAAGGGCGGGGAAGGAGAGTCGCCGGCGACCTGGGAGACGCCCGGCTGGTGTCAGCGATGCTATTGCGGGCCTTTGGCAAGCCCCCTGCCCCGCGGCCTTGCATAGCGTCTCGGCAGTGTGATGCTGCGCAGGCGCGATGCCTCGCCCGAGAGGACGGACAACTCCTCGAGCCGGCCGGAGGACTCCAGTCTTCCGAGGCACTCGGCGACCAGCGTCTCCAGCCATATTGCGCGCGGCGGTGCGCCGTGGCCCTCGAAAACCTGCATGCAGCGAACCAGCTCGCGGGTGATGCCGATCAACTGCTCCTCGGGAATCTCGCAACTGCCAAGCTGCGGCAGCTCGCCTGATTGGTCGATCATCGTCGTTGTTCTCCTGTCAGGCGGCGATCGGCAGCGACGTCATCCATTTCGGATCGGCAAAGATCGAGCCGGAGAGATGGTTGCGGGCGCGGATCTCGTCGGTGACGGCGGCCGCGGTCTCGCACAGACCGGCAACGGTCAGGACATCGCCGATCCGCCTCGGCTGGCAAAGTCGCTCGAAGCCGCAGCCGGCGCGCCGCAGGATGCGCTCCATGCGCACGTCATAGACGGAGATCACAAAGTCGACGCCGGCCGCCCGCGCGGTCTCGAGCAAAGCGCAGAGAAGCTTTCCCGTGACCGTGCTCAAACCGTTCGGCAAATGCCCGAGCAATTCGGTGTCGACGGCAAACCGGCTGCTCTCCAGCACACGCGGGCTGCGGATGATGTCTTCAGGCTCCATCAGCTCGCTGAAGACGTCGGACAGCATATGTGGCCCGGTCGTCGGCAAGAGACGCAGACTTGCCAATACATTGCGGTGCTCGTCGGTTTCGACCACGTAAAGCGGATTCAGCTCGTCGAACTGATCCATCTCACGGTGATTGGAAACCTTGACATCCCAGCCGAGTCGATCATTGAAGACCTTGGCTCTGAGACGAAACATCTTGTCAATGATGTCGATGTTTTCACCTGGGTAAGCGCCTTGCACCAGTTGGATCATTGCTCATTCCCCCTATTGTCGTGGGGGGCATAGTCGGTACAGGGCGGCTGACCGGCAATACGGTCAGATGACCGGAGTTTTAAAGAGCACCGATGCGTATCGCCTTGGCGACGCACTGAGCCTTGCTGTGGCAGCGCAGCTTGGTCATCGCGTTCTCGATATAAAATCTGACAGTCCTGTCGCTCAGGCCAAGTATCAACGCGATCTCCTTGGTGGTCTTGCCCTCGGCAGTCCACCAAAGCATGTCGCGCTCGCGTCGTGAAAGCTCGCGGATGTCGGCGGCGCTGCTGAAGCCCTCGAGAGCCATGACCTGCTGATGAAAGTAGAAGGCCATGAGCAGGAACTCGCGAATGTTCCGCTGCTTGAACCCTTCCCAATCGGCTGCCGGAAGATCGGTGTTGACGGTGAAGATCGCGAGGTCGCCCTTGGCGCCGCGGATCGGGATCGACAAGCCCTGCTTCTTGACGCCGTGCTCATGCGCCTCGCCGAAGAAGCGGACGGCGGCGGGACGAAGCGGCGGCAGGTTGCGCCAGTCGAGCGGCAGGATGCCCTTCATCGATTCCGGCAGCACGGGATCGATGCGCTGGTAGTCGCGCGCGCGATAGCGCTCGACCCATTCCTTGGCATAGGTGGATATGACGAAAACGGGCCGATTCTCTTCAGGCCGCGGCACGTTCATGCCGAGATAAGCGAGATGATCCACGCCATAATGGGCCGCAAGCTTCTCGAGGAAGAAATGGGCATCGGTCACCGACCGGATCTCCTCGCCGGCTTCGACCACGGCACAAAAAGCTTCGTCCATCACGCTAGCCTCCTCGGGAAATGTAACACTCCCGCAGCTCAAAGGGGAGCCATGCAATCCAATGCAACCTT
>DATAOT010000115.1:0-5510 GCA_036265615.1 Aestuariivirgaceae bacterium
TCATGGCGGCGGCATCGATCTGGTTTTCCCCCATCACGAGAACGAGATTGCGCAAACCCGCTCGGCCTTCGGCACGCCGGTCATGGCGAAGACGTGGATGCACAACGGCTTTCTGCAGGTCGAAGGCGAGAAGATGGCCAAAAGCGCGGGCAACTTCGTCACCATCCATGAGCTGTTGAACACGACACAGTTTGGTGGCCGCAAATGGGATGGGGGGGTGCTCAGGCTGGCAATGTTGATGACGCATTATCGTCAGCCGATCGACTGGACGGTACGACGACTCGACGAGGCCGCGGCCCGGCTCGCGGGATGGCTCGGGCCTGTTGTGTCGCGCGGCGTGCCGGGGAAGGCGGAGGTTCCGGATGAGCTTCTGGCGTCCCTCGAAGATGATCTCAACACCCCTGAGTCCTTCGGGGTGCTCGATCGGCTGGCGGCCGAGAGGAGCTCGAATGCGGACGTCCTGGCGCAATCGCTGTGCTGGCTCGGCCTTGCATCGGAGGCGGATTTTGCTGCCGCCAAGGAAAAAGACAAACGGGAGCGCAGAGAGATCGAACTGAACTACGACGTTTTGGCTCGCCTCGAGGCTCGCAAGGCTGCCCGCAAACGAAGGGATTTCGCCGAAGCTGATCGCATCCGCGCCGAACTCGAGGCAGAGGGGATTCAGCTGATGGACAGCAAGGATCCGGCGACTGGTGAGCTTGTCACGACCTGGGAGCGGAAGCGGTGAATTGCGTGGCACAAGGGTCCAATTTCCCCCTTACCCCTCGTGGGGAGGGTGGCCGAGCGCCAGCGAGGCCGGGTGGGGGGTCTTTTAGGCGTATGCTCAAGAGCCCCCCACCCCCGGCCCCTCCCCACAAGGGGGAGGGGAGCGGAAGATCGTGCCGGGGGATCGAGATGACTGAAATCGACAATATAACGCGCCGCCGGTGTCGTGAGCTGAGGAACAACTCTACGCCTCCCGAACGAATTCTTTGGCAATATCTCAGGATTCTGAATCAGGGCGGCGGACTTAACTTCCGTCGACAAGCGCCGATCGGAAAGTTCATCGCGGACTTTGCAGAGTACAGCCGGCGACTGGTTATCGAGCTGGACGGTGACTCGCATGCGAACGTGGCCGCCGCCGGCTACGATGCGAAACGCGATGAATTCCTGCAAAGACAGGGCTTCCGCGTCCTCCGAGTGGCCAATCGTGACGTGCGGACAAATCCCGAGGGAGTCGTCGCGGCGATCATGCAGGCGATCGAGACACGGGAGCCCGGCGATGACGCGTGACCGCCTCTATCTCTTCGACACCACGCTGCGTGACGGCCAGCAGACTCCGGGCGTCGACTTCTCGCTCGAGGACAAGCTGGTGGTTGCCGAGATGCTCGATCAGCTCGGCATCGACTATATCGAGGGCGGCTATCCTGGAGCCAATCCGGTCGATACGGCGCTTTTTGCCGAGCGCCGGCCGCTCAAGTCGCGCTTCACCGCCTTCGGCATGACCAAGCGGCCGGGTCGCTCGCTGGCCAACGATCCGGGGCTCGCCCAGGTGCTGGCTGCCACTGCCGACGCCATCTGCTTCGTCGCCAAAACCTCCGATTTCCACGTCCGGGTGGCCCTTGGGATCAGCAACGAGGAAAATCTCCAGACGATCGCCGAGAGCGTGGCGGCCGCCCAGCGCGCCGGCAAGGAGACGCTGGTCGATTGCGAGCATTTCTTCGACGGCTTCAAGGCCAATCCTGACTACGCACTGGCCTGTGCCAGGACGGCCTTCGAAGCGGGGGCGCGCTGGGTGGTGCTGTGCGATACCAACGGCGGCAGCCAGCCGCAGGAGATCGACGTCATCGTCCGCGCCGTTGCCAGGGTGGTGCCGGGGTCGCATCTCGGCATCCATGCCCACAATGATACCGAGCAGGCGGTTGCCAACTCGCTCATCGCGGTGCTGGCCGGCGCGCGCCAGATCCAGGGCACGCTCAACGGCATCGGCGAGCGCTGCGGCAATGCCAATCTCGTGTCGATCATCCCGACCTTGGCGCTGAAGGAGCCGTTCCGCAGCCGGTTCGAGACTGCCATCGGCCCGGACCGGCTCAAGACGCTCACCCATGTGAGTCGCGCTTTCGACGAGCTGCTCAACCGGGCGCCGCACCGCCAGGCCCCCTATGTCGGCGAGAGCGCCTTCGCCACCAAGGCCGGCATCCATGCCTCGGCCATCATCAAGGAGCCGGAGACCTATGAGCATGTGCCTCCCGAGAGCATCGGCAACGCGCGGCGCGTCCTCGTATCCGATCAGGCCGGCAAGGCCAATCTGATTTCCGAGCTCAAGCGCATCGGCATCATCGTCGAGCGCGACGATCCACGCCTCGATAGGCTGCTTGGCGAGGTCAAGGAGCGCGAGGCGCAAGGCTATGCCTATGACGGCGCCGACGCCTCCTTCGGGCTGCTGGCCCGCCGGATGTTCGGCGGCGTGCCGCAATTCTTCGACGTCGAGAGCTACAAGGTCATGGTCGAGCAGCGCCACAATGCGCTCGGCGAGCTCGTCACCATCTCGGAAGCGGTGGTCAAGGTCGTGATCGACGGCGAGCGCTTCCTCTCGGTCGGCGAGGGGAACGGCCCGATCAACGCCCTCGACCAGGCCCTGCGCAAGGATCTCGGCCGATATCAGGACATGATCGCCGATCTCGAGCTTGCCGACTACAAGGTCCGCATCCTGAACGGCGGCACCGCCGCCACCACCCGGGTGCTGATCGAGAGCCGCGACGGGTCCGGCGCGCGCTGGTTCACCGTCGGCGTGTCGCCGAACATCGTCGATGCCAGCTTCCAGGCGCTCTCGGACTCGATCACCTGGAAGCTGCTGAAGGCAGTAGGCAGTAGGCAGTAGGCAGTAGGCAGTAGGGAAGGGCACCGTTCACTGCCTATTGCCTATTGCCTATTGCCTTCTCTTGCTAGTCACTCATCCATGCGATCGGACCGCATGGACCTCCGCCGGCTCGACGGTCGAGGGCGCCTGCACCCGTCTGAGGAATGCGGGCACGATGTCCGAGGCTTGCGCCACGACCTCATATTTCACCTCGAGTCCCGGCCGGATGAACTTCTCGCTCCGCATGTGCCGCAGCAGTGTCAGCAGCGGGTCCCAATAGCCCTCGACGTTGGCGATGATGATCGGCTTGCGATGCTGCTTGAGTTGCGCCCAGGTCGAGACCTCGACCAGTTCCTCCAATGTGCCGATGCCGCCGGGCAGGGCGACGAAGCCGTCCGACTTCTCGAACATGCTCATCTTGCGCTCATGCATGTTCTGGGTGACCACCACCTCCTGCACCTCGGTAAGCATCTGCTCGCGCTGAACCAGGAATTCGGGAATGATTCCGATGACGCGGCCGCCGGCGGCCAGCGTGGCGCGCGCCACCTCGCCCATCAGGCCGAGGCTGCCGCCGCCATAGACGAGGCCGATCCCGTGGGCGGCGAGCGATTGGCCGAGCAGCCGGGCTGCCTCGAGATAGGCGGGATTGCGCCCCGGGCCCGAGCCGCAGTAAACGCACAAATTGTGATTCGTCTTCATTGCATCCATGTCAGCGGCGTCTTCCCATCGCGTCAAGCAATGCCTGACGACGCATTGAATTTGCGCGATTTGTGTTGCCCTTTTGTGCTAGATGGGCAGAAAGGGCATGTTTTTGAAGTCACATTCCAAAGGCTGCTGCCCAACCCCTGCGACAGGCGAGCAATATGGTCAATCCGTTATACATCTATGTGGGCCTTGCTGCGGCAAGCCTCGGCGGCTTGGTGGCTGTCTCGCATGACCACTGGGAGCATTGGCCGACGCCCGCCGAGGAGGTGGTCGGCAAGGTCGGTGTCGAGAGCCCGCCGCAACCGGAGCAGCCCAAGACCGCGCCTGCCGCCGTCGCGACCGCACCTGCGCCTGCCACCGTCGCGACCGCACCTGCGCCTGCCGCTCCCGCTTCTACCTCTGCAACCCCGTCCGTCACGACCGCACCGGCACCATCTGCTGCCGCCCCATCTCCCGCCGCCCCGTCTGTCGCTGCTCCGTCTGTCGCCGCCCCGTCTGTCGCTGCCCCATCTCCCGCCGCCCCATCTCCAGCCGCCCCGTCTGCCGCAGCGCGACCGGCCGAGACCGCCGCGGCACCGGCTACACCGGCTCCGGCCACGCCGGCTCCGGCCATGCCTGAGGCAGCACCTGCCCGGCAATCGGCCGCCAACGCGCAGACACCGACCGTTGCTGCTCCCAATGCAGCTCAGAAACCAGAGCCGGAACAAGAGCTTGCCATTCTCGAGCAGCCCGAGGCGCAACCTGCCGAACCGGGGTCGGGGGAGATTGAGAAGCCATCCTTCGACATCGTCCGGGTCGATCCCGACGGTCAGGCGGTGGTCGCCGGGCGCTCGGAGCCTGGCTGGCATGTCGCCGTGAAGATCAATGGCGACACCAAGGGCCAGACCGTCGCCAATGACCGCGGTGAATGGGTGTGGGTGACGAAAGACCCGATCAAGCCGGGTTCGAGCGAAATCACCATCGAGGCGCGGCCGCAGCCCGCAGCACCGCCGTTGGCTTCGAGCCAGGCGGTGGATGTCGTGGTCTCCGATACGCCGGGCAAGCAGGCGCTCGTGGTTCTGAGCGAAGCATCGCATCCCTCCAGGGTCATGCAGTCCCCCGAGGAGCAGCCGCAGGCCGGCTCGCCCAAGGTGGCGCTGGCGCCGCCAGGGGAGACCGCAACGACAGCGGCGGAAGTACCTGAAAAAGCTGCAAAACCAAGCGTTGAGCCGGCGAAGCGTCCGGTGAGCCTCGAGGTGGTCGACTACGACGATACCGGCGAGATCATCTTCTCCGGCCGCGGTTCGCCCGGGGCCACCGTCCGGCTGTATGTCGACAACAATCCTGTGGGCGATGCGTCGGTTGACGGACAGGGTGCCTGGACCCTGTCGGGCAGGGGGCGGATTGCGCCCGGCCAGCATGCGCTCCGGGTCGATGAGCTCGGCTCCGGCGCCAAGGTCGAGAGCCGGGTGGAATTGCCCTTCGTGCGGGCGAAGCCCGCCGAGGTGGCGGCGCTTGCCTCGCCAGCCGAGAAATCGCCGTCCGCTTCGACCCCCGCCGCTCGATCCGGCGAGCCGGCCGCGCCCCCCGCGTCGTCCGCCGCCAAGCCGGCCGAGCAGCCGATGGCAGCCGCACCGCCCCCGGCTCCGGAAATCAAGCCCGAGGCAATGCCCAAGAGCGACAAGCTGGCCAACAACGCCGTCGCGCCGCCGGCGCCCGTGACCGGCGCCGGATCGGCTTCACCGGCGACGAACAGCGCGGCGCAGGTCGAGCCGCCGGTGACGAAATTGACGGAAATTCCGCCGAAGCCGCAGACCACGTCCCCATCGCCTTCCACGGCGCAGCAGCCGCCCGCCGCCGAGCAGCCGGCCGTAACGCAGCAGCCGCCCGCCCCCGAGCAGCCGGCCGTAACGCAGCAGCCGCCCGCCCCCGAGCAGCCGGCCGTAACGCAGCAGCCGCCCGCCCCCGAGCAGCCGGCCGTAACGCA
>DATAOT010000116.1:0-13476 GCA_036265615.1 Aestuariivirgaceae bacterium
GGCATGGCGGGCGGCAGCACCTGCCCGGTCGGGACGGCGCGGTTGTTGATCAGCCGCACGATGCGATCGCGATTGATCGCCATGTTGACCGCCTGCCTGACCTCGAGCTTGTCGAAGGGCGGCTTGGTCACGTTCATCGTCACATAAGCGGTCTGCAGCCAATCGCCCATGACGAGCAGATCCTTCGAGGCAGGATCGGCAAGCACGCTCGGAAACTGCGCCGGCGGTATGCCGTCGCCCACCACATCCACCTCGCCGTTCTTGAGGCGCAGCACCGCCACTGTCGGGTCCTGGCCAAACTGGAAGGTGATCTTGCCGAGATAGGGCACTCCCTTGAGCCAGTAATCCTTGTTGCGTTCAAGCGTCACATACTGGCCCGGCACCCATTCGATGAATTTGAACGCACCCGAGCCGACCGGCTTGCGGCCCCAATCGGAGCCGCTCTTCTCGACCTCCTCGCGCGGCACGATCGAGGCGAAGTGCAGCGACAGGGCATAGAGAAAGGTCGCATCGGGCCGGCTGAGCTTGATCTCGACGGTGTGGTCGTCGGGGGTCGTGATGCCGCTCATCCCCTGCGCCTTGCCGCCCGACAGTTCGTCATAGCCGGCGATCGAGGTGAAATAGCCGGTGCCCGGACTCTGCGTCTTTGGATTGACGGCGCGCTCGAGCGAATATTTCACGTCCGCCGACGTCAGCGGCCGGCCATTGTGGAATTTGACGCCGTCGCGGAGCTTGAAGCTGTAGGTCTTGCCGTCATCGGAGATCGTGTAGCTCTCGGCAAGCGAGGGGACGAGCTCGACCGTACCCGGCCGATAGTCCATCAGCCGGTCGAAGATGCCGCGCATCGCGACATAGTTCTGCAGATCGTAACCGACCTGCGGGTCGAGGGTGGTGAAGTCGTTGTTGAAGGTGATGACCGCCGCGCCGCCCTGCTTCGGCGATTGTGCATGAAGCTGTACCGCAGCCGCCATGACGGCGGCCAGGATCGCGACCGAACGCAGAATTCCTCTCATTCGCCTTTTCCTCCCTGCTGCAGGGCCGATGGTAGCGCGAACCGGACATGCGAGGAATTCGCGCCCGCCTTGAGCGGCACGCATTGCACGGCATCGGCATGCGGTCGGCCGCGTTGGAGCCGGCTGAACGGCTTTCAAATCACTCCGCCTTGTTGTCCTTGTGCTGCGACAGCCGTAGGTTCGCCATCCGATGGACCGCCTCGCCGATATGGGGATTGCGCTCTGCCAGGTGGCGGAAATCGTGTCGATCGAGCTGCAGGAGCTCGCAGGCGCCCACCGCCCTGACCGTGGCCGTCCGGGTTCCGCCGGTGATCAGCGCAATCTCGCCGAAATAGTCGCCTTCGCCAAGGATGACCGGATTGTTCGGGAGCTCCACCTCGACCCTGCCGGAAACGATGAAGAACATCTCCTCGGCATCGTCGCCCTTGCTGACGATCACCGTCCCGCCGGCGACCTTGCGGGCGGTGAGCAGCCCCGTCAGCTGCGCAATCGAGGTCGGGTCGAGCTTCGCGAAAAGCGGCACGCGCGCCACCATGGCGAAGTTCACGACGAAGTCCCGTCGCTTGATTTCCTCCTGATAGCCTGAAGCGATGATGCTGACCGGGAGCGCGAAGAACATGATCCCGAGAAACATCGTGATGCTGGCGATGAACTTGCCCGCCACGGTGACGGGCACGACGTCGCCATAGCCGACCGTCGACAAGGTCACCACCGCCCACCACATGGCCTGCGGCACCGAGCCGAGTTGGTCCGGCTGCACCCGGCCCTCGGCGATATACATGAGCACGCCCGAGAACAGCAGCAGGCCGGCGAACAGGATGAGCGTGCCGAGCAGCCGCCGCGCTTCCGACACGATGACCCGCACGATCGTCTCGAGCGCCGGCACATAGCGGGCAAGCCGATAGAAGCGAACGATGCGCAGGACCCGGAACGGTCCGAAATCGGCATGGATGATGAACTGGATGACGAACGGCATGATCGCCAGGAAGTCGACGACCATGAGCGGCGTGCGGGCATGGCGCAAACGTGCCGCCATGGCAGTCAAGCCGCGATAGCGCGGATTGGCCGGTGCACTCCAGATGCGGGCCGCATATTCGACCGTGAACACCGCCACGCAGAACGTATCGAACTGGTCGAGCGTGCGGCCCCAGCTCTGATGGATCCACGGCACCGTCCCGGCGACCGAGGCCGTCACATTGAGCAGGATCAGCGTGACGATGGACAGATCGAAAACCTGCGATGCCGGATCGTTTCTCCGACCGCGCTCGAGGAACTCGTATGTTCTGAGCCGGACGTCGTTGACTTCCGCCGTGTCGGGCATGCCGCTAGATGCTGCCGGATGTTGCTGCCGTCAGGTGAATCATCGAAAGGTTGAAATCTCCTTCTATGGTTTTCAATACCAAATGTCGGAATGCCCTGGCCGCTTCACCCGAAGCTGCCAAAGATGTCGTTGAGCTTAACTGCTGGCGCTCCCGAGGGGAGGGCGTCGAAGGATCCCGCCTTGAGGCGTTCGGCCGCTTTCGCCACCGCTTCGAAGGCCACCCGCGCCAGAGCGCCGCCGACGCTGATGCGTCGGACCCCGAGTTCGGCCAGCTCCGCGACGCTGGGCCCTGGCCACGCCATCAGCACATTGAGGGGCTTGGGCGAAACCGCCCGGACCATCGCCTGGATGTCCGCCTTGTCGCGCACGCCTGGCGCGTAGAGGCAGTCGGCCCCCGCATCGGCAAAGGCCACGAGCTTCTCGATGGCCGGCTTGACCGCCTTGGGATCGATCAGCAGGCCTTCGGTGCGGGCGACCAGGATGACGTCCTGACCGGAGTGATCGACCGCCACCCGCGCCGCCGCGATACGCCGGACCGCGTAATCGATGTCATGGAGCTCGGACGGCTTGCCGAACACGCGATCCTCGATGGAGAACCCTGCCACTCCCGTCTTGATCACCCGGCCGACATTGGCAGCCAGTTCGTCCGGCGCGGACGCAAAACCGGACTCGAAATCGGCATTGACCGGCAGATCGACGGCCGCACACAGCATGGTCAGATGCTGAAGCACGTCATCGCGGGTCACCGCATAATCGGGGCGGCCGATGGTCCAGGCAAAGCCGGCGCTGCTCGATGCGAGCGCGGCGAAGCCCATATGTTGAAGCAGGCGGGCGCTGCCGACATCCCATGGATTGGGGAGCACGAAACAGCCTTGCTGGTGCAGAGCGCGGAACGCGGCGCGTTTGTCGGCGACAGAGCGGGTCATCGGTAGCTCCTTTGGATGGTTGGGAGAAGATACCGTGCCGCATCTCCCGCCGCCATATGGGATTGATCGCGGCAAGATTTGTCGTGAAACTGGCCCGATGGCCGGACCCTTCGACCTCGACCAGTTTCTGCACCGCATGGCAGCCCTCGATCGCGCCGGGGTCATTGCCGCGACCGTTACCGAGATCGGCAAATATGACGATATGCAGCGGCGCGCCAAAGGTGCCATGCGCGCCGCCACGCGCGAGCACCGGCAGCGTCTCGCCGGCTTTCTCGCCTTCATGCGGAATCCGGCGGCGGTGGATCCCGGCGATCCCGCGTGGGACGCCTATCGCACCGTCCTTGAAGCGATCCGCAAGCGCGAGCAGTCAGCCGGCGGGTGACGGCTCGCCCGGCCGTGCATGGTGCTTGAGCCACTGCCGGGCCGCCTCCATGTCGGCCTGCACCAGCCCATGGCTGGCAGGCACCACGCGGTGGTCGACGGTGGCCCCGGCGCGTTTCAGGATCGCGGCCAGGCGCGCCGCATTCTCGACCGGCGCAATCGGATCGGCGCTGCCGGACAGGATCAGGATCGACTTGCCGGCGAGGCTCCCCGCAGCCTCCTCCTCGAGCGGTGTCATCGCCCGCAGGAGGACGGCCCCCGTCAGCACCGCCGGTTGCCGCATCAAGACCGCTGCCGCAATGTTGGCACCGTTCGAGAGCCCGATGGCGACGGGAGGGCCGAGCCCGTAGGACTGGCGCGCCTCAGCAACGAAACTGGCAAGCTCGTCGGCCCGGCGGCGCACGTCCTCCTGGTCGAACACGCCCTCGGCAAACCGTCGGAAGAAGCGCGTCAAGCCGCCCTCCGACACCTTTCCACGCGGCGACAGCAATGCCGCACCGGGTGCCAGCATCTGGCCGAGCGGCAGGAGGTCGTTCTCGTCCCCGCCTGTGCCATGGAGCAGCAATATCGGAGCCAAGCCCGGTTGTGATGCCGGGACGAAGCGATGGATATAGGACAGAGCTGGTCTCGTGGTCATAAGCGTGGTCGCGCCCCTTGCAACAGGCTCAGGATACCGGCAGGCCCAGATGAGCGCGGAAGCGGTTCTTGCCATGGACCGCGTCGCGAAACGGCAGCGAGCGCTCCACGACATCGGCCGTCACCTTCAGCACGAAAAAGCGCGGTCCGGTTGCGTCCTGATGCATGGTCCGACGCAGTTGCGACACTTCGGACAGGGTGTCCACCGTGCGCACGTCGGCAAAGCCGCAAGCAGCCGCGATTCGTGCCAGGTCTATCCTCAAGCCGGTATGGCTCAATTGCATCCCGGTTTCGCCGTAGCGCCCGTTGTCGATGACGACGATCGTCAGATTTTTCGGGCGTGCCACGGCGATCGTTGCGAGCCCCCCGAGCCCCATGAGCTGTTCGCCGTCGCCGGTGATCACCACAACCTTGCGCTGGCGACAGGCCTGTGCCAGCCCAAGGCCCACCAGGGCGGCGCTGCCCATCGCGCCCCAGAGATA
Organism: Aestuariivirgaceae bacterium; assembly: GCA_036265615.1. GTDB lineage: Bacteria > Pseudomonadota > Alphaproteobacteria > Rhizobiales > Aestuariivirgaceae > DATAFF01. Next base: position 4,760 of record DATAOT010000116.1, read on the forward strand.
GTAATTGCCAGCCTCATCTCCCGCCGCGTGGACGTCGTAGCTTGGCGAGCCGAGGCCGCTAACCACCAGCAGATCTCCGCGCTGTTGCAGCAGCTCTGCCACGGCATCGCGCCGCCCGAGCGCGGATTGTGCCTCGCCGATGTCGCTCACCATTTCTTCTCACCAATCATGCGCTGCCCGATGATAACCGCGACTTGTTGATCGGCCTCATAGGCAAGCTTTGCCGCCGACCGGACGGTTTCCACGAGCGCCTCCGGTGCCTCTGCCCGCATGCACCGCACGCCGACGGCTCCCAGGCAGGTCTCGGTGGCAAGGCCCATCGGCACCTGCCAGGGATTGAACTCGGCCCATTCCCCCCGCATGGTGACTAGCATCAGCAGAGGAAATCGTCCGATTACCGCCAGTGACAGCATGTTGATGCAGTTGCCGACGCCGCTGGACTGCATCAGGAGCACGCTCCGATCGCCCCCGAGCCAGGCTCCCGCCGCAATGGCGATGCCTTCCTCCTCCGTTGTCAGGACCGTCGAGACGATGTCCCGATCGGCCTGGAAGAGCTCGATCAGCTGGGCATGGCCGGCATCGGGCACATAGGCGACCTGGCGGACCCCGGCCGCCTTCAGGTGGTTGTAGATTTCGACCGACCAATGGCACTCGAGCATCGACTAGGACCGGGTTAGCGACACCGCCAGGGCAGGGGACGCGGAAAGCGTCTGCAGCACGACGCAATAGCGCTCCGTGAGCCGCAGCAGCGTATCGAGCTTCTCCTGCGATGCGGCGCTTTCAATCTCGAAATTGAGACGGATGGCTGCAAAGCCGACGCGCGCAGTCTTGTCGACGCCGAGCGTGCCGCGAAAATCGAGGTCGCCTTCCGCCGTCACCTTTCCAGCTTCGATGGGAATCTCGAGAGCCGTGGCCACCGCCTTGAGCGTTACGCCGGCGCACGCGACAAGCGCTTCGAGCAGCATGTCACCGGAGCATAGCTCGAGGCCGGTGCCGCCGGTCGCCGGATGCAGGCCGGCCACCGCCAATGCGCGTCCGGTTTCCACTTTGCAGGCGATGCTCTGGGCGTCGACCGAGCCGGTCGCGCGCAGCGTGATCATGGCGTCCGCCGGGCTTTCGGCATAGCGTGCCTTGAGCGGTGCCTGAAGTCCACGCAGCGAATTCGCATCCATCAGCAGTCTCCACGTCAGAGCGCCATCCGATATTGACGTACATCCGCTTCAGCGCAATGGGCTTGCTCATGGGCGAGCAACCACCGCTTGCGATCGAGGCCGCCTCCATAACCGGTCAGCGATGCATCGGCACCGATCACACGGTGACAGGGCACCACAATGGCAATCGGATTGGAACCGTTGGCAAGGCCGACCGCGCGGCTGGCGCCGGGCCGGCCGATGCGGCCCGCCAACACGCCATAGCTGACGCTCTGCCCCGCCGGGATCGACCGCAGGGCATCCCAGACTTGCCGTTGGAAAGCCGTGCCGTTGGTTCTTGTCGGCAGGGCGGCAATCGCGGACAAGACGCCTTCGAAATAGGCTTCGAGCGCCCGCCGTGCCTCCGAAGGCCGGACCGTGTCGCGCAGCTTGAAGCAGCCCGCACCGCAATGGCACTCCAAAAGCTTCATCATCCGCCCTTCGTGGTCGTCCCAATCCACCGCCCGAAGACAGCCCGCGTCATCGGTCACGACCCGCATGCGGCCGGTCGGCGTCTCGATATGTTCAAGCCGGAAGATCTCGATGGTCATCAACTTGCTCCTATCAGCTCAAGGCTGAATATGGCGGTTCGCCGAGACCGATCTGGCGGTTTTCGGACGTGGTCACCGGCCGCCATGTCCATGTCCGAAAACCGCTAGACGCGACACCGTTCTCTGCCCACATTGTGACCATGGACCTCGATCACGATGCCTGTTACCGCGCCGTCAGCCAGCGCGACCCCCGCTTTGATGGCCGGTTCTTCACCGGTGTCAAGACAACGGGCATCTATTGCCGCCCGATCTGCCCGGCGCGCACGCCGCGCTCGGAGAATGTGATCTTCTTTCCGACTGCCGCAGCGGCCCAGGAAGCAGGGTTCCGCCCCTGCCTGCGCTGCCGTCCGGAAACCGCGCCCGATCTCGGTGCCTGGCGGGGCACCTCCAACACCGTCTCGCGGGCGCTTGCCCTGATCGAGCTTGGCGCGCTGGACGATGCGAGCGTCGATGATCTTGCGGCACGCCTGGGCGTCGGCGAGCGCCAACTGCGGCGGCTCTTCCACCAGCATCTCGGTGCCTCGCCGATCGCCGTCGCCCAAACCCGACGGGTTCTCCTTGCGAAGCAGCTCATTCACGAATCGGCCTTGTCGTTGGCCGAGATCGCCTTCGCAGCAGGGTTCGGCAGTGTTCGGCGTTTCAATGAGACCTTCCAGACGCTGTTCCGGCGTCCGCCCGGTGCGCTGCGCCGGGCCGGGGGAGGTGATGCACCCGCGGCATCCCGGGGCGAGATCGAACTGCTGCTGCGTTATCAGCCGCCCTATGACTGGCCCTCGATCCTGGCCTTCTTGCGCCGCCGCGCCATTCCGGGCATCGAGCGCGTGACCCCTGAGGAATACGCCCGGACGCTGCGGCTGGGCGGCGCGACCGGAACTGTAACGGTGAAGCCCGCCGACAACCAGCATGCGCTGCGCGTCAAGGTGCGCTTCCCCACGCTTTCGGCTCTCCCGACCATTATTGCCAGGGTGCGCCGGGTGTTCGACCTCGCTGCCGACCCGCTGCCCATCACGGCGCACCTGGCGAGAGATCCGGCATTGGCACCCTTGGTCAGAGCCCGCCCCGGCCTGCGTGTGCCCGGCGCCTGGGACGGTTTCGAGCTCGCCATCCGGGCGGTGCTCGGCCAGCAGATCACGGTTGCCGCGGCAGCACGTCTCGCCGGCCGTGTCGTCGCGGCCTATGGCGAAACCTTGGTCGTGCCTGATGGGCCGTTGACGCACGTGTTCCCGACCCCCGAGGCATTGGCCAGGTCGGATCTGGCGACGCTTGGAATGCCGCGCGCCCGCGCTGCCGCGCTGTCGGCCGTGGCCGCTGCGGCCTTGGCCGATCCGCATCTCTTCGAGGCGACGCGGAACCTCGATGAGGCGATCGAACGGCTGCGCGCCATCCGCGGCGTTGGCGAATGGACCGCGCAATATATCGCCATGCGCCAGCTTCGCGAGCCGGACGCTTTCCCGGCCGCCGATCTCGGATTGCTGCGCGCCATGGCGCATCAGGACGGCCATGCGCACTCCTCATCCGAGCTGCTCGACCGCGCCAGGCCATGGCGCCCGTGGCGCGCCTATGCGGCACAGCACCTTTGGGCGTCGTCGGAAAGTCAGGCCGCAGGCTCGAACTAGGCGCGAGGCGGCGGGAGAATCAGCGGCTCCCTGAACCGGATCAGATGCCGGGTGCCCTCGCCATCGACGATGGCCAGGAGGCTGAGCCCCGAGGCGCTCTCCTCGGCATAGACCTCCCGCGGCTTGTTGATCAGGTGATCGAGGCCTTCGAGCGCCACCTCGAACAGATCGTCCTTCCGATCATAGTCGACGCCGAAGATCCTCACCCACTCCGCTTGAATCTGTGCTCCAATCTCGAGAGAATCGACCTCGATTTCCGCCTGCTTTCCGGTGAGCCCCTTTGTCACACGTTCACCGAAAGCTGCCCAATCCGATTTCTTGACGGCTTCCATTTGACAACTCTCCTGGCTGCACTCGCGAGCATGCATGAGGCGCAGGACCTTGCGCGCCCGCCCGTCGCGCGTCAATGGGCTGCCACGAGCCTCGATCGGCGCTCGCGCCAATTCGCGCCAAGTCAGCCAGTGATCGGCCGTCGCAGCATCACCGATGGCGGCGGGTCTGGCACCTGGCGGGAGTCGTAATAGGGCAGCCTGTCCACCCGCGCTTCATAGGCGCCCGTCTTGCGCAGCTCCTGAATGTGAGAGGCGATGTCGGCGAGGCGGGCAAACCACACATCACCAGTGCCCTGCATGTACTCGATCATCTTCTCGATCCTGAGCCAGCGCGACAGGCGGCCGCTGACGAAGGGATGCCACACGCCGATCCACAGGCCGCCCCCGACCGTGCGCATTGCTTCGAACTCGGCCATGAACCCTTCCATCGCGCGATCTGGCGACATGATCTGGAACATGTAATCGAGGTCGATCGAATGCACGTAAGGAGGCCAGTCGTCCAATGCCCAGCTTGACGGCAGCTCCACGATCTCGCCTGCTTCGGTCTTGAGAATGTAGGGCACGTCGTCGCCCATCAATGATGCGTCGTAGAGAAAACCCTCGGCGACAAGCAGGTCGGTGGTGTGGATCGAATAATTGTAGAGCGGTGATCGGTTGCCGCGCGGGCGCTGACCCGTATGTCTGGCAATGACCTCGATCGAGCGCTGCATCCAGTAATGCTCCTCCTCGCGCGACAGCGAATTGGGGGCCTCATGGATATAGCCGTGAAATCCGACCTCATGATCGTCCTTGACCATCGCCTCGACCGCCTCCGGATAGTGCTCGATGCACCAGGCCGGGACGAAGAAGGTTTGTTTCAGGCCGTAGCGGCGGTAGGCCTCGAGAATGCGCGGCACGCTCACCTCGGGACCGTAGCGCAGCATCGAGATCGTCGAGACCCGCGTGATCGAATCGCTGGGATGAGCGATATGGACAAGGCTGTCGGCATCCATGTCGAAGGTGATGGCAACTGCGACCTTCGCGCCGTTGGGCCATGGTACTGGCCGTCTGATCATCGAGAGCTCCCTGGTGGCGGTTTGGCTGCGGTCTTGGTTCTCGCCGCGGCATCGGCCCAGACCTCGTCCGCCGCCCGGCCAACCACCAACCGGTAGGTCGATGCATCGGTCGCGCCCTCGCTGCCGATGGCGATGACAACGGATTGATCCGTGAGACCGATGGCTGACCGCAGTTCGGGATCCGACGCCGCCTCGATCAGTCCAGCGATGGCCGCGCAGCCGGATTCGCCGGACACCAGCGGCGGATCGCCCCCGGCACCATTTGCAAGCAGGCGCATCGCAGCCGGTGCCGCAGCTTCGGGAAGCGCAATGACGTCGTCCACCCCCGATTTCAGATAGGGCCATGCGAGCGGTGAGATTTCGCCCGCCGCCAGGCAGGCCATGAAGGTTTCCACATCCCCGGCTATCGCCGTCGGACGTCCGGCGGCGATCGAACGGAAGATGCAGTCGGCCTGCATCGGTTCGACCACGATTATCCGCGGTCGTTGCGTGCCGTATCGGTTCGTGAGATGGGCGGCCACTGCCGCAGCAATCCCGCCGACTCCGCCCTGAACGAAAACGTGTGTTGCATGCGGGCCGGGGAACTGCACGGTCAGCTCTTCGACCATCACGGTATAGCCCTGCATGATCAGCGCCGGCATGGCCGGGTCGCCGCCGCCGGAATTGGTATCGGCGACAAGGATCCACCCGTTGCGCGCCGCATCGGCAGCACATTGGCGGACCGAATCATCATAGCCGCCATCGATGCGGAGGATCTCGGCACCATATTTGGCGATCTCCGCCTCCCGATCCTTGCTGACATGCGCATGGAGATAGATCTTGCATCGTGCACCGAACATCTGCGCACCCCATGCCACCGAGCGGCCATGATTGCCGTCGGTCGCCGTCGCCACCGTGATCTCGCGCGCCAAGTCGCGGTGCGCGCCATCGAGCAGCTTGCGGGTGCTGATGGTTTCGATGCCGCGGGATTTGAGATGAGAGCGGACGACGCCAAGCACCGCATAAGCACCGCCCAGGGCCTTGAAGCTCATGAGGTCGAAGCGCCGGCTCTCGTCCTTGTAGAATATCTTCGCGAGGCCGAGGGTGCTGGCCAGGCCTTGGAGCTTGACGAGCGGCGTTGGTGCATAGCCTGGCCAGGTGCTGATCTCCGCCATCGCGGCAGCGGTCGTCTCGGCGCTGAAAATTCGGGCGTCGACTGCCAGCCGTTCGCTTCCGACCGGCTTGTTGTGGACGTGGCGCGCCCCGAACGTCTCGATGCCGTCGCGTGACACCGAGTGCCGACCTTCAGTTCTGCGCGTTTGCTATGAGGTCGCCGGAGGAGTCCTCGATTGCTGCTCGCTCGCTCTGCCGGCCGTTTTGCATGAGCACCGGCCATGCTGCCCAGGCGAATGCCAGAAAGGACAGGGCATAGGCAATGGAGGAGATCGCGGCCAGAGGCTCGACTGCGGTGTTTCCCGTAACGACCAGATAGACCGCGATGAACAGGACAGGAGCGGCTGTCGCGGCAAGCCAGCAATGGATCCGCGCAGCCACGGACGCGGCCGCTGTCGGAAAAAGATGATAGAACAGACCGAACACGGCGAAGCTGAGCCATCCGATGACGAGGATGTGGGCATGGGCCGGCATTGCCGAATGGTCCTGCCTGATCGCCATTGCCAAACCCAGCAGCATGCCGAGGAGGCCGAATGCGATGCTGCCGACAAAGAAGACCCGTGCCGTCCCGATCATGATTGGCCCTCCGCATGATGACGCGGTGCACACCATACCGTTCGGTGCGAAAAATACGAGGGTCCGGAGGCGACTTTTTGAACCGGGTGCCGACCGCAGGATCGGCCGTCCTTGGCCTCCCGCAAACATGACGCGGCTACGAAATATTTCTCGTAAATTATTGAAATTGGCCTATTTACGGCCGCTCTCGCGTGCGATGAGCGACGCCATCCGGTGGCTATTCCTTCTGAGCGAAGACGCAGCTCGTTGATTCGATTTCGGGTGAGACCATCACCCGCTGCTCGAGTTGCTGACAGTCCGAAAGCACGCCGCTCGGAACACTGATCAGCACCGGCGCGGCGCTGGAAATGTTAATGATAAGGTAGAGCACTGGCATGGGAATCCTCCTGCAGCGATTGTGCAGCGACAATTGCCCGTGATGCGAGTGGTTCCGTTCGAGATGGTTAGCCGCAAAACCAGGCCGGCGCGCAGTTCACGATCAAGAGCGAACGCGGCCGCTTAGTGAATTGACACGCCAGAGCTGAAACCCATGCTCCTGGATCGACAACTCGATCGCCTGACGTGAAAGCCCATGCGGAGGGTCGCTATCCGGCTTCACCACGCCGACCGCAGTCCACGGCTGGTATGGGCTGGGCAACTGCCCACCGCTGGGCTCTGCGGTGAAGGCATGGAGACCGCTTTTGGATTCCGACTTGAACATGAACAGTTTCATCGCGAGCTCCTGTCGCGGTCGGTTGGCGGCGTCTCGGACGCCTCCTTGGCCAGGCGGAGTTTTCGCAATCGAGCCGTCTTGGATTCTTGGTCCTTTCCGGCTTGCGGATCGCATCGATCGTCTGCCCCCGCAGTTGATTTCTGAATTCGCTTGAACAGATCCTCGGCATGCTGACGTGTTGTGGAATTGGACATCCTCACTCCACCTTTGACTGAGCTACTGATAATGAGCGATCCCCACCGTGCCTCATCGACCTTTCAATGGCCGAGAAGGCTCTGCGAGCGATAGCGCGACCGGGCCACGCGGGGCAACCGAACCAATCTTGAGCCGCGTGCTTCTCACCCGCGCCGTGCCCGCGGCGGTGCGGCCGCAATGCCCGCAAGTTGCACCCATATATGTGTAGGTGCAAACAGGGCAGGTTTTCACGCGTGCCGGTGCTGAAGGACTACTGAAGCTGTCGATCATCGCCCGGCCTGCAGTGTGAACCGGCTTCGGCGCATCAACAGGCGGGATTCGGACATTTCAGCTCCACGCTGACTTAGGCGGGAGCACAAAGTCTCTCTGCCGGCAGCGCCCGAATTTCAGCTGCCGATCAATGGAATATGGTGCGCTGAGGCAGCAATCACCAGCATTATTTTGATTTGACGGTGCGATTTCATCGCCACGCTAGCTGCGTGACCGGCGGCCGCCGGCGATCTGCCTTGCTAATGACCGAATGACGGGGTAAGAGACTGCAATCGACATTTGGCCGGACCTCGGGCCGTCTGCTTGGCAACGCCAGGTGCGCGTCAGACACTCTTTCCAAACGATCGACCATTTGGCAGGCGCAGAATTATTGCGCGCGCCATTGTGCACTCCCGGACTGAAAGGAACTTACATGAAAACGGGAACAGTGAAATTCTTCAACAACCAAAAAGGCTTCGGCTTCATCCAACCCGATGGCGGCGGTCCCGATGTCTTTGTCCATGCAACGGCACTTGAACGCGCTGGGATCGGAAGTTTGACGGAAGGCCAGAAGGTCAGTTTCGACACCGAGGTGGATCGTCGGAACGGCAAGACTGCCGTCAACAACATCTCTGCAGCTTGAACCTCACCATTTCATTCTGAGTTGCCCTTGAACTCGGGCAGGTGACTCCTCCGGCAGTCACCTGCCCGCAGCCTTTTGGTCCACGCAGCTCAGTACGGGGCGTCACCACCGTCATCGAAATCCTCCTCGTCCCCATAGGGGGCGTAGGGAGGTGGTCCGAAGCCGTATCTGACCGGCCGTTCTATGAACACCCGGCGCTTTACGATCACGGGTCGCTCCACGACAACTCGTTTCTCGATCACGAGGGGCCGCTCCACCACGATCGGGCGTTCGACAACGATCGGGCGTCTATGAACATAGAGGGGCCTCTCCACCACCACCCGTTCGTGAATGATCCGCTTGCGGATCACCGGGGCCGGGTACTCCTGGTAAGCACGAGGAGGATAGTAGCCAGGGGGCCCGAGATCTGCCGCAGAGGCCGGCAGCGAGCCCAGCAATGCGACGGC
>DATAOT010000117.1:0-26740 GCA_036265615.1 Aestuariivirgaceae bacterium
GCTGCCGTCATCGATGGGCTGCATGCGCTCGATCGCGCCGGTAACCAGCGGAAGCGCCTCGTTGATGACGTCGCGTGCCCCGATCGTCGCCTTGGAATAGTAACCCGCACCCTTCATCGCCATGAAGCCGGCGGTGGCCGAACGAGGCGACGCCGATTGCGCCTCGACAGACACGGTGCTCGGCTCGGGTCTCCGCGCCGGCATGAAGGCGCTGCGCATGAACCGATACCAGTTCTCGCCGAGAATGCCGGCGATCTCGCTCTCGGCAAAGCCGGCTCCGCGCAGACCCGCTGCCAAACTCGGGAAGTCACGATTGTCCTGAAACCATCGCGGCTGGGGTGGAAATGCCGGCGCATCGGCTTCGGGGCGGCTCCAGCGCCCTTCCCGCATCCATCGAAGCATCGAATCGGGCTGATCCTGGCAGAGGTCCGATCCGATGCCGAGATTGCCGATCCCGACGACTTCCGCAGCTTCCGCCGCCATTTTGCAGAAGCTTTCAAGCGTTGTGTCGGAACCCGCCTGGAGGTGGTGCGGATAGAGCGACAGGCCGAGCATGCCGTGGCGAGCGCCGAGCGCCCTCAGGACCTCTCTGGACTTGCCCCGCTTGCTCGGGCACCACCATGACGGAGTGGCATGCGTCACCGCAATTGCACGCTCCGAAAGTTCGATCGCCTCGAGCGTCGTGCGCTCGCCGGCATGCGACAGGTCGATCACCATTCCAAGCCGGTTCATTTCCCTGACGGCTTGCCGGCCCATGCGGGTGATCCCGCCGTCGGCATCTTCCATCCACCCACAACCCAGCAACGACTGATTGTTGTAGGTGAGCTGCATGAAGCGCACGCCAAGCGTATGAAGCACCTCGATCAAGCCGAGATCGTCCTCGATCGGCATGGGCGTTTGAAGCCCGAAGAAGATCGCCGTACGCTCTGTCGAGCGTGCGCGATCGATGTCGCCGACATCCCTTCCGAAGAGGATGAGGTCGCCCTCGGCCTGAAACCGGCTGTTCCATTCCATGAGGTGCGCGACGGTGTTCCGGAAAGTCTGGTGGTAGGCGAGAGTGACATGCACGGCAGACATTCCGCCCTCGCGCATCTGCTCGAGAATGCGCCTTGACCAGCGACAGAACTGCAGTCCATCGATCAGGATCGGCGAATCGACACTGTTCATCGAGAACGATATGGACGAAGCCCTGCCGGCGACAATGTGGAGACGATGCCGCCAATTCTGTCACGATCGTCGCCTGCAAGTCCAGACCGACTCTGCCGCGGACGATCCGATGTCGACCGAGTCGACGAGAGGCCGATCGGTGGCTCTAGGCTGTCTCGACGCCGGGCATCTCGAATGCCGGAGCGAGGTCAGGATAGCCGATGCCCGGCACCGCGACCCTTGGCTTGCAGATGCCGAGATGGCATCTCTCCCTCTTGAAGAACACGCGAGGTGCCACCTGGCTGCCAGTGAGGCCGCGCACCCCGACGCGCCAGCCGCCCTTGTATTCGTGCAGGCGCAAGCCGAGCCCCAACTCGTCGCAATAGAACTTCAACGCCTCGCGAGTCCTTCGCCGCATTCCCTCGACGAACACCGCTGTCTCGGCACGCAGGAACTCCAAGGTGGAATACTGATTGCCGTCGAAGACGATGAGATCGAAAGTGAGGTTTCTCGGAATATCGGCCTGCGACTGCACCAGGCTCCAGCTCTGTCCCGGCAGAGGCGTCACATTCTGCTTGAGAGCAGCGCGGCAGAACAGATCCTGTTCGATCGAGTAGAGCGTCTGCACCTTCTCGTGATGCAGCAGGATGAGCTGCGCGATGGTTCCGATGCCGGTGCCGATCTCCAGCACGGCCTTCGGCTTGCGCAACCGGATGAGCCGCGACAGATGACAGAGCGAAAAGGCCGAGGCGATGCGATGCGAACCGGCCTTCCGGCTGAATTGGTCATGAATGTTCTTGGCGATGAACAGGTCGTATCCGTTCGTCATGAGCTGCATCGCGCCCTGCTCCTGTTTTCGGAAATGGGGTTCGCGACATCATCTAGCCGCCACGGCTGGAGCCGAGATTGCTATCACCTTAATCTTTCTTAATCGGGGGAGGATGCGATCAGCCGACCGGCAGCTGCGCGCCCTGGCGGCCGATCGTCATCAGCGGCCAGGAAGAGTCGAATGTCTGCCCCATGCCATCGAAGGTGACGCTCACGATCAGGCCCGGCCGGTTGTTCTCGAGCCGAACCATGGCGCCATGAAGATCGGCGATGGCCGCCACCATGCTCAGGCCGAGCCCGCTGCCCGGCGTGGTTCGGCTTCGTTCAAGCCGATATAATCGGCGGAACACCTTGTCATGCTCCTGCTCCGGAATGCCCGGCCCCTCATCGGCGACAATGCATTGGAGTTCCTTGCCGGCGCGCCTCAGCTTGACGGTGATCGTCGATGGCACGGGAACATGCGTCAAAGCATTTTCGATGAGATTGGCGAAGAGCTGCGTGAGGAGGTCGCGGTCGCCTCTGAGCTGGCAGCCCTTCTCGATTTCCACCTCGAACAGGTGCCCGCGGTCCTCCGCGACGCTGGCGTAGACGGCGGTCAGGTTCTCGAGAATCGCCGACAGATCGACCCTGCGGAAATTCGCCCGGCGCGCTCCGCCTTCGATCTGGGCAATGCGCAGCAGCGCGTCGAACGTGTCGATGATGATATCGACTTCCTTCAACGCCGCCTCGATCGCCGCCTGCGTCTCTACCACCGTGCCGGGCCTCCTCTGCAAGGCATCAAGGCCCTGGCGCAACCGGCTGATCGGCGTTCGCAGGTCGTGGGCGATGTCGCTCGACACCTGCTTGAGGCTCTGCATGAGGTCCTGGATGCGGTCGAGCATGCGGTTGATGTCGAGCGAAAGACGGTCCAGATCGTCGCGCGAGCCGCCGGTCGGAATGCGTTTGTCGAACCGGCCTTCGACGATGGCCCGGGTGGTGTGGGCGATCTCGCGAAGGCGCTGCACCGGCCCCTGGCTTTGGGCGTAGCCGCCGGCGAGACCGAGCAGGATCGATATCAATGTTCCCCAGGCGAAGGTATTCAGGATGACCTGCTGGGTCTCGCTCATTGCGATGACGCTCTGGGCAGCCACCATGGTGGCCCCCGGCAGCTTCGTCCCGAGCCCGATCAAATGATCCTTCTCGGACGAACCGGGGCGGATCGGGCGCTCCCATTCTCTCCAGCCCAGGAAGGCTTCGGTCGGCGCCAGGTTGCCGGCGAGCACCCGGCCATCGTCGCTGAGCAGCAGATAGTAATCGTCGTTCGCGCCACCCTGCGAAACGCGCTCCTGGATTTCCTCGGCCAGGCCTGCGATGTCCTCCCGGGTCGACAAGGCGATCAGCTCGCGGGTGTCGGCCGAAAGGCTCGCATGGAACATATCCAGCAGGTGCCGCCCGGCGGCCTGATAGGTGATGGCGAAGATCGCAACCGTCGACAGTGCGAAGAACAGCGCATAGCGCACGGCGAGCTTGAATGCCGTGCTGCGGATATTTTCAATGAGCGGCGGCAATGAGGTACCCTGCGCCGCGAATGGTGTTGATCATCTCGCTGGCGAACGGTTTGTCGACCTTGGCCCTGAGCCGGCTGATATGGACCTCGACCACATTGGTGCGCGGGTCGAAATGAAACTCCCACACCCGCTCGAGCAGCATGGTCTTGGTGACGACCCGGCCGGGATTGCGCATCAGATATTCGAGCACCCGGAATTCCTGCGGCTGCAGATCGATCGGCACGCCGGCGCGGCTGACCGTCCTTCGCAGAAGATCCATCTCGAGATCCCCGACCTTCAGGCTGACCTGTTCGATCGGGGTGGTCGAGCGGCGGCCGATCGCGTTCAGCCGGGCAAGCAGCTCGGAGAAAGCGAAGGGCTTGAGAAGATAGTCGTCGGCGCCCGCCTCCAAGCCCTCCACGCGGTCATCCACGCCACCGACGGAAGTGAGAAAGAGAACCGGTGTCCAGATCCGCTTCGAGCGCAGCGTCCGCACCAGGGTCAAGCCATCGAGAATCGGCAGCATTCGGTCGACCACCAGGACGTCGTAGCTGCGCGATAATGCCAGTTCGAGCCCGTCGGTACCGCTTTGCACGGCGTCGGTGACATGGCCCTCCTGCTCAAGGCCGGTCGTCAGGTAGTGGAGGGTCTTCTCGTCATCCTCGACAACAAGAATTCTCATCAGCTGCTTCTCTGAGGCGAGTTGCCCTAACGCTTGCATTCATCAACGTCGCAAGGTTTTTCGCCATCGCGGCAAAAAAGTGGCGAGGCGGGCGCGAAGAGCGATTGAGAAGGGGTTCATCAACCGGTACGCCCGTCTCGCCGCCGGGGCCGCACCGGCTCCGGGTCTACTGCAGGTGGGCAGTTCGCGGGTAGGCCGGTTGCGGGAGCAACTCTATACCGATCTGCAATCAGCACGGAATCCCCGCTTTGCCTCGACAAGAGGGCCGCTGCCCACCGCAGAACCCTATAGTCCCTGGAGCTGAACCGCCGCTTGCCGGCTCATTAACTTCTGTTAATTCGCCGGCCTGCCGCTCCACAGCCCTCGATCCAGCTTTACAGATCGGTAATGTTGTCGGTGAACCCCAATTCGGCTGTGGCGGGGTGCCGCCGCGGCCGAATTAATGACAACGAGGCAATCGCTCGATATCGGCTTCACCTCCCGGTAAGATGCCCTGCCAGGAGGGCCTCGAAGCGCTCATGGCGAAGTCAAATCGAAAGCGGACGGGCACGACAGAGGTGCCCGCCAAGCCAGCCCCGCGCAAGTCTCCGCGTGCGGCAACCGGCAAGGCGGCGCACGTCTCCCCGCCTCCCATCGGTCCGAAGCTCCGCCAGTATCGCTTGAAGGAGAACATGACGCTTGCCGATCTGCAGGACCTGACCGGAATTTCCAAATCGATGCTGTCTCAGATCGAGCGCGGCTCGGTTAATCCGACCTTCGCACGGGTCTGGCGGTTGACCCGCTCGCTCGGCATTGGTGTCGGCGAGCTCCTGGGCGAGGTTCGGTCCGGCCTGGACGGGCCGCACATCTACGAGCACCGCAAATCATATTCCACTCCGGCAATAACCAGCGCTGATGGACTATGCGTCACGCGCATCCTGTCGCCCATTCGCCAACCGCTGCCGGTCGAATGGTACGAGATGGTGTTGAAGCCAGGTGGGTCCCTACGTGCCAACGCCCATGGCAACGGCTCCTGGGAGCACCAGACGGTGATCGAAGGCCGGGTGATCATCGAGATCGGCGACAATGAGGTGCTGCTCGAGCCGGGTGACACGCTGCGCTATTCGGCGGAGCAGCCGCATGGCATCCGCAACGCCGGCGACACCGAGGCGCGGGTGATGCTGGTTGTGGTGTCGCTGAAGGAGCTTGGGGCTCTCGGCGTTTGATGCAGGGTCAGTGTGGATTGAGCATGAGGTCGTAGCGCACGAGGGGCGAGCGGCTGGCGAGCTTGCTGTAGAGGGCATGGGCCTTGTCGTTCGAGGCTTGCGTCATCCAATAGATCTTGAGCCAGCCTGCCTCGCGGCCGATCGTCGCCAAGCGCTCGATCAGGGCGGTGCCCGCGCCGATGCCGCGCATGGCCGGATCGACATAGAGGTCGAGGAGATAGGCTAGGGGACGCCGCGACCAGGAATATGGATGGGTGAGGTAAAGCAGGAAGCCGATCGCTTCATCGCGATCGTTCGCCGCGATGAGAAGCCGCATCGGATGATCCTCGGCTGAGATACATTCCCAAACATGGCCCGGCGCATCGGCGGCGCAGGGCTCGGGGCCTGTCGCCACCAGCTCTGCGAACAGTGCCCGCCAGCGCTGCTCGTCCTTCGGCAGCGCGGCGCGGATCTGGAATCTTGCGTCATTGTTCGGCATGGGACACTCCGATTTCGGCGCCGCTGCCGCGACGATCCAGGCTTGACGGAACCAGTCGTTCGGGACCAACATAGTGGAAAATTTCCAGCGAAGCGAAAATCCATAACAAGACCGGGTGGGGAGCCCAATCGCTGTGAGCACCGGAGATCTGGACGGCAGGGTCGCAATCGTCACGGGAGCCGGCCGGGGCCTCGGCCGATCTCACGCGCTGGCCCTCGCCCGCCATGGCGCCAAGGTGGTGGTGAACGACAAGGGCGGCGATCTCCATGGCTCGGGCGCCGATGCCACCCCCGCGCGGCAGGTGGTGGAGGAGATCGAGGGGCTTGGGCAGGAGGCGGTGGTCAGCGGTCATGACGTGTCGGACTGGAACCAGGCAGCGGAGCTCGTGGCCCTCGCCGTCGACCGGTTCGGGCGCCTCGACATCCTTGTCAACAATGCCGGCATCCTGCGCGATCGCACGCTCGCCAACATGAGCGAGCAGGAATGGGACGCCGTCATCGCCGTCCATCTCAAGGGCCATGCCGCGCCCGCCCGCCATGCCATGGCCTATTGGCGGGACCAGGCCAAGGCCGGCATGACGGTTGCCGGCTCGGTGATCCATACGACCTCGCTTGCCGGCCTGGTCGGCAGTTTCGGCCAGGCAAACTATGCCTCGGCCAAGCTCGGCGTGGTCGGGCTGTCGCGCGTCGTCGCTCTCGAAGGGGCAAAATATGGCGTGCGGTCCAATGCGGTCTCGCCCTCGGCACGCACACGCATCGAGACCAGCCTCAAGCCGCCGCCGCCCGGCGTCTTCGACGTCTTCGACCCTGACAACGTGTCGCCGCTCGTCGTGTGGCTGGCGACGGCCGACTGCCCGGCAACAAACCAGGTGTTCCAGGTCTATGGCGACCGCGTCGAGATCATCGGCCCCTCGCGGATCGCCGTCGATGTCCGCTGCGGCAGCACCAGATGGGACCTGAGCGCGCTCGACGCCGCCCTCAGGCACAACCTCCCGCCACCCGCCAAGCTCTCGGATTTCGTCGAAGGCCTGGGGATTTGAACGGAGACCGTGCGTGATCGTCGACGAGGACAGGATCGGATGGAGCCGGGACTCGGAGGAGTTTCGCACCAACAGCCAGCGCCTGGCGCAGTTTGCCGAATCGTTGGGTGACACCAATCCTGATCACCGCGCCGGCCGGATTGCCTCGCCGGTGTTTCACCACGTGCCGGTGATGCAAAGTCTGGTCGAAGTGCTGAGGACCGTGTCCGACGGTTTTCTGATCCATGGCGAGCAGGATTTCATCTACCACCGGCCGATCGTGCCCGGCCAGCGCCTGTTCTCGCGATCGACCCTCGTCGGCATCCGCAATTCGGGCGCCGGCGCGCTCTTCCTGGTGCGCTCCGAAACGCGCACCCATGACGGTCAGCCGGTCTCGACGCAGCGCGCCACTTGCCTGGTCCAGGGCCACAACCTGCCCAGGGATCTCGGCGAGGCCCATCCGGCCAAACCGGCATTCGCCCGCAGCGGCACGCGCGAGGCGGTGACCTTTCCCATCGATGAGCGCCAGACCTGGCGCTATGCCGAAGCTGCCCGCGACTACTCCCCCTATACGCTCGATTCTGCTGCCGCCAGGGCTCTGGGCCTGCGTGCCGCCATCGTCCATGGCATGTGCACGCTGGCGCTGATTGCCCGCGCCGTGGTCGATGGCGCCTGCGCCGGCGACACGCGGCGGATGAAGCGCCTCGGCTGCCGTTTCTCCCATCCGCTCTATGTCGAGCCGGGGCAGCAATTGCGGGCGGAGCTGTGGCCGGGGCCGACAACGGTCGCCTTCGAGGCCAAGGACCGCAGCGGCAATCTTGTCGTGAAGAACGGTTATGCGGAGGTCGGATCATGATGGAGCGCGTCGAGCTCGGCACGACCGATGTTCCAAGACGCCCCAAGGAGTGGGTGACGCATCAAAACGTGCCGCCCGCATGGACCGCGGTGCCGCAGCAGACGGTGATCCAGATCGTCCATCAGGGCTGTCTCGAGGATCCCTACCGCCCGGTGCTGATCATCGAGGACGGGCTGACCATCACCCGCAAGGACTTTCTCGAGCGCTGTCAGCTCTTCGCTGGATATCTGAAGGACAAGGTTAACCCGGGCGACAGCGTCGCCGTGATGCTCGACAACCGCGTCGAGTTCATGATCGCGCTCTTCGCCATCGTCGCCAACCGTGGCACGCTGGTCTCGATCGCCCCGACCGCACGGCATTTCGATGCCGGTCACATCATCAGGGATGCCCAGCCGGTGGCAGCGATCTGCGGGCAGCCGCAGGAGCCGATCATCCGGGCAGTGCGCGACAATTCGCCGGCGCTGCAGCATGTCATCGTTATCGAGGGCGACGAGCCGAACGGGTTGAGCGACTACGGAGCGGGTGTCGAGCCGCTCGATTTTGCCACGGCGGAATGCCGGCGTGAGGACATCATCACCGTCTATTACACCTCCGGTACGACCGGGCCGCCCAAGGGCTGCATGCTGCATCACGGCTGGTGGCTCAGGGTGATCGACCTCGATCTCAGGCTGTTCCGGCGCGGTTGGCAGGACCGCCAGCTCTGCTGCTTGCCGTTCTATTATGCCGACCCGGCCATCCAGCTTCTGACCTCGCTCGCCTCGCGCGGCACGATGATCGGCATGCGCCGCTTCTCGGTATCGCGGTTCTGGGAGGTGGTGCGGAAATTCGACGCGACGGAGATCCTGTCGATTGCTTCCGTACCCGCCCTCCTGATGAAGGGCGAGCCGGGACCGAGCGAACGGGACCACCGCATTCGGCTGGCCATCCATGCCGGGCTGCCGAAGGAGCTTCATGCCCAGATGATCGACCGCTATGGTTTTCACTGGCACAACCAATATGGCAGCACGGAGGGCGGCATCATGAGCCGGGTGCCCAACCATCTTGCCGACGAGCTGGTGGGCTCGGGCACCATGGGCGTCGAACCGCCGGGCGTGACCATCCGGATCGTCGACGAGAATGACAGGGACGTCTCCTTGGGCGAGGCGGGCGAGGCGCTGATCGGCGGCCCCGAGCTCTATGCCGGCTATCTCAATCGTCCCGAGGTGACTGCCGAGGCCAATCGCGGCGGATGGTACCATTCCGGCGACGTGGTGCGGCGCGACGACCGCGGGCTTCTCTACTTTGTCGGCCGCAAGAAGGAGATCATCCGCCGCTCGGGCGAGAACATTTCGGCCGCCGAGGTCGAGGCGGTTCTGCGCTCGAACCCGAAGATCCTGGAAGTGGCCGTCGTGCCGGTGCCGGACGAATTGCGGGGCGAAGAGGTGAAGGCCTATGTCCAGCTCAATGCCGCAGAGACGCCCGAGACGCTTCCGCCCGAGGCGCTCATCGATTTCTGCAAGGCCAATCTGGCGTCCTTCAAGGTCCCGCGTTACATCGAATACCGACTGACCGATTTCGAACGGACGCCATCGATGCGTGTTCACAAGCAATCCTTGCTCAAGGACAAACCGGACCTCAGGGTCGGCTCCTGGGATCGCGAAAGCGGGAAAATCGTCGAGCCATGACCGAGACCAACACCGCGCAGCCGCGCAGCTGCGACCTCCTGATCGTCAACGGCCATGTTCTGACGATGGACGCGAGGCGCTCCGTTCTGCCCGACGGCGCAATTGCCATTGAGGGCACCCGCATCGCCGCTGTGGGACCGACTGCGGTCATCGACAAGACCTGGCAGGCGAGGCGCCGCATCAATGCCGCAGGCAATGTCGTTCACCCCGGCTTCATCGACGGCCACTATCACACGAACCTTCATTTGAGCCGCGGCTCGATCACCGATGATCCGAACCCGCCGAAGGAGGAGGGCGGCGCCGGGCCCGGGGTGTTCACGCGCTGGATCAACGCGCTGACGGACGAAGATGAGTATGCCAGCGCTCTCATGTCAGCCGTCGAGATGGTCAAGAACGGCTTCACCGGTTTCGTCGATGCCGCGACATCGTTCTCGCCGGACTCGGTGGCCGCAGCGGTCGAGGCGGTCGGGATCAGGGCCTCGGTGTCCGACTGCATGCTGTGGGACATCGTTGGAGGCGAGCCCATGGCAGCGGAAATCGCGCGGGCACCGTGCGATGCCAGGCGCGCGAGGCGCGAGCTCGGGCGGCAGCTGAAGCGCAATCGCGATGCCGATGCGCTGGTGCGCGGCCATGTCGCCCTCTACGGCCTCGGCAGCGCCAGCATCGAGCTGATGCGGGCCGCCCTGTCGCTTGCCGACGAGAGCGGCGCGGTGTTTCACCAGCATCAGAACTTCATGGCCGCCGATGCCGCCTATGACCGGGAACGCTTCGGCAAGCCGGCGCTCGTGTATTTTGCCGAAGAGGGTTTGATCGGCCGCGAGAGCGTCTTCACGCACATGAATGTGCTGACTGATGCCGAGGTCGATGCCGTGGTCGACAGCGGCATGGCGCTGGTCTGGCACCCTGGAAATTTCATGTATTACGGCATCGCCCAGCAGGCCCGGAGCCGCTTTCCGGAAATGCACCGGCGCGGCACCGCTGTTGCCTTCGGCACCGACGTGGCCAAGGCCTGGGCCTTCGGCGAGCTCGGCTTTATCGCCTATCTGGTGAGCCGTGAATGGGGCGACTACGTGCCCTCGGAATCTCTGCTCGAGATCTTCACCTTGGGTGGCGCACGGGCGCTCGGCCTCGAGCAGGAGGTCGGCAGCATCGAGCCCGGCAAGCGGGCCGACCTTGTCATCCGCAGTGCCGAAATGCCGGATGCGCAGCCCAATGTCGCGCCGGTCAAGCAGCTTATGCTGGTCAGCCGCACCAAGGGCGTCGACACGGTGTTGTGCAACGGCGAGGTGCTGGTGAGGCGCGGCAGCCTGACCCGGCTCGACGAGGCCGAGGCCTATTCATTGGGGCGCGCCTCGGCGAAGCGGATGGCCGAGCGGGCTGGCGTCAAGCTCAGGAACAAATGGCCGGTCGCTGCGCAATGATCCAGTTCAGGATGCCAATTTGGTAACATGACCACCGTTGAGTTCGTCAGCGTATCGAAGGAGTTCGGACCTGTCCGGGCGCTGAGCGAGGTGTCGCTGAACGTCAAGTCGGGGGAGTTCGCCACATTGCTCGGTCCGAGCGGATCGGGCAAGACGACGGCACTGTCGCTGCTGTCCGGCATCATGCAGCCGACCTCCGGGCGGATGCTGATCGGCGGGCGCGACATCACTGATGTACCGGCGGCCCAGCGCAATATCGGGCTCGTGTTCCAGAGCTATGCGCTGTTCCCGCATATGTCGGTGTTCGAGAACATCGCCTTTCCGCTGCGGGTTCGCCGACTCTCGCAGGCCGAGATCACAGATCGCGTCAAGCAGGCGCTGGCGCTGGTGCGCCTGGAAGATCTCGGCGGGCGCCGCCCGCACGAGCTGTCCGGCGGCCAGCAGCAGCGGGTGGCACTGGCGCGCGCCATCGTGTTCAAGCCGGACATCCTGCTGCTCGACGAACCCTTGGCGGCGCTCGACCGCAAGCTCAGGGAGGAGGTGCGCGCCGAAATTCACCAGCTGCAGCGGCGGCTCGGCATCACCACCATCATGGTCACCCACGACCAGGACGAAGCCTTGTCGATGTCGGACCGCGTCGTGGTGATGAATGCCGGCCGGGTGCAGCAGGTCGACACGCCGGACAATGCTTATTACCGGCCGAACAGTCGCTTCGTCGCAGGCTTCCTCGGCCTCGCCAATTTCCTTGATGGCGAGATCGATTCCTCTCCGGGCAGCTGCGCCATCCGTCTGGACAGCGGGGAATCCATCGCCGTGACCCCGAGCAGCACGCCGCTTGCAGGCCGCGTCTGCGGCGTCATCCGCCCCGAGGACGTCAAGCTCGTGAATGGCAGCGGCGGCGGCATTGTCAAGGGCACCGTGCGCGAGGCGGTGTTTCTCGGCGAGACCGTGCGCTATGCGGTGCGGCTCGACAGCGGTCTTGACATGACGGCGCATGTCAGCGGCTCGCGGCAGCGCTTCGCCGAGGGCAAGCGGGTTGAGCTTGCCTGGGATCCCGCCCGGGTGTGGCTGATCCCGGCCGAAACCATGTCGGCAGCCACCGTTGATCGTGATTTCAGCCGGAGGCAGAGCGGCATTCACAATCAAACTCTGTCGAACTTGAAGGGTAAAGGAGAAGGAAATGCCTAAGGCGAAAGTGTTCGGCCTCTCTGCGGTGACTGCGGCCGCAATGATGGCGTTTGCCATGCCGGCATTGGCCCAAGTGAAGGAGCTGCACGTGATGGATGCAGGCGGCCAATGGGGCGATGCCGTGGCCAAATGCATCGACGAGCCGCTGCTCAAGGAAAAGGGCATCAAGGTCGTCACCGAGACGCCCGGCGGCTATGCCAAGATGGCGGCACAAGCCAAGTCCGGAGTGATCAACAATGTCGCAACCGATGGCTCGACCTCCGAGCTCGCGCGCATGGCTGCCGAAGGGCTCCTCGAGGAAATCGATTGGGGGGCCATCAATCCGATGCCGATGTTCGACGAAGCCAAGAACAAATACGGTTTCGGCTCATCCTACTATTCGACCATCATGGCCTGGCGAAAGGGCGTGCCCGCACCGAGCAACTGGGTCGAGTTCTTCGACACCGAGAAGTTCCCCGGCAAACGTGCCCTGCCCGACTATCCCGACTATGTGCTGCCCTTCGCGGCCATGGCCGACGGCATGACGCCTGAGGAGATCAGCAAGGGCATCGATCTCGATCGCGCCTTCAAGACCCTCAAGCGGGTGAAGAAGGACACGATCTGGTGGCAGGCCGGCGCCCAGCCGCCGCAATTGCTCAAGGACAATGAGGCGCAATACGCCATCTCGTGGTCCGGTCGGGTGGTGGGACAGGACGGTGTCGAGACGTCCTTCAATCAGGGCATGCTGGACATGTCGTGGTTCATGATCGCAAAGGGGGCGTCCGAGGACCAGAAGAAGATGCTCTATCAGTGGTTCCACGAGCAGACGATCCCGGAGAAGCAGGCCTGCGTGGCGCAGTACATCTCCTATCCAGGGCCGAGCCCCGAGCTCGAGAAGCTGCTGCCCAAGGACAAGCTCAACCAGTTCCCGACCTATAGCGAGAACAAGAAGGTGCAGTGGCTTATCAACGGCGACTGGTGGTTCAAGAACGCTGCCGAGATCGAGAAGCGCTGGAACGAGTTCAAGCTGGAGCAGTAGCAAAGGTGACGACGGTTATTCATGCGGGCGAGATCAACCTCGCCCGCCATGAATGGCGCTGGGAGGGTATCGGTTTCCTGGCGCCGCTGTTCCTGTTTGCGCTGATCGTGTTCGATATGCCGCTGCTGATCGTCGTGTTCTGGAGCTTCAGCGATCCTGCCGCCGGTTTCCCCTCGCTCGGCAGCTACCAGGCGTTCATCGAATCAGGCAGCTACGCGCGGATCATCTGGCGAACTTTCCTGATCGCCGGGGAGGTTACGATCGCCACGGCGCTGCTCGGCTATCCTCTCGCCTACTGGATCAGCCGCCTCGAGCAGCGCTCGCAGCTGATCGCCATCGGTATCGTCACCATGACGTTCTGGGTCTCGATCCTGGTGCGGACCTACGCCTGGATCGTCATGCTGGGCAATGGCGGCATCCTCAACCGCTGGCTGCTGTCCCTCGGTCTCGTCTCGCGGCCGGTCGAGTTCCTCTACAACGAACGCGGCGTGGCCATCGGCATGATCAATGTTCTGCTGCCCTTTCTCGTCCTGCCGCTCTATGCTGCCATGCGGCGTATCGATCCGCGCCTGCTCCATGTTGCGGAAACCCTCGGTGCGTCGCGGCTTCAGATCTTCTGGCGGGTGTTCTTCCCGCTCACTGCGCCTGCGCTAGGGGCGAGCATGGTGCTCGTTTTCATCCTGAGCCTCGGCTTCTACATCACCCCGGCAATCCTTGGCGGCGGACGCGTGCCGCTCATCGCCAACATGATGGATCTCCTGATAAACAAGTTTGCGCGTTGGGAGATGGCGGCCGTCAATTCGGTGGTGCTGCTGACCGCGACGCTCGCCTTCTACGCTCTTTATCAGCGGCTCCGAGGCAAGGCGACATGAGCGCTCCCGCAACCTTGTCGCGTCATCAACCGCCGTGGCTCGCCGCCCTCGGCTATCTTACCCTTCTCTTCATGTGCCTGCCGGTGCTGATCGTTGTGCCGATGTCCTTTTCAAGCGCCCAGTCGCTGGAATTCCCGCCTCCAGGCCTGTCGCTGCGCTGGTATGCAGCGTTCTTCGGCAACGAGATATGGGCGCAAGCCGGCGTCAATTCGCTGCTGCTCGCGACCCTCGCCAGCTCGATCGCCCTGGTGCTCGGGACGCTTGCCGCCTATGGCCTGGTCCGCGGCACTTTTCCCGGCAAGGCGCTGATCGAGGCGAATTTCATGGCCCCGATGATCGTTCCCTCCATCATCACCGCGGTGGCGCTGTTCATCGTCTTCGCCAGGCTCAGGATTCTCGGCACGTTCTTCGGCCTGGTGCTTGGTCATACAATCCTTGTCATCCCCTACGTGGTGCTGATAATGCAGGTCGCGATCAGGGCATTCGACATTCGCATCGAGCATGTCGCCGCCACGCTCGGGGCGAGCCGGATGGTGATCCTTCGCAAGATCGTGGTGCCGAATCTGCTGCCGAGCGCCGCTGCGGCGTGGATCTTCGCCTTCGTGATCAGCTTTGATGAGGTGGTGGTGACGCTGTTTCTCGCCGGAACCAATATGACCATCCCGAAGCGGATGTTCAACGAGCTGATCATGCAGATCAACCCGACGATCACCGCCGTCGCCACCCTGTTGATCGGCTTCAACGTCCTTGCCCTCGCCCTCATTCTTCTTTTGGCGAAGCGCAGCCGACATCTGCGAAGGAGCTTGGCATGAGCGGCCTCGGAAGCGAGGTTCTCGCCGAATGGACCCACCCGGTGGAATGGGGCAAGGTGCGGGAGTTCGCCCGCGCCGTGCATGATCCGCGGCTTGGCCGCGAGCCGCCGGTGCCGCCGCTCACTTTTCCGGCCGTGCTCACCGCGCAGTTCGTCGAGCGGTTCGTGAGCGAGCTCCTGCCGCTCGACCGCCGACGCACGGTGCATGGCGAGCAGGAGTATGAATATCTCAGGCCGCTTCAAATCGGCCAGCAGGTCCGGTGCACCGCTCGCATCACCCGCGATGACGTCAAGCAAGGTAGAAGAGGCGGCCGGATGCGGCTGGTGACGGTCGAGGTCGAGCTCGCGGACGCGCAGTCCGGTGAAGTCATCGGCTTTGAACGGATGACGGCCATCGAGCAGGAGGCAAACGGCCCATGAACATTGCCGCACTTCCCGATCCGCCGGCCTTTCGCTTTGGCCCGATTACGCGGCCGGACCTCGTACGCTATGCCGGTGCCTCCGGCGACTTCAACCCGCTGCATTATGATGACGCATTTGCCCGCAGCGCCGGTCTGCCAGGCGTCATGGCGCATGGCATGTTCTCGGCAGGATTGCTCGGCTCGTTCCTGGCGTCGTGGATCGAGGACCGCCAGGTGCGTCGCTTCAAGCTGCGCTTTCGGGCACCCGTCTGGCCAGGCGACACGGTGCACGCCAGAGGTTCTGTGACCCGCATCCGGCAATCCGGCTCGACGACGGTGGCCGAGCTTGCGCTGGCGCTCTGTCGTGATGATCGATCCGAGGTGGTCACGGCCACGGCCGAGGTGGAATGCCCATGAGCACGGCGGCAAGCGCCTTTGCGCCGCGCTACGCCAGCTGGCTGCGGTCGACCAACAACATCACCCAGCAGTTCCTGGCCATCGGCGGCCGGCAGGATTTCGTCAGTCTTGCCGGCGGGCTGCCGGCGGCCGAGCTCTATCCGGTCGAGGCGGTCCGCGACGCGATGGATCGGGCACTGAACCGCTGGAAGACCCACGCCCTGGAATATGGTCCGGTCGAGGGATTTCCGGCCTTGCGCCAGGCGATCGCCCGCCGCATGTCGCGGATGACCGGGCAGTCCTTTGGCGCAGAGAACATCCTGATCACCACGGGAGCGATGCAGGGCCTTGATCTCCTGGGCAAGGTTTTGCTCGATCCCGGCGATACGGTGGTCGCCCAATTCCCGACCTATCTCGGTGCGCTCGACGCCTGGCGGCCGCGGCAGCCCGCCTATGAGAAGTTGACCTGGGATCTCGACCGTCCGGGCTTCGACGAGGCGCTGCGGCGCGCCAAGTTCGTCTACGCGGTTCCCAACTATTCGAATCCCACCGGCTTCCTGGTGCCGACCCAGCTGCGCCGGCAGCTTCTGGACAAGGTTGCGGCAGCCGGCACCCTGCTGGTCGAAGATGATCCCTATCTGCCGCTCCAGCTCGACGGTTCGCCAGGCCCGAGCATGCTGGCACTGCATGCGGCGAGGTCGGACAGCGCGTCCTATGAGGGCTCGGTGGTCTATCTCGGTACGCTGTCCAAGAGCGTGGTCCCGGGGCTCAGGGTGGGTTGGATGGTGGCGGCTCCCGAACTCGTGCAGACCCTGGCAGTGGCCAAGCAGTCGTCCGATATCAGCAGCTCGATGCTGACTCATGCGCTCGCACTTGAATTCGTGGACAGCGGCTTCGAGGAGGAGCACGGGCCGAAGGTCGTATCGGCCTATCGGGAGCGGCGCGACGCGTTGCTGCACGCCGCCGAGGAGCATCTGGCCACCTGGTTCGAGTGGGACGTTCCTCCCGGCGGCATGTTTGTATGGATGCGGGCACGGACGAACCTCGGGCTTCGCACCATCAACACCAATGAGCTCTATCATTTTGCCGTTGAAGAGAAGGTCGCCTTCGTGCCAAGCAGCGTCTTCGATTTCGAGGGCCGCCTGACCAGCGCCATGCGCGTGAACTTCACGCGCTCCTCGCCCGAAATCATCGCCGAAGGCATTCGGCGGCTCAGGCGGGCGGTCGAGCGCTATTTGGCGTCGAATTCCGTAGACCGGCCGGAACTCCTTCGCAAATCGTTTTAACGCGGCGCACCCGCGCGCGCAGCAGGAGAGCATCGGGATGCCCACCCGCATCGAGAAACCGAAGCAAAAGCGGCTCCCCGGGGCCGCGATCGACGCTTGGAGCAAAGTGACAAGTGCGGTCGCCGCCGACCAGCTGGGCGGCCGAGCCCACGTCGATGCCCGAATTCGGCCGATCCGTCCCCTCAATGGTGCAAGGCTTGTCGGCAATGCCGTCACCGCCTGGTGCGAGCCCGCCGATTACGGCCCCGTGCATCATGCGATCGCCATAGCAGAGCCGGGCGATGTCATCGTCATCGCCGCGGCAGGCCGAAGCGACGCCGCACTGATCGGCGAGCTTCTCTCGACGGCGGCCCGCAAGAAGGGAATTGCCGGCGTCGTGGTGGACGGCGCCATACGCGACCTTGCGACACTGGCGCAATGGCCGGACTTCCACGTCTACACGCGGTGGATCACCTCCCGCGGCCCCTCTACCATGGAGCGCGGCATCGTCAATGCCTCGGTGATCTTCGGAGGCGTGCCGGTCGAACCCCATGATCTCGTCATCGGTGATGATGACGGGCTGGTGATCGTGCCGAACAGCCTCGTCGCGAGCCGGCTCGCGGCGTGCATGGACCGGGTCAATGCGGAGATCCGCTGGGAAGAGGCTCTCGCCAGCGGCATGTCGACCCTCGAGGTCTTCAACGTTCCGCCGGCAGTCAAGCCCTGAGGCTTGGCCTCTCGAGATCGGTCGCTACCACGGCAGGTCATCGGCGGCGAGCCGATCGATCAATCGCCGGAAAAACCGGTGGCACTTCTCTATTTCGCTGATGGCGAGAAATTCGTCGGCTTTGTGTGCCTGCGCGATCGAGCCCGGTCCGCAGACCACCGAGACGACGCGGCCGCGGGCGCTGAAGGCGCCGGCTTCGGTGCCATAGGCAACCTTGCTGTGATCGTTGCGCCCGAGCAGGTGCTTCATGAAAGCGACCGCCGGATGAGCCACATCGACATCGAGCCCGGCATAGGCGACGACCTCGCTCACGGTGATGGATGCCTCGGGCGCCACGGCGTGCATCCGTGGCAGAAGCCGCTCTCGCGCAAAGCATTCGATTCGGCGGATCACGGCGGCAACGTCGAGCGACGCAAGAGCCCGCATATCGACGCCGAAGGTGCAGCGCTCCGGGATGATGTTGAAGGCCGTTCCGCCGCTGATCGTCGTGACGGACAGGGTCGAATGCGGCACCTCGTAGAGCGGGTCCTGGTCGCCGCTCTCCTTCAATTCGCCATCGATTCCGTGGATGAAGCTGATGAGCTCCGCAGCATAGCCGATGGCATTGACGGCTTGCGGTGCGAGGCTCGAATGGGCCGCCGTCCCACGCACCGTGACGAGATGGCAAGTGCCCGATTTGTGGCCTACCACCAGCTGCATGCTGGTCGGCTCGCCCACGATGCACAGTGCCGGCTTGACGGCGAGTGCCGCGATCCGGTCGACGAGACTGAGCACGCCGGTGCAGCCCAGCTCCTCGTCATAGGATATGGCGATATGGACCGGCACCTTGAGATCGCGCCTGCACAGTTCGGGCACGAAGGCCAGGACGATGCCGAGGAAGCCTTTCATGTCGCAGGTGCCGCGGCCATAAAGTCGACCGTCGGCTTGCCGCATGATGAACGGATTGCTGCTCCAGGCCTGGTCCTCGACCGGCACGACATCGCTGTGACCGGAAAGAATCACGCCCGGCCGATCCGTCGGCCCGATCGTCGCCCAGAGATTCCCCTTGCTCGCTTCAGCGTTCCAGATGATCTCCGAGCGCACGCCGTGCCGAGCAAGATAGGCATCGACAAAACCGAGAAGCTCCTTGTTGGACTCCGTGGAAACGGTGGAAAAGGCGATCAGATCGCCGATCAGCGCTATGCTTTCGGCAACGGCCGCCATCAGCGCCCGCCATCCACCTTGAAGATCGGCAGCGGCGGCATGCCTTCGCGCTCCCGCCAGGACAGCGTCACGCGGTCGCCGATGCCCGCAGTCTCACCATCGATGTTGGTGAGAAGACGCGGCCCCTCCTCGAGATCGACAAGCGCCAGCAGATAAGGCGGCTTCAGCTCCTCCACCACCGGAACTCTCACCATGGTCACGGAATAGATCGTGCCGGTGCCCCGCGCTTCGACCCATTCGAGCGCGGTTGCCTCGCAAGCAAGGCAGAAGGGCCGTGGATAGAACTGATGCATGCCGCAATGGGTGCAATGCTGGATCAGCAGCCGGTGCTCCATGCAAGCCTGCCAGAAACGCTCGGTCGTGGGATCGGCGATGCCCTGCTCACTCAGCGATGGCGAGGATTTGTCACTCACGCGCCAGCACCACGGTTGAGGCTGTAGAAAAGGCAAGCCCGCCTGTTCCATGGGCGACGGCGATCTCGGCATTGGCCACCTGCCGGTCGCCAGCCTCGCCTCGAAGCTGCCGCACCGCCTCGATCAGCAGCAGGATGCCGAGCGCGCCGGGATGATTGTAGGAGAGACCACCGCCCGACGTCATCGACGGCAGGCGCCCGCCCGGGTCGAGAGCGCCGCTGGCGACGAGCTCGCCAGCCTCACCCTTGCCGCAGAAGCCGAGATCCTCGAGATAGAGCAGGACGGAATGGGTGAAATTGTCATAGGGTTCGAACACATCGACGTCGGACGGCTTGATTCCGGCCATGCCGAACGCTTCGCGCCCGGAGACGACGCCCGGCGTGACTGTGAGATCGGGACATTGTGCGACATGCCATTGGGCGTGGGATTCCCCGGCCCCGAGAATGCGGACCGAGCGCTTGGAAGCATCGCGTGCCCGGTGGCGGCCTGTTACGATGACGACGCCGCCGCCATCGGTGACGAGGCAGCAATCGAGCTTGTGCAGCGGGTCGCAGATCATCGGCGAGGCCAGAACCTCATCGATGCTGAGCGGTTCGCGCACCCAGGCCTTGGGATTGAGGGCGGCCCATCTGCGGGCGCTCACCGCGACTCGGGCCAGATGCTCGGGCCTCGCACCGCATTCATGCATGTACCGGGCGGCGCTCAAGGCGTAGTGCCCGATCGGAAAATGGATACCGTAGGGTGCCTCGAATTGCGCCGCGAGTGTGCCGGTCCCGGCCGACACCACGCGTGGACGGTTGCGGCGGCTGCGCTGGCGCGAGGCATAGCCGATCAGGGCCACTTCGCAACGACCGGCCGCGACCGCAAGCAACGCATGATGGATGAAGAACTCGAAGGAGGCCCCGCCCATGTCGGATGACTCGGCATAGCGCGGCCGGATCCCGAGATATTCGCCGAGCTGCACCGAGCCTTCCTCGCCCATATAATTGGTGAAGACGGCATCGACGTCGCGCAAGCGAAGGCCGGCCTCGTCCAGAGCCTCCTTGGCAGCAATCGCCACCATGGACATCTCGCTTTGGTCCATGACCTTGCCGAGTGGCGTTTCGGCCGCGCCGACGATGTAGGCAGAAGAAAGCTCGGACATGCACCATGAGCCGGAGCCGCTGCGATATGTTGGAAAATTTCCGATATATTGTAGCCGGTGTCAAATGCTTCTGCCGGAAGTTCTGATCTCGACCCGTCGAGCGACGTCGGACTGCTCGCTGTTAGCGTGCGGTGCCGAGGAGATCGTTCACGCCTTGTCGTACTCGTCGTGATGGCGCCACCAGATGCCTGACTCGTTGCGTCCCTTCGGTGCCCGATCGAGCCATTGATACATGCCCCAGAGCCCGTCCAGTCCGCGCGCATAGGTCGAGTAGACATGATGGACGACGCCGTCCTCGAGCACAAAAGCGCTCATGCCGGGGCGCTCGCGCGTGTAGCTCGCCACGTCGGTCCCGGACCTTGCCGCCCCGACGACGGGCCCCTCACCGGCCGCTTCGGGCTTCGCATCCAGTGCGTGGCCGCTGCGCTCGTAATTGTATTCGACGCCACCACGGCGTTGTTGCTCCTTGGTGATCGAAACGTTGAAGTCGAAATTGAAGTCGTTGCCGAGCGACGATGCCCAGGGAAAGGTCCAACCCATCCGCTGCTTGAACGCCTGAAGTTTGACGAGCGGCGCCAGCGACACCGCCCAAAGCATCACGTCGTGGTTCGCAAGATGGACGGCGATCCCGTTGAACCCATCGGCGATTGCCGAGCACGACAGACATCCCGCCTTGTAGTCTGGCCCGAACATGAAGTGGTAGACGAGAAGTTGCGAACGCCCTTTGAACAGGTCCTGGAGCGAGGCGCTTCCCTCGTCGGTATCGAAGCGATAGTCCTTAACGATCGGAACCCATGGCAGTTCCTGTCGCCGGCGTGCCAGCTCGTCGCTGCGGCGCGTCAGCTCCTTCTCCGCTTCGAGCAGCGGCAGCCGTGCTGCCAGCCAGTCTTCACGTGTTCCCGTCTTGTGTTTCGTCATGGCTGTCTCCTCCCGGTGCGTCGGGTGTCGCGGTCGGTGTTCATGAGCTAAGTTAGAGCCGACCATCGACGTTTAGGAGTGACAAGTGTGGCGGGATTCGAATGGACTCGCTGATCGCGGCTGCGGCTCGCGCGCTTGCCGCGGGTGATCCGCTCGACGCATTGAACCGCATCGCCCTGCGTGACGACGCGCCAGCGCTCGCGCTTCGGGGCATCGCCATGGCGCAGCTCGGCGATCTCGATCGGGCTAGGGCTCTCGTGCGCCGTGCGGCCCGCGCCTTCGGCCCGAAAGAGGCCGTCGCCCGCGCCCGATGCGCTGTGGCGGAAGCGGAGATCGCGCTCGTTTCACGCGACCTGAATTGGCCTCCAAGGGCGCTGGCAGCGGCACGAACGACGCTCGAGCAGCATGGCGATCAGCGAAATGCCGCACATGCGCGATACGTTGAAGTCCGGCGTCTTCTTCTGATCGGCCGCCTCGAGGAGGCAGAACGCGCGCTCGCCGAGCTCGACCATACGTCGCTCCCGGCCGCATTGCAGACGGCCCATGAGCTGGCCGTTGCAGGCATCGCCATCCGGCGAGTCCGGACGCGGGAGGCCCGGGCTGCGCTTTCTCGTGCCAGGCGCGGCGCGCGCCAGGCCCGCATTCCTGCCCTGGCAGCCGAGGTCGCCAAGGCCTTCGATATGCTGAACAAGCCGGCCGCCCGCCTGATCGCGCGTGGCGAGGAGCGCCCGCTCCTGCTCGATGACGTCGAGATCTTGCAGGAGTCCAATGCGCTGGTGGTGGACGCCTGCCGTCAGGTCGTGCGTGATCGCGGCACAGTGGTTTCACTCGTAAGACGCCCCGTCCTGCTCGCGCTCGCACGCACGCTCGCCGAAATGTGGCCGGACGACGTCTCGAGAGACGATCTGGTGGCGCGCGCCTTCGGAGCGAAGCGCGCCGATGCATCCCATCGGGTTCGGCTGCGGGTCGAGTTGGCGCGCCTTCGCAGCGTGCTCCAGGGATTGGCCGGCGTGAGCGCGACAAGGCGCGGCTTTGCGCTGGTGCCCCGGCGTGCCCGCAATGTCTGCGTGCTGGCGTGGCCGGTCGAGGAGCAGCATGCGGCGGTGCTTGCCATTCTCGCCGATGGCGAGTGCTGGTCGAGCTCGGCACTGGCGCTTGCGCTTGGGGTCAGCCAGCGGACCGTTCAACGGGCACTCGACTCGCTCGGTGCAGCAGGCAAGGTTCAGTCATTCGGTCGCGGCAGAGCGCGTCGCTGGTTGACCCCGCCCGCTGCGGGATTCACGACAAGCTTGTTACTTCCGAGTTCGCTGCGAGTGGTTAGCATCGCACCATGATCCGATCAGCAGCCAAAGTAGTCCGGGAATATGGACCTTTTCCGAACGTCGACAACGTTCATGGTGTCACTTTTGATGGTCGGCACGTCTGGTTTGCATCCGGCGACAAGCTGAACGCGTTCGATCCTTCGAACGGTCGAATGGTGCGCTCGATTGACGTCGCCGCGCACGCCGGAACGGCTTTCGACGGCCGCCACCTGTTTCAGCTCGCCGGCGATCGCATCCAGAAGATCGATCCTGAGACGGGCCGCGTGCTCGCCACGATACCTGCGCCCGGCGCCGCGGGCTGCTCGGGGCTTGCGTGGGCCGAAGGGAGCTTGTGGGTGGGGGAATATGGCGACCGGAAGATCCACCAGATAGATCCGCAGACGGGAGCCGTTCTCCGCACCATCCGGTCCGACCGCTTCGTCACCGGAGTGACCTGGCTCGACGGCGAGCTCTGGCACGCGACCTGGGAGGGCGGCGAAAGCGAATTGAGGCGCATCGATCCCCGAACGGGAGAGGTGCTGGAGAGGCTCCAAATGCCGCCGGACGTCAGCGTATCGGGGCTCGAATCGGATCGCAATGACCAGTTCTTCTGCGGAGGAGGACGGAGCGGGAAGGTGAGGGTCGTCCGCCGACCGAGGGCTCGCTCAGCGTCGGACGGCGAATGACCATTGCTCGAGGAAGGTACTGACGGTGCGATCGGCTACGGCGCAACTTTCTTGCCTGTCGACGTGCCGCCTTCTCCCAACAGGTCGGCCAGCCACCGGGTGGAGGGATGTTCGGCAGCAAATGCCATCAGAACGATCACGATCGGAACGCCGATGAAGGCCCCAGGCAGTCCCCATAAGAAGGTCCAGAAGAACACCGCCGCCAATACGACGATCGGCGATATGGCGAGAACGGTGCCGCAGACGCGCGGCTCGATGTAGCTTCCGACCACGAACTGAATGACATTGAGACAGACAAACACCGTGAGCGAGACCTGCCATGAGGCAAATTGCGCCAATGCGAACAGCGTCGGCAGCAATGTCGCGACGAACGAGCCGATGAATGGGACATAGTTGAGAACGAATGCGATCACGCCCCAGTCGGCGGCGTAGTTCAGGCCGATTGCGGCAGCAAAGACCCATACCAGGAACCCGGTCAGAAGGCTCATCAGCGTCCGGACCAGCATGTAGCTACGAAGCTTTGCGGCTGCAGCCTCCGTACCGTCATGGATGACGCGCGCCGCCGCTTGATTGCTCATTTGCCGGACCCTTTGGCCAAAAGCATCGATCTCAAGCAATCCGAGAACAAGGTAGATCAGCACGATGATCCAGAAGCTCAGGGTTGTGTTGAGCCGCGTGGTGGCGCTCTGCACCAGCCGGACGAGCCAGCTCGCATTGAAGTGTTCCGCCCACAGCCGGGCCAGCACGATGCCGTGGCTCTCCAGCCAATTGGTAAGCTGGTCGTAAAGCACCTGGAATCGCGCAGCGTCATTGATCACGCCTCGGCCAACCCGCCCGAAACTCCACGCGATCAGCGAGCCGAACAGCAGGAACACCACGACGATGGTCAACGTGACGATCGCCAGAGCGACGAGTTGCGGCATATGGCGCTGCAACGCGCTCTGCAGCGGCCAGACAAGCGCAGCGATGAACAGCGCGAATGCGATCGGAGCCAGGAAGAACCTTGCATAGCCGGCCGCCGCCAGGATCACGATCGTGGCAATGAGGATCAATGTTCCGCGCATGCCTCGACGCCCGACCGGAATGAGTGTCGAGGGAGCACCATGACATGGAACCCCCTGCAGGCGAATGGCAATCGAACTGCCCGCCGCAAGGTGAGCGTCTTCAGGGTTGGGCCGGCCATGCTCTCGCGCTCTTGACCCGAGACAACGACGTGACCTAGCGTTTCAGCTTCGCGCCGGCGACGCAAGACGCAGCACAGGGAGACCGCCCGTTGAGCCGTCCCAATGATGGCGACTTGTCCATCGACACCGGGATAGGCGGCAGCCGCTTGGTGCTCTCGGGTTCGGGGATCTCCAAGAGCTTTCTCGGCGTGCCGGCGCTCAGCGATGTTTCCTTCGAGCTCGCGGCTGGCGAGGTGCATGCGCTCATGGGTGAGAACGGCGCCGGCAAGTCGACGCTCATGAAGATTTTCTCGGGCGTCTACCCGGACTATGCCGGGGTGATCCGCCTCGATGGTCGTGAGGCGCGGTTCGCCAGTGTGCGGGATGCCGAGGCCGCGGGCCTTGCAATCATCCACCAGGAGCTGAACCTCGTCCCTGAACTGAACGTGGCCGAGAACATTTTTCTCGGGCGTGAGCCATTGCTGGGCGGGCTGATCGTGAACCGCCGCAAAGCGGTCGCCGATGCCAGAGCGCTTCTGAACCGCCTCGGCATCGACCTCGACCCCGAGACTCGGATCAGCAGCCTGCGGGTGGGCGAGCAACAGCTCGTGGAGATCGCAAAGGCGCTGTCGGCGGCGGCGCGCATCCTGATCATGGACGAGCCGACCTCGGCGCTGTCGCCTGCCGAATGTCAGCGCCTCTTCACGATTATCCAGCAGCTGGCGAGTACCGGCGTAGCGATCGTCTACATCTCCCACCGGATCGAGGAAGTCATGCTCCTCGCCGATCGCGTGACTGTTCTGCGCGACGGGCGTCATGTCCTGACAGAGCCCATAACCGCGCTCACGCAGGAAAGAATCATCGCCGCGATGGTCGGCAGGGACAGCCTCGGTGCGGTGCGGGAATCGCGCCGTGGTGGGGGTCGTGTCATCCTTTCCGTGCGTGA
This sequence comes from Aestuariivirgaceae bacterium, assembly GCA_036265615.1. GTDB lineage: Bacteria > Pseudomonadota > Alphaproteobacteria > Rhizobiales > Aestuariivirgaceae > DATAFF01. The sequence goes on from DATAOT010000117.1 coordinate 25,277, forward strand.
TCTATCCTTGGATGTGTCCACTCGAAGGGGCTGGCAAACCGTGCTCCACGGCGTCAGCTTCGATGTGCATGAAGGCGAGATTCTCGGCATCGCAGGCCTGCTTGGCTCGGGCCGGACGGAAATCCTCGAGACGATTTTCGGATCGAGCATCGGACGCAGCAGCGGTGAAATACGGCTCGACGGAGAGGCCGTATCGATCACCTCGCCCCGCGATGCGCGCCGGCTTGGTCTTGCCCTGGTCACTGAGGACCGCAAGGCAAAGGGCCTGCATCTCCACGCCTCCGTTCGCGACAATGTCGCACTCCCTTCCGTCGGGCGGATCGCGCGGTTCGGCCTGCGCTTCTTCGCTGCAGAAGCCCGGCTTGCCGAGCGCGAGGTGAAGGAACTCGGCATCCGCTGCACCGGGATTGGCCAGATTGCAGGAACGCTGTCGGGAGGCAACCAGCAGAAGGTCGTGATCGGGAAGTGGTTGGCCACGCGGCCGCGTGTCCTGCTTCTCGACGAGCCGACGCGCGGCATCGATGTCGGTGCCAAGCAGGAGATCTACGAACTTATCTTCGGGCTTGCCCGCCAAGGCCTTGCCATCGTGCTGGTCAGCTCCGAGCTCCCGGAGCTGCTTCTGCTCGCGAATCGGATCCTGGTCGTATCCGAAGGACGACCGCGAGGCATGCTGACCCGAGACGCGGCGAGCGAGGAGGCGATCATGCGGCTGGCCGCGCCGCGGACGCGCACCGATGCGGGGAGGCCAGCGTGAAAGTTCTCCGCCTTCTCTCGCGCACCAAGCTTTATTGGGGCCTCGCCCTCATCTTCCTGATCGGGATGCTCAGCTCGCCGATCACGTCAAAGGGCAGCAACATCTTCCTGTCCTATGGCAATCTGCTCGACGTGCTGCGCCAGGTCTCGATCACCGGCCTGATTGCGACCGGAATGACGGGCGTGATCCTGACTGCCGGGATTGATCTCTCGGTTGGGTCGTTGATGGCGATCTGTTCTGTGGTCTGCGCTATGCTTCTAACCATGCCGGGCTGGACGCCCTCGGCGGTGATGGGACTTCCGGCCTTTGCGCTCGTCGCCGTGATCGTTGCCGGCGCGCTGGTGCGCTTCGCGTCCAGCAATCTTGCTCGGGGTGCCGCGGGCGAGGCCTCGACCGGGCACGCCGTCCTCCGCCCGAAGCGTCGACTTGTACTTCCGACGCTAGCCGGTCTGTTAGCAGCGGCAGCGGCACTCGCCTTCACCCTGCCGCAGGTCCAGACTGGGTTCGGTGTCTGGGGCGTCCTGCTAGTAACCCCTTGTGTTGGCCTGCTGTTCGGTGCGATCAACGGCATCATCATCGTTGCCGGTCGCCTGCAGCCGTTCATCGTGACCCTTGCCATGATGGTGACCGCGCTCGGGATCGCGCGGCTCACGGCTGGCCAGAACAATGCGGTGCTGCCTGTCTACACCGGTTCGAACGCCACGGCGGAT
>DATAOT010000118.1:0-9904 GCA_036265615.1 Aestuariivirgaceae bacterium
TCAAGGAACGGGGGATCGCGGTGTCGCGGCTTGCCCATGGCGTCCCGGTCGGGGGCGAGCTCGACTATCTTGACGAGGGCACGTTGATCGCCGCCATGCGGGCCCGGCGGCCGTTCTGAATCAACCCACGATCAATGCACCACGGCCAGCTCATGGCCCTAAGGTTGCAGAGCTGCTTCCGAAGCATGTGCGCCTTGTTCCAGATCGGGACGGGCCCTGGCCACGGAAGGGATTTTGGACATGGGGCGGATTTCGGCATGGCTGACACGGTTCGGCAGGAACGAGCGCGCCGCCGTCGCGCTGATGTTCGGGGTCTCGGTCGTTCCATTCATCATGGCCGGCGGTCTCGCTCTCGACTACAGCGGGCACTCGATCTCAAGACCGAGATGCAGTCGGCGCTGGACGCCGGGGCGCTTGCCGCCGCGGCATCGCGAAGCCTGACCGATGCACAACGGATCACGCTCGGCGAGACAGCCTTCGCGGCCAATTTCAGGAGCCGGTTCGGCGTCAAGGCGGTGCCGCGGATCACGATTGCGAACCAGACCGTGCGGGCAAGCGCCATAGCGGCGCTCCCGACCAGCTTCATGAAGCTGGCGGGCCTTGCCAAAATGGATGTCGGGGCGAGCGTGGAGATCCGCATCCCCGGGCAGAAGAATGCCGAGATCGCGCTGGTGCTCGACTATTCGGATTCGATGAGCGATCCGCCGGCCTCCGGCGGTCGTGCGAAATACCTCACCATGCGCGATGCCGCCACCGGGATGATCGATGATCTCACCGCCGGCGAGGGTGCAAGGCATGTGAAATTCGCGCTGGTGCCATTTTCGCACGATGTGTGGACAAGCCTGCCGGGGTCGATGGTGGTGGGCCAGAAAGCCGGAACGACATGGACAGGCTGCACGCAGGACCGCAAATATCCATACAACACCATGGTCGCGACCCCCGATCCCAAGGATGACAACAGCAAATGGGGTCAGCCTTTGCATCCGAAGTACAGTTCATGGCCGCGCGAGCGCTATGAATTGAACGGTTTGGCGGTCAAGCCGTTGTCGAGCGATCACGCGGCAGTCAAGCGGCAGCTGCAGGGAATGACACCCTATGGCTGGACCCATATCGCGCTCGGGTTCGAATTCGGCTGGCACGTGCTGTCGTCCAATGCGCCGTTCACAGAGGGTGTCCCGGAAACCGACAAGAACACGATGAAGGTCCTGGTCCTGCTCACGGATGGCAATCAGACCGAGCAGGCCTTCGGTCGCGCTGGCAGCGAAACGAAGGAAGATGGCGAACGCAATCTGGAAAGCTTGTGCCGCAATGCCAAGGCGGCGGGCATCACGGTTGCCACCGTCGCCCTGGATCTCGACGATGCGACAACCGTCGCCAGGCTTCGCGGTTGCGCCTCGGACCCGAACAAGCTGTTCTTCGATGCCACGACCGGCTCCCGCCTCGCAACGGCGTTCGAGGCGATCAAGTCGCAGGTGCAGGAGGCCATCTATATTGCGAAGTAGGGCAGCAGGCAGCAGGTGGTCTACGGCCTCGCCGCTCCGGCAATCGCTGCCCGGCGCAAGGCTTCGATATTGGCGGCATAGGATCCGGCGCCACCCTTGAAGATGGCCGAGCCGGCGACCAGGACATCGGCGCCGCGGGCGGCAACCTCGCCGGCGGTCAAGGGCGAAATGCCGCCATCGACCTCAAGGTGGATCTTGCGGTCGCCGATCATCTGGCGGACGCGGGCGATCTTGCCGGTCATGGCCGGTATGAAGGCCTGACCGCCGAAGCCGGGATTGACCGACATGACGAGGACGAGATCGATCTGATCCAGCAGGTAGTCGAGCGTGCTTTCCGGGGTGGAGGGATTGAGCGACACGCCGGCGCGCTTGCCGAAGGAGCGGACCATCTGCAGCGAGCGATCGAGATGGGGACCGGCCTCGGCATGGACGGTGATGATGTCGGAGCCGGCACGGGCGAAGGCCTCGATGTAGGGATCGGCCGGCGCAATCATCAGATGCACGTCGATGACCTTCCTGGTGAGAGGGCGGATCGATTCGACGATGATCGGGCCGAAGGAGATGTTCGGCACGAAATGCCCGTCCATGACGTCGACATGGATGAAATCGCCCCCGGCGGCATCGATGGCGCGCACCTCATCGGCCAGATGCGTCAGATCGGCCGAGAGGATCGAGGGCGCAATCAGAATCGGACGGGCCATGCCGGGTCAGCCCAGCCTGGCCATGGCGGCGGCGGTGTCGCACATGCGGTTCGAGAAGCCCCATTCATTGTCGTACCAGGCCAGGACCCGCACGAAATTGCTGTCCATCACCTTGGTCTGATCGATGGCGAAGGTTGCCGAATGGGGATCGTGATTGAAGTCGATCGAGACATTGGGCTGGTCGGTGGTGGTGACGATGCCCTTGAACGGGCCGGCCGCCGCCTTGCGCACGGCGGCATTGATCTCCTCGACCGACGTCGCCCGCCTGGTGACGACCTTGAGATCGATGACCGAGACATTGGGAGTCGGCACCCTGATGGACACGCCATCGAGCTTGCCCTTGAGCTCGGGCAGGACCAGCCCGACCGCCTTGGCGGCGCCGGTCGAGGTCGGGATCATCGACAGCGCCGCGGCGCGCGCCCGGTAGAGATCCTTGTGCATGGTGTCGAGGGTCGGCTGGTCGCCGGTATAGGCGTGAATGGTGGTCATGAAGCCTTTGTCGATGCCGACAGCCTCATGGATGATCTTGGCGACCGGGGCGAGGCAATTGGTGGTGCAGGAGGCGTTGGAAACCACCTTGTGGGAGGGCTCGAGCTTGTCCTGGTTGACGCCGAAGACGACGGTCAGGTCGGCACCGTCGGCGGGTGCCGAGACGAGGACGCGGCGGGCGCCGGCCTCGAGGTGGGCCGCGGCCTTGTCGCGCGAGGTGAAGAGGCCGGTGCATTCAAGCGCGATGTCGATGCCGAGCTCGCGATGCGGCAGCTCGGCCGGATTGCGGATGGCGGTGACCCGGATCTTGCGGCCTTCGACCACCAGGGAGTCGCCATCAACCTTGACCTCGGCGGGAAACCGGCCATGGACCGAGTCGAAGCGCAGGAGATGGGCATTGGTCTCGGCAGGTCCGAGGTCGTTGAGGGACACGACATCGATGTCCTTGCGACCGCTCTCGACGATGGCGCGAAGAATGTTGCGTCCGATCCGCCCAAATCCGTTGATCGCCACCCTGACAGCCATCCGTTCCTCCTTGATGCATCCAGAACAAGTGCCGATTTGAGATCGTATATAAGGTCCGAACTCAATTCAGGCGACGCCTATTTTCTCCCCTCGGAAGGGCGAATCGGCAGCGCCACCTCGGTCATTTATTGGCTGCAATGGCCTGCTGGATGTCGCGTTCCCGACGGCGATCGGCCCGGACCATGAGGATTCCGGCAATGAGGACGCCGGCCGCCACCACCGCCACGATCAGGGTGCCAAGGGCATTGATGTCGGGCGTGACGCCGAGCTTGATCTTGCCCCAGATGTAGATGGGCAGGGTCGTCGTGCCGGGACCATTGGTGAAATTGGTGATGACGACGTCGTCCAGCGACAGGGTGAAGGCGAGCAGCCAGCCGGAAATCATGGCCGGGGCAATGAGCGGCAGGGTGATGTCGAACAGCACCTGGACGGGCTTCGAGCCGAGATCCATCGCCGCCTCTTCGAGCGACTGGTCCATGGCGACCAGCCGCGAGCGCACGATGACGGCGACATAGGACAGGGAAAAGGTGGTGTGGGCGATGGTCACGGTGGTGACGCCGCGGCCATTCGGCCAGCCGATCAGCTGTTCCATATAGACGAAGAGCAGGAGCATCGAGAGGCCGGTGATGACCTCGGGCATGATGAGCGGCGCCGACACCAGGCCCGAGAACAGGGTCCGGCCGTGGAAGCGGCGAAAGCGGGCGAGCGCCATGCCGGCCATGGTGCCGAGCAGCGTCGCGAGCGTGGCGCTGATCAGGGCGATCTTGAGCGACAGGAGTGCCGCGGCGATGACCTGGTCATTGGCAAGGAGGCGCCCATACCATTCGGTGGAGAATCCGCCCCAGACGGTCGCGAGCCGCGACTTGTTGAAAGAAAAGAAGATCATCGAGAGGATGGGGATGTAGAAGAAGGCGTAGCCGAAAAGCAGGCAGGTCAGGAGGAAGAGGGAGCGCTGCCTCACGTCATCGCTCCTCAGGCAGCGTCGGCGCGCGACTGGTAGTGATTGTAAATCATGATCGGGACGACCAGCATCATGAGCAGCGCTACAGCGATGGCCGATGCCACCGGCCAGTCGCGATTGAGGCCGAATTCGTCATTGATCACCCGGCCGATCATCGGGCTGTCGGCCCGCCCCATGAGCGAGGGAATGACGAGCTCTCCGGTCGCCGGGATGAAGACCAGCATCGAGCCGGCGATAATGCCTGGAACCGACAACGGGAAGGTGATGTCCTTGAACACTTCGAAAGGTCGCGAGCCCAAGTCCATGGCGGCTTCGTTGAGGGTGAGGTCGAGCCGTTCAAGGGTGGCATAGAGCGGCAGCACCATGAACGGCAGATAGCTGTAGGTGATCCCGAGAATGACGGCGAAATCGGTGTTCATCATCGGGATGGCATTGAGCGGCGGACCGAAGTTGAGGGTGTGATTGTAGAGCCAGGTGAGGCCGCGGTTGAACCAGCTGTTGTTGGATAGAAGTCCCATCCAGGCATAGACCCTGAGCAGGAACGAGGTCCAGAAGGGCAGGATGACGAGTAGGAGCAGGAGGTTGCGGCTCGGTCCGCGGGCCCTCGCGATCGCGAGCGCCATCGGATAGCCGATCAGCAGGCAGATGAAGGTCGAGATGGTGGCGTAGACGAGCGAGTTGAGATAGCCGCTGACATAGATCGAGTCCGAGGCGAGAAGCCGATAGTTGTCGAAGCTGACATAGGGCCATTGGGCAGCGAATTGGACCGGCGGCTGGGCGATCGTCGCCTCGCCAAGACTGATCACGAAGATGATCAGGAAGGGGAGGAGAAAGAACAGCAGGAGCCAGAAGAACGGGATGGCGATGATGGTGTCCCGCCAGGCCTTGCGGTCGAGCCATTGGCGGAAGCCGCGGCGGGCGGGCACTTCTCGAGGGAGCTCAGTCGTGGCAAGCCTGTCTGAGGCCGCAATCTGCGCCATCGCCTACTCCCTCAGCACGATCGCCGATTGCGGTTCGAAAGAGAGCCAGACCTCGTCCTCCCATGCGACCCGCTCGCTCTCGCCGGCGCGGCGGTCGTTGACGCGGTTGACCTTCAGGATCGCACCGGAGTCGAGCTGGACGCGATAGAGCGAATCCTTGCCGAAATAGCCGAGATCGAGCACCTTGCCGCGAAAGGCGTTGACGCTGGTGGCCGGCCTCATCCTTTCGATCTGAATCTTCTCCGGCCGCACGGCCACGGCGACGGCTGAGCCCTTCGCCACTCCGTCGACGCATTGAGCGATGATGCGGCCGCCGGTCTCCGGCGCATCGATCACAGCGAGGTCCCGCTCGACGTCCTCGATCATCCCCTCGAACTGATTGATCGAGCCGATGAAGTCGGCAACGAAGCGCGAGCGGGGAAATTCGTAGACATTGGTCGGGGTCCCGATCTGGCGGATCTTGCCGCGGTCCATCACGGCGATGCGGCTTGCGAGTATCATCGCCTCTTCCTGGTCGTGGGTCACCACGATGAAGGTGATGCCGAGCTTGTGCTGGATGTTCATCAGCTCGAACTGGGTCGCCTCGCGCAGCTTCTTGTCGAGGGCGCCCAAGGGCTCGTCGAGCAGCAGGATCTTCGGCTGCTTGGCGAGAGCGCGCGCCAATGCCACGCGCTGGCGCTGGCCGCCGGAAAGCTGATGTGGCTTGCGCCGATCATAGCCCTCGAGCTGCACGAGATCGAGCATCTCGGCCACGCGGGCGCGGCGCTGAGCGGCGGTCATCGGCTCGTGCTTCAGCCCGTAGCCGATATTCTGCTCGACGGTCATATGCGGGAAAAGCGCATAGGACTGGAACATCATGTTGACGGGGCGCATACGGCGGAACCCCTGCCATGTCCTCGCCGTCGATGAGGATGCGGCCGGAGGTCGGCTGCTCGAAGCCGGCCAGCATGCGCAGAAGCGTGGTCTTGCCGCAGCCCGAACCGCCGAGCAGGGCGAACAGCTCACCCCGCTCAATGGCGAGGTTGATGTCGTCGACGGCCGTGAATTCGCCGAAGCGCTTGGTCACACGCTCGATGCTGACGAAGCGCTGCGCCGTGCCCTCACCCATCGAGGTCAGCCCGTCTTGATCTTGCTCCAGGCGCGGGTGCGGGCTCTCTCCAACTTGGTCGACAAGGTCTTCGGGGTCCACAGCTTGGCCTTGATCTCAGGCGTCGGGAAGACCGCCGGGTCATCAAGCACCGCCTTGTCGGTATATTTGAGCCCCGGAATGTTGGCGTGGGCGTAGTTGGTGAAATTGGTGCACTTGGCGATGACTTCAGGATCAAGCAGGTAATTGATGAATTTATGGGCGTTATCGACGTTCGGTGCATCCTTCGGGATGGTCCACAGGTCGAACCAGGCTGGGGCACCGCTGTCGGGCACGTAATAGGCGAGATTGAGCTCGACGCCCGCCTCCTTGGCGCGGGTCTTGGCGGTGGCATAGTCGCCCGACCAGTCGTTGACGACGCAAAGCTCCTTATTGGGCAGTGCGTTGAGATAATTGGAGGCATCGAATGTCTTGATGTATTTGCGGATCGGCCTGAAGGCCTCGACAACCGCATCGAAGTCGCCCGGGTTGGTGGTGTCGGGATCCTTGCCAAGATATTTGAGGACCATCGGGACGACGTCGCCCGGGCTCTCGAGAACGCTGATGCCGCAGTCGGCGAGCTTGGAGGCGTATTCCGGCTTCATCAGGATGTCGAGCGAGGAGAGCGGCGCCTTGTCGCCCAGCCGCTGCTTGACCATGTCGAGATTGTAGGTGATCCCGACGGTGCCCCACATGTAGGGTGCGCCATATTGGTTGCCGGGGTCCCAGCCTTCGATGATCTTCAGGATCGCGGGATCGAGGTTCTTCCAATTGGTAAGCTTCGACTTGTCGAGCTTCTGGAACACGCCGGCCTCGACGAAGCGCTGCAGAGTCGAGCCGGAATGAAGGATCACGTCATAACCTGTCCTGCCGGCGAGCAGCTTCGCCTCGGCCGATTCGGTGGAGTCATAGGTGTCGTAGACCACCTTGATGCCGGACGCTTTCCGGAAATCGTCGAGCGTGGTTTCGCCAATATAATCTGTCCAGTTATAGACGTGCACCGTGTCTTCCGCCCAAGCGGTCCTGGCCAGGAAGGGGGCGGCCAAGATGGCTCCGCCCGCTTTCAGCGCTGTGCGCCGGTCAAGAACACTCATACGCACCTCTCTCTTTGCGCATCTTGTCGTGGGCTCAAGTCTGAAAGCTTTTTCGGCCTTGTTCAACGATCAGTTTTCAACCGATGACGCTGTCAAGGCCGCGCTTCAGGAGGGCGCGGGCGATGATCAGGCGCTGAATTTCGCTGGTCCCTTCCCAGATCCGGTCGACCCGGAGCTCGCGCAGATATCGCTCGGCGACATTCTCCCGCATATAGCCGCGGCCGCCGAAGATCTGGACGATCCGGTCGGCCACGCGCCAGGCCATCTCGCTGGCATTGAGCTTGGCAAGCGAGCAGCGGGCATGAAGCGTCTTGAGGTCGAGACCGCAATCATGGGCCGCCGCCGCCTCACGGGTGACGAGCCTTGCCGCATGAAGCTCCGCTGCACTGTCGGCGAGCATGGCCTGGATCAGCTGATAGTCGGCTATGGGACGACCCGACACGAGCCGGTTTCGGGCGAAATCCAGGCCCGTTTCGATGAGCCGTCCGGCGGCACCGCAGCATCGGGCGGCGATCATCAGGCGCTCGCGGCGGAACCAGGCATTGGTGAAGGTCATGCCGTCGCCTTCGCTGCCGATGCGGTCGGTGACCGGCACCCGAACGCGTTCGAAAGCAATCACCGGGTGATGGTGGTTGTAGGTATGGGCATAGGCCGGCGATCGCACGACGCACAGGCCCGCCGCTTGGGTCGGGCAGAAGAACAGGCTCATCGCTCCGGCATTGGGCCCGTTGCCAAGCCTCGCCTGGACAATGACCGTATCGGCCAGGTTGAAGCTCGTGACGTGCCATTTCTCACCGGAAAGCAGGTAATGATCGCCGTCGCGGATGGCGGTGGTGGCGATCGCGGAGGGATCGGAGCCGGCGTGCTCCTCGGTGATGGCATAGCAGAGGTGACGCTCGGCGCGCGTCATCGGCAAGGCATAACGATCGATCTGGGCGGCGTCGAAGGCTTCGAACATCCAGGCTTGCGCTTCCGGGAAGCACCAGGACAGGGCGTTGGTGGCGCGCCCGAGTTCCTCGGCAATGGCGACCTGGGTGAGCATCGAAAGTTCAAGGCCGCCGAATTCACGCGGCACGTCGATGCGGGATAGGCCGAGTTCCAGAGCAAGCCGCTCATGGCGCTCCGCGACGCCGTCCGGCAGCCTGCCCTGGTTCAGCTCGGCATGTCGCTCATAGGGCTGAAGTTCCTGCTCGACGAAAGCGCGGACCCGGCTCGCCCATTGCGCGGCTTCGGGAGGCAGCGAGAAGGGAGAGCCGCCATCGGCGAGGGCGGCCCCAGTCATGCGCGAGCACCTTCCGGCGTGAAGTGCCGGGGGAAGAAAGCGGCGAGGCTCGCCAACACCGTCTTCAGCCCTTCCTCGCGGGTGATCGGCGACTGCATGGTCATCATGTCGAGCCAGATGCCCTCCATCATGGCTTCGAGCCCCCTGGCGATGCGGGCGGCATCATAAGGATACTGGCCGTCATCAATGATCTCCCCGACGATGCGGGTGAAGGTCTCCTGATATTCCTCGTCGTTGGCGCTGCAGTGCTCGAGGTAGGTCGGGCGGCTCTGGGCCTCGGCCCAGAAGGCGCACCAGGCGGCGAGCTTGCGCGGCGTGCAGACGACATCGTTGAAATCGGCCGAGAGAATCGCCTCGAGCCGCTCGGCCGGGCGTTTGCCGGCCATGGCGAGGGCGCTTCGCCAATTGGTGCGGTATTCCGCGGCCAAGGCTCTGAGGGTTTCGACCAGCAGCTTTTCCTTGCTCTCGAAGTGGAAATTGACAATTCCGCCGGAAAGCCCGGCAGTCCTGGCGACGTCGGCCAGGGTCGTTGCGGCATAGCCGCGGCGGGCCAGGGTATCGATCGTGGCCTCGATCAATTGCTGGCGACGAACCTCCTTGGAGGCCTTGCGGGGCCCGGAGGAGAGGGGAACGAGATTGTCGGTCATGCTGCCGCCCGATGAAGCCGTTCATTCATCGTGCAATGGTATTCTGACTGACCATTCAATCAAGTCCAAGGTCTTGATATTGGAAAGCCTTCTCCCCGCCTGGGCAGGGCGGAGAGAAGGCATATGTGATCTATTTCGCGCTGAGCGTGCTTGAAACCTCGCCGAATATGGTGGTCAAGCCGGCCTTGATCGGCGGCATTGCGGCCACCAGCGCAAGCCCGGTCGCGGCAGCAATGAGCCCGTATTCGATCGCCGTCACACCCGATTCATCCTTGAGCAGCCGAGCCAGATTCTTCATTTGTTGTTCCCCTGATTGATGAGCGACGAATTGTTTCGTCGCGGGATGGAATAGCCGAGAGGACGCAACTTGTAATCGAAATGATGATTTGGTGGTGAATCGAAGGTTGCAGAACGGCGCCACAACTTGTCCAGCGATCCGGTACCGGGCTAAGGTCCGCCGCTTCCGTCCGCCGACCCCAAGAGGCCACTGATGACCACCAACGTGCGCGTGAACGCCGGTCGACTGTGGTCGTCGCTCATGGAAATGGCCGCGATCGGCGCGACGCCCAAGGGCGGGGTCCGGCGGATCGGGCTGTC
>DATAOT010000119.1:0-27997 GCA_036265615.1 Aestuariivirgaceae bacterium
GGGGTCGATGCGCGAGATGCGGGTGAGCCTGGCGCCGGCCGCCTCCGGCCCCGGTGCGCTGTCGGCGCGCACCGATGATTTCCTGGCGCTGCGCAACCGGCTGGCCAGTCTGTCGATGACCCGCGACCGGCTGTCGCGGACGCTGTCGAGCCAGGACAATGGCTTTGCCGGCATCCTTGGCGGCGATGTGCGGCTCGAGGAGGCCCTGGCACGCGCCGGCGGCCAGGCGGTGCCGGAGCCGGCGCCGGCCTATGACAGTTTCCGCGGGCAACCGATGCTGCGCGATGAGCCCATTCATGGGCCATCGGCCCTCGACGACATCGTCTACTCCCGCTCAGGGCCGCCCAGACCGCCGTTGGCCAATGGCTATGAGAGCGATCCGGCAACCTACGATCCGTTGGCCAGTTATGACGAGCCGGCGCCGTTGGCGGACGAGGCCCATTACGGCTATGGCGAGCCCGCCACGTCCGAGGGATTGGCGGGCGACGATTATTCGGGCCATGGCCCTGAGCCGGGGCGGGCCTGGCTGCCGGCGCAGCCCGGCTATCCGCCCAGGCACGCTGCTTCGGACCAGCCGGCAATGCTGTCCAGCGATGCGAGCGTCGCCACCGCCAGCGCATTCAACCGGCTGGCCGACACGATCGTGGCACAGGCAACCGCCGGCAACCGCTCGATCGAGGACATCACCCGCGAGGTGCTGCGGCCGATGCTGAAAAGCTGGCTCGACGAGCATTTGCCGCGGGTTGTGGAGCGGCTGGTGCGCGAGGAAATCGAGCGGGTGGCGCGGCGCGGCGGGCGCTAGCAGTTGAAAGCTGCCGTGGCGTGGTGTTTAAACCCAAGCCTTGAAACGCGCCACAAGCACCCATGCTCGACAAGACCTACGATCCAGCTGCGAGCGAGCAGCGCATCTATGAACGGTGGGAAAGCGCCGGCTCCTTCCGCTGCGGCATGCGGCCGGATGCGGCGCCGTTCACCATCGTGCTGCCGCCCCCCAATGTCACGGGATCGCTGCATATGGGCCATGCCCTCAATGTCACGATCCAGGACATCCTTTGCCGCTTCGAGAGGCTCAAAGGGCGGGACGTGCTGTGGCAGCCCGGTACCGACCATGCCGGCATCGCCACCCAGATGGTGGTGGAGCGGCTGCTGGGGCTGGAGAACCGGACTGACCGGAGGACGATGGGACGGGAGGCGTTCGTCCGCCGCGTCTGGGAGTGGAAGAACCATTCCGGCGGCCAGATCGCGCAGCAGCTGCGGCGGCTTGGGGCTTCCTGCGACTGGTCGCGCGAACGCTTCACCATGGATGAGGGCCTGTCGCGGGCGGTCATCAAGGTCTTCGTCCAGCTCTACAAGCAAGGCTTGATCTACAAGGACAGGCGGCTCGTCAACTGGGACCCCCAGCTTCTGACCGCCATCTCCGACCTCGAGGTCCAGGACGTCGAGGTGAAAGGCCAGCTCTGGTACTTCCGCTATCCGATCGAGGGTTCCGATCGGTTCATCACCGTCGCCACGACCCGGCCCGAGACGATGCTGGGCGATACCGGAGTCGCCGTCCATCCCGACGACGAGCGCTATCGCGATCTGGTCGGGCAGCATGCGATTCTGCCGCTGGTCGGCCGCCGCATCCCGATCATCGCCGATGCCTATTCCGATCCCGAGAAGGGGACCGGCGCTGTCAAGATCACCCCGGCGCACGACTTCAACGATTTCGAGGTGGCGCGCCGGCACAATCTACCGATGGTCAACATCCTTGCCGCCGACGGCACGATGGCGCTGCGGGACAATCCCGATTTCGTTGCCGGCGTGCCGCGCAGCGAGGACCTGGTGACCCTGATCATGGGGCTGCATGGCGCCGACCGATTCGAAGCGCGCGACATCATTGTCAATAAAATGACAGAGGCAGGTCTGCTGGAGAAGGTCGAGCCCCATGTCTATCAGGTGCCGCATGGCGACCGCTCGGGCGTGGTGATCGAGCCGTGGCTGACCGAGCAATGGTATGCCGATGCCGCGACTCTGGCGAAGCCGGCGATCGCAGCGGTCGAAGCTGGGGCGACGTCCTTCGTGCCGAAGCAATGGGAGAAGACCTATTTCGAGTGGATGCGCAACATCCAGCCCTGGTGCATTTCGCGTCAGCTGTGGTGGGGCCATCAGATTCCCGCCTGGTACGGCCCGGACGGGACGATCTTCGTCGAAGAGTCGGAGGACCTGGCGCTTGCCGATGCCGCCCGCCATTACGGGACGCGCACCAACCTGACCCGCGACGAGGACGTGCTGGACACCTGGTTCTCCTCGGCGCTGTGGCCCTTTTCCACCCTTGGCTGGCCCGATCAGACGCCTGAGCTCGAGCGCTACTACCCGACCGACGTGCTGGTGACCGGCTTCGACATCATCTTCTTCTGGGTGGCGCGGATGATGATGATGGGTCTCGCCTTCATGAAGGCGGTGCCGTTCCACACCGTTTATATCCACGCCCTGGTGCGCGACGACAAAGGGCGGAAGATGTCGAAGTCGCTCGGCAATGTCATCGATCCGCTGAGCCTCATCGACGCCTACGGCGCCGATGCCTTGCGCTTCACCTTGGCGGCAATGGCGGCGCAGGGCCGCGACATCAAGCTTTCGACCTCGCGGATCGAGGGCTATCGCAATTTCGGCACCAAGCTGTGGAATGCCGCGCGGTTCCTCGAAATGCAGGACTGCAGGCGCGACCCCGCCTTCGAGCCTGCCACGGTTGGGCTGACGGTCAATCGCTGGATCCTCGGCGAGATCGGCAGGACCAATCGCGAGGTTACCGACAGCATCGCCAGCCATCGTTACAACGATGCGGCCGGCGCGCTCTATCAATTCGTATGGAACGTGTTCTGCGACTGGTACATCGAGCTGATCAAGCCGGTGCTTGGCGGCAGCGATCCGGCGGCTGCGGCCGAAACGCGCCAGGTCGCAGCCTACGTTCTCGACCATATACTGGTTCTGCTCCATCCCTTCATGCCGTTCATGACCGAGGAGCTGTGGGACAAGACCGCGACGCTCGGACCTAAGCGCGAGACCATGCTCATCGACTCGAGCTGGCCGTCGGCCGAGGGCCTTGGCGATCCGGCGGCGGCAGCGGAAATCGACTGGGTGATCAAGCTCATCTCCGAGATCCGTTCGGTGCGCGCCGAGATGAATGTTCCGGCTGGTGCCCGCATCCTATGCGTGCTCGTCGGGGCGACGCCGGAGGTGAAGAGGCGGGCCGATGCCTGGGCGACCGAGATCACCCGGCTGGCGCGGCTCGACCGCATCGAGTTCAGCGACTCCGCTCCCGCCGGCGCGGCGCAGATCGTGGCGGAAGGCGCCATAGCGGCGCTGCCGCTGTCGGGCTTCATCGACATCGCCGCCGAGCATGCGCGGCTCGGCAAGGAGCTCGACAAGACGGCGAAGGACATGGCGGCCATCTCCGGCCGGCTCAACAACCCCGGCTTCGTGGCCAAGGCGCCAGAGGAGGTGATCGAGGAGGCGCGAGAGCGTCAGGCGGCGCTCCTCGCCCGCAAGGCCAAGATCGAGGAGGCGCTGGCGCGGCTCAGGCAGAGCGGCTGAGCCGCGGTTGGCAACGCCCTATGCGGCTCAATTGGCGGATAGACCGGCCATCTCGCTCAGGCGCGACACATCCTTGACCGCGATCATGCTGCCGCGCCAGTCGATCACCCCGGCAGCGCGCAGCTCGCCGATGAACCGGCTGGCATATTGACGCGTCACCCCGACGAGCGAGGCGAAATCGCTCTGGGTCAGCCTGACCTTGAGGCGGATGCCGTCGCCGTAGGGTTGCCCGACACGGGTCGCCAGGGTCAAAAGCTCCTGATTGACCCGGCGGCGGGCTTCGAAGGCCTTCGAATCGAGATATTGCCCCAGCGTGGTGCGCCAGGCCTCGCTCAGCATGAGCGCCCAGCAGCGATAATAAGCCGGATGGCGCTCCAGCACGGCATCGAACTCGGCCAGCGGGAAGTGCAGCACCACGGACCGCTGGGCTGCCACCGCATCGAGCAGGACCGGTTGCCGGTCGAGGCAGTTGCCCTGGCCGAACCAGCTTCCCGGCTCGATGAAATTGTAAAACAGGCTGGCGCCGGGCTCGCGTTCGGCCACCAGATTCACCTGGCCTTCGAGCACCGAATAGACGCCGGATGGCGGATCACCTTTGTGACAGATGCGCTGATGCGCCTCAAAGGTTCGGATGGCCGACCGCGACAGCACGGCCGCGCAGAATTCCTCAGGTTGTTGTGCAAACCATCGTCCATGGCGGAGGAATTCCCCCGCACGCTCGATCGTCCATTCGCTCATCGCTTGCCCCCGACTGCAATGGATTACACTCCCTTTGTCCTACAATCGGAGGGTGTTTGTCTACAGCAGCCTTGCAGCAAGAGGTGCGACTCGGTACGAAATGTGTCGATTCACCGCGAGCTTATGTGGCAAAAATGCAACTTTCTGAGCGAAATGCGCGACCAAAAGATCTCATAAAGGGCGCCACCGCCGATTGGGAGGTAATCGTGGGCATGGAGGTCCATGCTCAGATTCTCTCGCGCTCCAAGCTGTTTTCCGGCGCGTCGGCCGATTATGGCGGAGCGACCAATGATCACGTGTCGCTCGTCGATGCGGCAATGCCCGGGATGCTGCCCGTGCTCAACCGGCGTTGCGTCGAGCAGGCGGTGCGCACCGGTCTCGGGCTGCGAGCCACGATCAATCATCGCTCGGTGTTCGACAGGAAGAACTACTTCTATCCGGATCTGCCGCAGGGCTACCAGATCTCGCAATACAAGCAGCCGGTGGTCGGGGAGGGGGTGGTGATCGTCGATCTGCCGGACGGCGACAGCATCGAGGTCAGGATCGAGCGGCTCCATATCGAGCAGGACGCCGGCAAATCGCTCCACGACCAGCACCCGTCCTTGAGCTTCGTCGATCTCAACCGGTCGGGCGTCGGACTGATGGAGATCGTCTCGCGCCCCGACATGCGCTCGGCGGAGGAAGCCAAGGCCTATGTGAGCAAGCTGCGCACCATCATGCGCTATCTCGGCACCTGCGACGGCAATATGGAGCAGGGCTCGCTCAGGGCCGACGTCAACGTCTCGGTGCGGCGGCCGGGCGAGCCGCTCGGGACGCGCTGCGAGATCAAGAACGTCAACTCCATCCGCTTTATCGGCCAGGCGGTCGAGTACGAGGCGCGGCGCCAGATCGGCATTATCGAGGACGGCGGGTCGATCGACCAGGAAACCCGTCTTTTCGATGCCCGCAAGGGCGAGACCCGGTCGATGCGCAGCAAGGAGGAGGCGCATGACTACCGGTACTTCCCCGATCCCGACCTCCTGCCGCTCGAGCTCGACGAGGCCTGGATCGCGGAGATCCGCGCCTCGCTCCCCGAGCTGCCGGATGCCAAGAAGGCACGGTTCATGCGCGACCACGGGCTTTCGTCATATGACGCAGGCACATTGGTCGCGGAGAAGGAATGGGCGGACTATTTCGAGACGGTGCGCGAAGGTGTCGATCCGAAGCTTGCCGCCAACTGGGTGCTCAACGAGGTGCGCGGATCCTTCAATCGCGACGGCAGGAGCCTTGCCGATCTGCCGGCCACCGCGGCGGCGAGCCGCTCCATCGTGGAAATGGTCCAGAGCGGCCTGATCTCCGGCAAGATCGCCAAGGATGTGTGGCAATACTATCTTTCTGGTAACGAAGATCCGCGTAAGATCGTGGAGTCGAAAGGGCTGCAACAGGTGACCGACATGACGGCCATCGAGCGCGCGGTCGACGACATCATTGCGGCGAATGCCGGCAAGGCGGCCGAGGCGAAGCTCAAGCCCAACCTTGCCGGGTGGTTCGTCGGCCAGGTCATCAAGGCGACCGGCGGGAAGGCCAATCCTCAGGCCGTCAATGCGCTGGTGCGCCGGAAGCTTGGGGTGGACTCGGCGTAAGTCAGGTCAGAGGGGCGTAGGAAGGTAATGGCAGTTCATTTTGGTCAGTCGGGTGGGTCGCGCCACGTTCCGGTGCTGCCGGGGAGGAAGGCGCGGGCGCCGCTGCGGGCGCCGGTCGTCGTTCCATTGGCGCCGCCGCGCCACATGGATCTGCCCCCGGCAAGCGTGCCGGAAAGTGTCAAGCCGCGCCGGAAACCGCGCCACCGCGCCAGCCGGCTGCTGTGCATCCTCGGCCTGACGGGGGCCCTGGCGGCACTGGCAGCGGGGTTCCTGTCGCGGCTCTATCTGTCGCTCGACGTCTTCACCAATTTCACACCGCAGCTCGCCGTCGCCGCCGCAGCGTTTCTCGTCGCGTCCCTCCTGCCAGGGCTGCGTCTGACGTTTGCGGCCGCCCTGATCCTCGCCGGGATCGCCGGAATCGGGTTTTTCGCGCGCCACGAAAGCGAGCGCATCGCGGCGATGCCCGCCTATGCGGCGGACGCCGGCGAGAGCCCGCTCAAGCTCATGACGTTCAATGTCCATCTGTCGAACACCGATTGGAATGCAGTCGCGAACGAGGTCGAGCGCCAGGACCCCGACGTGGTGACGCTGATCGAGTTCGGTCCGGACAAGGAGCCGGCAGCCGATCGCCTGGCAGCCCGCTATCCCTATCGGGCCGAGTGCATGACGGTCGCCGACTGCCATATGCTGCTGCTGTCGAAAATCCCGATCTCGGCGGTGGATGTTCGCGGCACCTGGGCCGGGCCGCCGTTGATCAAGATCAGGCTCGGCGGGGCGTTCGACGGCCTCAACATCATCGCCGTGCACACGGTGCGGCCGCCCTGGTACCGAACGCAGCAGAAGCAGCTCGACGAGCTCGTCGCGATGCTGCACGAGGTCGAGGGCCGCAAGATCGTGATGGGCGACTTCAATGCAACCCCGTTCTCCCGGCTCAATCGGCAGTTCTCGCTGTCGAGCGGTCTCAACCGGATCACCTGGCTGCCGTCCTGGCCGTCCTTCTTCGGCTTGCCGCAGCTCGGGATCGACCACATCTTCCTGTCGCCAGGCCTGCGTGTTCTCAAGGAGCCGCTGATCGGGGACAGCGCCGGCTCGGACCACTTTCCCGTCATTGCGACGGTGGGGGTGCCGTCGAACTGACCGCGGCCGTGATGCCGAGCCCTCTCAGATAGACGAGGACACCGGCCTCGAGCAGGTCCTCGGCCGACATGGGCGTCGCGCGGCCGGTATTGTCGGCGCGCGCGAACAGCGAGGCGATGCCATGGGCGAGCGACCAGATGTGGAGGCTCATCATCAGCGCCGGCGGGCGGTCCCGCTCGGGCAGCGTGCGGCAAAGCGCTTCGGCAGCCCGGCGCAGGACGGCGAAAGCGCGGTCGGCGGCATGCTGCAGCCCGGGCGTGGCGTCGGGCGGAACGCCGGCCTCGAACATCGCGGCATAGAGGGCCGGCTCGCGCCGCGCGAAGGCCAGATAGGCCCGTCCGACCGCCTCGAGCGCCGCAAGCGGGCTCGCGCGGGCCTGCTCGAAGGCGGCCTCGAGCTCGGCGGCAAAGCTCTCGAAACCGCGCTGGGCGACATCGGCGAGGAGCGCATCGCGGTCCCGAAAGTGGCGGTAGGGTGCTGCCGGGCTGACGCCGGCTGCCCGCGCCGCCTCGGCAAAGGTGAAGCCGCCCGGCCCCTTGGCGGCGATGAGATCGAGGGCCGCCCTGATCAGATCTTCCCTGAGATTGCCGTGATGATACCCTCGGCGGCGAAAGCCGCTGCCATGTCTCGACCAGCCCATGGGGGCCATCCTTACATCAGTTCGGCTGGCGCTTCGAGAGCGGGGTTGAGCGCGCCATGACGGCCGCCACGCTCCATGCGGTCAAGCCGGAGGAGGAAGGCATGCGGCTCGACCGATGGTGCCGCCTGCGATTTCCGGGGCTCACCAACGCCTATCTCAACAAGCTGCTGCGGACCGGCCAGGTGCGTCTCGACGGGGCGCGGGTCAAGGGCAATGCACGCGTGACCGCCGGCCAGGAAGTGCGCCTGCCGCCGCTCGCCTTTCCGAAGGGAGTCCGCGACGCGCCGCCGGCCGCCGCGGCGCCGCTCAAGCCGAAGGAGCGGGCGCTGCTCGAGGCGATGGTCCTCTATAGCGACGAGGACATATTGGTACTGAACAAGCCGGCCGGGCTCGCCGTTCAAGGCGGCACCGGCACATCGCGGCATGTTGACGGGCTCCTGGAATCCTGGGCGAGCGAGCTTGGCGAACGTCCACGGCTGGTGCATCGACTGGACCGCGACACCTCGGGGGTCCTGGTGGTGGCGCGGCGGCGCCATGTGGCGGCGGCGCTCGGGCGGCTGTTCGCCACGCGCAAGGTCGAGAAGGAATATTGGGCGGTGGTCCAGGGCGTGCCGCATCCCCGCGACGGCATCATCGACATGCCGCTCCTGAAACTGTCCGGCCTCAAGGGGGATCGCGTGCGGGATGGGACCGGCCGGGAGGAGGCCCGGCGGTCAGTGACCTTGTATCGGACGGCGGATCAGGCGGGGCAGGCCTTCGCCTTCGTCGTGCTGATGCCGCGCACCGGACGGCAGCATCAATTGCGGGCCCATATGGCGCATATCGGCCATCCGATACTGGGGGACGACAAATATGGCGGCGACCGGGCGGTGCCGGCGGCAATCGCCAACCGGCTGCATCTCCATGCGCGGCGGATCGTCTTCCCCCATCCCCGGACGGGCAAGCCGGTGTCCGTGGCGGCGCCGCTCTCCGATACGATGCAGGCCACCTTCGAGACGCTCGGCTTCGATCAGAGGAGCGACCCGGGATGAGACGGTTTTATGAGACTGCCGCCATTGCCGAGGACGGCCCGCCCCATGCGTTGCTGCTCGACGACAAGCCGGTGATGACCCCGCAGCGGCGGCGGCTCGAGCTGCCGAGCCGGGCGCTGGCCGAGGCATTGGCTCAAGAATGGCAGTCGCAGGGGCCGGACCTCGTGCCGACGACCATGCCGCTCACCAGGCTTGCTCATGGCGCCATCGATCTCGTGACGCCCGATCCCTCGCGCGCCATCAGCGAAATCGCCGGTTATGCCGGGAGCGACCTCCTGTGCTACCGCGCCGAGTCGCCCGTCGCGCTGGCGGTGCAGCAGGCCAAGGGCTTCGACCCGATCCTCGCCTGGGCGGCCGGCCTTCTCGGCACGGGATTCGAGACGGTGGTCGGGGTCATGCCACGGCCGCAGCCGGCCGAAACGCTCGAGGCTCTTTCGCGACTCCTCGCGGCGCAGGACCCTTTCCGTCTGATCGCGCTCCATGCCATCACCACGCTGACGGGATCGGCGATCCTGGCGCTGGCGCTTGCAGAGGGGCGGATCACTCCGCAGGAAGCCTGGAGCGCGGCACATGTCGATGAGGACTGGCAGATCTCGCAATGGGGCGAGGATGCCGATGCGATGCAGCGCCGGGCCGCCCAGGAGATCGAGTTCCTCGCAGCCGCAAGGCTGCTCGAGCTGATTTGAAAGGACAGAAGCGATGCAGGAAATCCTGAAAGAGCTCGAAGAGCGGCGGGCGGTGGCGCGGGCCGGCGGCGGCGCCAAGCGCATCGAGGCGCAGCACGCCCGCGGCAAGCTCACGGCGCGGGAGCGGGTCGAGCTGCTCCTCGACGAGGGCTCGTTCGAGGAATTCGACATGTTCGTCGAGCACGGCTGCACCGATTTCGGCATGGAAGCAACCAAGATCCCGGGCGACGGCGTGGTGACTGGCTGGGGCACCGTCAACGGCCGCGCGGTCTATGTCTTCGCCAAGGATTTCACCGTGTTCGGCGGCTCGCTGTCGGAGGCGCATGCGCGCAAGATCATCAAGATCCAGGACATGGCGCTGCGCAACCGGGCTCCGATCATCGGCCTGTTCGACGCCGGCGGCGCCCGCATCCAGGAGGGGGTGGCGGCGCTCGGCGGCTATGGCGAGGTGTTCCAGCGCAATGTCCTGTCATCGGGGGTCATTCCGCAGATCTCGGTGATCATGGGTCCGTGCGCCGGAGGCGATGTCTATTCCCCGGCGATGACGGATTTCATCTTCATGGTGAAGGGGACG
The DNA here is from genome assembly GCA_036265615.1 of Aestuariivirgaceae bacterium. Classification (GTDB taxonomy): domain Bacteria; phylum Pseudomonadota; class Alphaproteobacteria; order Rhizobiales; family Aestuariivirgaceae; genus DATAFF01. The sequence continues at coordinate 10,002 of DATAOT010000119.1, forward strand.
AGCTACATGTTCGTCACGGGGCCCGATGTGGTGAAGACGGTGACCAACGAAACCGTCACGGCCGAGGAGCTCGGCGGCTCGAGCGTCCACACCACCAGGTCGTCGATCGCCGACAAGGCCTATGAGAATGATCTCGAGGCGCTGCTGCAGATGCGCCGGCTCATCGATTTCCTGCCGTCCTCGAACGTGGCGCCGATACCGGAGATCCCGTCGCGCGATCCGGCCGATCGGCTCGAGATGTCGCTCGATACGCTGGTGCCGGCCAATCCGAATCAGCCCTATGACATGAAGGAGCTGATCCTCAAGGTCGTCGATGACGGAGACTTCTTTGAAATCCAGGAAGCATTTGCTCGCAATATCATTGTCGGCTTCGGGCGCATCGAGGGGCGTACCGTCGGCTTCGTCGCCAACCAGCCGATGGTGCTGGCGGGAGTGCTCGATTCCGACGCCGGGCGCAAGGCGGCGCGCTTCGTGCGCTTCTGCGACTGCTTCGGCATTCCGATCGTGACCTTCGTCGACGTGCCGGGCTTCCTGCCGGGCACGGCCCAGGAATATGGCGGGCTCATCAAGCATGGGGCTAAGCTCCTGTTCGCCTTCGCCGAGGCGACGGTTCCCAAGGTAACAGTGATCACCCGCAAATCCTATGGCGGCGCCTATGTGGTCATGTCGTCGAAGCACATCAGGGGCGATGTCAATTACGGCTGGCCGACGGCCGAGATCGCCGTCATGGGCTCCAAGGGCGCAGTCGAGATCCTGTACCGCTCGGAGCTCAAGGATCCTGAGCGGATCGCCCGCCGGATCCGCGATTACGAGGAGCGTTTCGCCAATCCCTTTGTGGCCGCCGAGCGGGGGTTTCTCGACGAGGTGATCATGCCCCATTCGACCCGCAAGCGGATCGCCCGGGCGCTTTCGGCGCTGCGCCACAAGACGCTCGAGAACCCCTGGAAGAAGCACGACAATATTCCGCTTTAGGCAGTAGGCAGTAGGCAGTAGGCAGTAGGCAGTAGGCAGTAGGGAAAGTCACAGTTCACTGCCTATTGCCTAATGCCTGCTCTTGAGCCGAGAGGCATTCGACTATACCTCTTCGGTACATGACCCGTGCGGCACCCTTCGTCTGCCTCGATGACAGCCTGTCCGGCCGAACGCTCCTGTTCGAGCGGCCGGTCGAGATCCTGTCGGCATCGACGCCGCGGGAAGCGTTCAAGGTCCTCGACCGAATGGAGAGCCTGCGGCGGTCAGGCCTCGAGCTTGCCGGCTATCTGGCCTATGAGCTCGGCTATCTGTTCGAGCCGCGCCTTGCGCCGCTCCTGCCGGACAACCGCCAGGTCCCCCTGATCCGCTTCGGCGCATTCGCAGCGGCTCGGGCAGGCGATGTGCCCGCCGGCGACGAGCGGGCGGTCGTGAACCGGCTCGACCCCGCCTGGTCGCTCCAGACCTATGCGACGCGCTTCGAACGGGTGCGCGACTATATTGCCGCCGGCGATGTCTACCAGATCAACCTGACCTTCCCGCTGAACGGCGTGCTCGATGGCGACCCGCTCGGGCTCTACCGCGTCCTCAGGAAGCGGCAGCCGGTGGCACATGGCGGCGTCGTGGCGCTCGGACCGGAGATCATCCTGTCGCTGTCGCCCGAGCTGTTCTTCGAGCTGGAGGGCGGGGTGGTCCGCAGCCGGCCGATGAAGGGGACGGCGCGGCGGGGTCTCGGGCCGCATGAGGACATGATGATCGCCCGCGACCTCAAGGAGGACGAGAAGCAGCGCGCCGAAAACCTGATGATCGTCGATCTGCTCCGCAACGATATCGGACGGCTGTCGCGGATCGGCACCGTGCGGGTGCCGCAGCTCTTCACCGTCGAGACCTACAACACGCTGCATCAGATGACCTCGACCGTCGAGGGCGAGCTCGCCGGTGCTCTCTCGATCCGGGAAATTCTGGCGGGCCTCTTCCCTTGCGGTTCGGTGACCGGGGCGCCGAAGATCCGGGCGATGGAGATCATCCGCGAGCTCGAGGCGACGCCGCGCGGTGTCTATTGCGGCGCGATCGGCCGCATCGCGGCAGACGGCAGCATGCGCTTCAACGTGGCGATCCGGACGCTCACCGTCCTGCCGGACAACCGTTTCCTGCTCAATGTCGGGTCGGGCCTGGTTGCCGATTCCCGCGCCGATACAGAATATGAGGAATGCCTTCTCAAAGCCCGGTTCCTGAACGACAGCATCGCGGTCTCGGCCTGATCGAGACCATGCTGTGGACGCGTGAGCGGGGCATGCCGCTGCTGCCGCTCCATCTGGCGCGGCTCGAGCGATCGGCGGCTGCCCTGGGATTGGCGCTCTCGGTCGACGAGGTCCGCCGACAAATCGCAACGGCGGTCGGCCGGCCCGGCGAGGACCGCCTGCGGCTGCGGCTGGTCCTCAAGCCTGACGGCGTGGCCGAGCTTGCAGTCTCGCCCGAGGCGGCCATCCCGGACGGCGTCATCTGGACGGTGGCGGTCGCCGCGATCCGCCTCGATCCCGCCGATCCGCTGATCCGCCACAAGACGACGGCGCGCCAGCATTATGACGCAGCGCGTTCCGCGGCCAGGGATGCAGGGGCGGACGAAGCGCTTTTTCTCAACGGCGCGGATGAGGTGTGCGAGGGGGCAATCACTTCGGTGTTCGTCCGGCGCGGGAACATCCTGCTGACGCCGCCGCTCGATTGCGGCTTGCTGCCCGGAGTGCTGCGGGAGAGCCTGCTCGCCTCCGGAACGGCGCGCGAGGAGCGCCTTGCTCTCGATGACCTGGCGGACGGCTTCCATGTCGGCAATGCGGTGCGCGGGCTGATCCCGGCGCGGCTCTTGGAGCCGCTCTAAACGCGCCGGGCAATGAGGTCGTAATCGCCGGCCCCAAACACCTCGGCCTTGACCAGATCGCCGGGGCGAAGCGCCGGCTCGTCGGGGAGGATGACCTTGCCATCGATCTCCGGCGCATCCCAGGCCGACCGGCCGACCGCGACGCCGGCATCGGCATCGATCTCGTCGATGAGCACCTCGATGCGGCGGCCGACCTTCCGCGCCATGATCTCGGCCGAGATCGCATTCTGAACTGTCATCAGGCGGTGCCAGCGCTCGTCCTTCACCTCCTCCGGCACCGCGCCGTCGAGGGCGTTGGCGGCCGCGCCGGCCACCGGCTCGAATTTGAAGCAGCCGGCGCGCTCGATCCTTGCCTCCCTCAGCCAGTCGAGGAGGAAGCGGAAGTCTTCCTCGGTCTCGCCCGGGAAACCGACGATGAAGGTCGAGCGGATGGCGAGATCGGGGCAGACCCGCCGCCAGGCGGCGATGCGCTCGAGGAGCTGCTCCTGCCTGGCCGGCCGGCGCATCGCCTTGAGAATCCGCGGCGAGGCGTGCTGGAAGGGGATGTCGAGATAGGGGAGGATCCCTCCCTCGGCCATCAGCGGCAGCACGTCGTCGACATGCGGATAGGGGTAGACGTAATGCAGCCGCACCCAGACGCCGAAGGTCGCAAGCTCGCGGCACAGGTCGATGAACTTGGCCCGCACCGCGCGGCCGCGGAACCGGCTCGTGGCGTAACGGAGGTCGACGCCATAGGCCGAGGTGTCCTGCGAGATGACGAGCAGCTCCTTGACCCCGGCCCGCACCAGCCGCTCCGCCTCGGCCAGAACGTTGGCGGCCGGCCGCGACTCGAGATCGCCACGGAGCGAGGGGATAATGCAGAAGCTGCAGCGGTTGTTGCAGCCTTCGGAAATCTTCAGATAGGCATAGTGCCGTGGCGTCAACCTCAGGCCTTGCGGCGGCACCAGATCAAGCTTGGGATCATGGGCCGGCGGCACCGCCCGGTGCACGGCCGACACCACCTCCTCATAGGCCTGGGGGCCGGTCACCGCCAGCACTGAAGGGTGGGCGGCACGGATCTGATCGGCATCGCGGCCCATGCAGCCGGTGACGATCACCCGGCCGTTCTCGGCGACCGCCTCGCCGATGGCCTCGAGCGACTCGCGTTTGGCGGAATCGAGGAAACCGCAGGTGTTGACGATGACCGCGTCGGCGCCCTGGTAATCAGGGGAAAAGCGGTATCCCTCGGCGGAAAGCCGGCTCAGGATGCGCTCGCTGTCGACGAGCGCCTTGGGGCAGCCAAGGCTGACAATGCCTATGGTCGGGATGCGGGAAGCCATAGCGGGGTCAGATGGACGCTTTGTTCCGCGGGGTCAAGGGTTCGCAGCGCCCCCTCCAAAAGCAAAGAGCAAGGCCTAAGCCTTGCTCCAAGTTTGGGTTCTTATGGTCTCTACCCGCCTCCGTGGGAGGAGGGCGGCTGCGGCACTCCGACCTCGGTCGTGGCGCGCCGGACACTTCTCTTCCTCCCCAGACTTGGACCGCTCGCCACCGTTGGATCGGTGATCGAACCGAGACTGTCCATGCCTTTTCAATTGCCGCCAACTCTAGCAGACGCCAAGGAATTGTCATTACTGAATCGTCACAGATCGTGCGATTTCATTGTCGCAAGGGCAGAGTGGCGCTTTGAGGGGGAACGCTCTTCGGTCTATAAGCCTGACGTCCGACAACCGGCCGGCACAGACGTCCAGCACAACCTGCCAGCACAACCGCCATGAGACTTTCGCGATATTTTCTGCCAATCCTGCGCGACGACCCCAAGGAGGCGGAGATCGTCTCCCACAAGCTGATGCTGCGCGCCGGCATGATCCGCCAGGAAGCCGCCGGGAGCTATTCCTGGCTGCCGCTGGGCCTCAGGGCTTTGCGCAAGATCGAGCAGATCGTGCGCGAGGAGCAGGATCGGGCGGGAGCGCTCGAGGTGCTGATGCCGACCATCCAGTCGGCCGATCTGTGGCGCAAGTCGGGGCGTTATGAGGCCTATGGCAAGGAGATGCTGCGCATCAAGGACCGGCATGACCGCGACATGCTCTATGGTCCGACCAACGAGGAGATGATCACCGAAATCTTCCGCCAGGGCGTGCAGAGCTACAAGGACCTGCCGCGGAACCTCTACCACATCCAGTGGAAATTCCGCGACGAGGTCCGACCGCGCTTCGGCGTGATGCGCGGCCGCGAGTTCCTGATGAAGGACGCCTATTCCTTCGATCTGACGCGCGAGGGCGGCCAGCATTCCTACAACAAGATGTTCGTGTCGTATCTGCGCACTTTTGCGCGCATGGGGTTGAAGGCGGTCCCGATGCGGGCCGAGACCGGGCCGATCGGCGGCAAGGACAGCCACGAGTTCCTGATCCTCGCCGACACCGGTGAATCGGCGGTGTTCTTCGATCGCGACTTCTACGACATGGACTGGTCGGCCTTCGACATTGACTATGACGATGTCGCAGCGGTCAGCCGCATCGTCGACGATTTCACCGCCAAATATGCAGCGACCGACGACAAGCACGATCAGGCCGAGTTCGACCGCCGGGTGCCCAAGGCGCGGCAGCTGACCGGCCGCGGCATCGAGGTCGGTCACATCTTCTTTTTCGGCACCAAATATTCCGAGCCGCTCGGGGCGTTCGTGCAAGGGCCCGACGGCAAGATGACGCCGGTGCTTTCCGGCTCCTACGGCATCGGCGTGTCGCGGCTGGTCGGCGCCATTATCGAGGCCTCGCATGACGAGGCCGGAATCATATGGCCGGAACCGGTGGCGCCGTTCCGGGTCGGCGTGATCAATCTGAAGTCGGGCGATGCCGAGACGGACCGGGCGGCAGACGGGCTCTATCAGAGCCTCCTGTTGCAGGGCACAGAGGTGCTCTATGACGACCGCGACGAGCGGGCCGGGGCCAAATTCGCCGCGATGGACCTGATCGGGCTGCCATGGCAGGCGGTGGTCGGGCCGCGCGGCCTCAAGGACGGCGTCGTCGAGCTCAAGAACAGGCGGACGGGCGAGCGCGAGATGGTGCCGTTCGAGGCGGTGGCGGCGCGGCTCGGAGGGCGCTCGTGAAGGAGGTCGGCGAAGCGCCGCCGTTCAGCGGCTTCGAACGCACGATTGCCGCGCGCTACCTGCGGGCCCGCCGCAAGGAGGGCTTCATCTCGGTGATTGCCGGCTTCTCCTTCGTCGGCATCGCGCTCGGGGTCGCAACGCTCATCATCGTCATGGCGGTGATGAACGGCTTTCGCACCGAGCTCCTGAGCAAGATTCTCGGCTTCACGGGCCATGTCACGGTGCTGGCGGACAGGGCCGGCGGGATCGCCGATTTTGATGCGGCGGCGGCGGCGCTCAGGACCGCACCCGGCGTCACCAGCGCCATCCCCTATGTGGAAGGACAGGTGATGGTGTCGTCGCAGCGCCAGGCCACCGGGGCGCTGGTCCGCGGCATGCGCGAGGCGGACCTCAAGAGCTTGCCGTCGGTCAACAATGGCAAGCTTCGGGGCACGCTCGACGGCTTCGACAAAACAGGCGGCATTGCCATCGGTTGGCGCATGGCGTGGAAGCACGGTGTTTCGCTCGGCGACAATCTCACCCTGATCTCGCCCGAGGGACCTGAGACGGTGATGGGGTCAGCGCCCCGCATCCGCGCTTATCCGGTGGTCGCGATCTTCGACATCGGCATGTCGGACTACGACAACTCGGTGGTCTACATGCCGTTCGCGGAGGCGCAGGAATATTTCGTCCAGGAGGACGGCGCGACCGCCATCGAGGTGATGGTCGACAAGCCCGACGCCGTCGAGGAGCGGATCGCCGGCATGAAGGACAAGACCACGGGTCTGCAATTCCTGTCGTGGCGGCGCACCAACGAGACGTTCTTCAATGCGCTCCAGGTCGAGCGCAACGTGATGTTCCTGATCCTGACGCTGATCATCCTGGTGGCCGCCCTCAACATCATTTCGGGGCTGATCATGCTGGTGAAGGACAAGGGCCGCGACATCGCGATCCTGAGGACGATGGGGGCGAGCAGCGGCTCGGTGCAGCGGATCTTCTTCATGACCGGGGCGGCCATCGGTGTGGCCGGGACGATCGCCGGGCTGATCCTCGGGGTCGTGGTGTGCCTCAACATCGAGGGCATCCGCCAGTTCTTCTCCTGGATCTCGGGAACCGAGCTGTTCTCGCCCGAGCTCTATTATCTCTCGAAGCTGCCGGCCGAGATGAATCTCCACGAGACCGTGATGGTCGCGGTGATGTCGCTGGTGCTGTCCTTCCTTGCGACGCTCTATCCTGCCCGCCGCGCCGCCAAGCTCGATCCGGTGGAAGCGCTGCGCTACGAGTGAGCCGATGAAGGCGCCGATAGAGACTGTCCTCGAGCTGCGCGACGTGGCGAGAGCCTTCGCGCAGGGCGGGATCAAGCTCGACATCTTCAAGCATGTCAGCATGGCGGTCCGGCCGGGCGAGATCGTTGCCCTGGTCGGCCCGTCGGGCGCCGGCAAATCGTCGCTCCTGCACATAGCCGGTCTGCTCGAGGCGCCCACCGCCGGCGAGGTGTTCATCGCCGGGCGAAACTGCAGCACGCTCGACGACCTGTCGCGGACCCGCATCCGCCGGCTCGGCATCGGCTTCGTCTATCAGTTCCATCATCTCCTGCCGGAATTTTCGGCGCTCGAGAACGTGATCCTGCCGCAGCTCATCGCCGGCGCGGCGAAAAAGGCAGCGGCGGAACGCGCTACGGCGCTCCTGCAGCGCCTCGGTCTCGATTCCCGGCTCGGCCATCGTCCGGCGGAATTGTCCGGCGGCGAGCAGCAGCGGGTAGCGATCGCGCGGGCGCTGGCCAACCGGCCGCTCCTGCTGCTGGCCGACGAGCCGACCGGCAATCTCGATCCGCGCACGGCGGGCCACGTCCATGCCGAGTTTCTCCGACTGATCCAGGAGGAGGGGCTTGGCGCGGTGATTGCGACCCACAATCTCGAACTGGCTCAGCGCATGCACCGCATTCTTCATCTCGACAAGGGGCAGCTGGTCGAGGTCGGCGGGTGAAAGCCGTGTTTCACCATGCGCAGTCGGGTCATGTGCCGACCCGGTTCCTGTCGCGCGGCAACGTCGTTCCCTATCCGGAGGTGCCGGCGCGGGCGCGCCGTCTCATGGAAGGCGTGCGCAAGGCCGGCATCGGCATTCATGCGGCCCGCAATTTCCCGCGCGAGCTGATATTGCGTGTGCACACGCGGCGCTACCTGCAGTTTCTCGAATCGGCCCATGGCGAATGGGCGAGCGACGAGGAGGCCTTCCCGGAGCTCGTCGCAAGCCTCAGGCCGCTCGAACGGCCGGCCACCTATCCGCGGCACATTCTCGGCCGGGCGGGTTGGCACATGATGGATTTCTCCTGCCCGCTGCTTGCCGACACGTTCAAGGCGGTGCGCGCCTCCGCCGACACGGCGCTGACGGCGGCGATGCTGGTGATGGAAGGAGACCGCTACGCCTATGCGCTGTGCCGGCCGCCGGGACACCACGCCTATCCCGACCGCGCCGGCGGGTTCTGCTATCTCAACAATGTCGCGATCGCCGCCGAGACGCTGCGCGAACGCCATGACCGGGTGGCGATCCTCGATCTCGACTTGCATCATGGCAATGGCACCCAGGCCATCTTCTACAGCCGCGCCGATGTGCTGACAGTATCCATCCATGCCGATCCGCGGGACTTCTATCCGTTCTACTACGGGCATGAGCATCAGACGGGGCAGGGCGACGGCCAGGGGTTCAACATCAACATCCCGGTGCCGGTCGGCAGCGACGACGCGGTGTGGCTCGGGGCACTCGAGCATGCGCTCGCAGCGATCGAGGGCTATGGGCCGCAAGTGCTGGTCGTGGCGCTCGGGCTGGACGCGCATGAGGCCGACCCGCTCCGGGGCGGGGCGGTCACCACCGCCGGGTTCGGGGACATGGCGGTCAACATCGCGACCATGAACCTGCCGACGGTGATCGTCCAGGAAGGCGGTTATCTCACGGACTTCCTGGCCGACAATCTGGCCGCCTTTCTGCGTGGGCTGGTGGGGTAGGACCATGCTTTGAACCCCTCCCCCCGACGGGGGGAGGGGGTGGGGGGATCGCCCAAATTCCAAGCCCCCCACCCGGCCTCGCTGTGCTCGGCCACCCTCCCCACCAGGGGGAGGGGAGCAGCGCTGCAGCAGTTTTCTTGGGACAGAACGGGAACAATTGTTTCGTCAGGTCGCAAGGTTTTGCTAGACAGGAGCGATGCCAGACAGCTCGGCCGAGGCCGCCAGGCCGTTCATCCATCTGCGCGCGCATTCCGCCTACTCGCTCTCGGAGGGGGCGCTGCCGGTGAAGCAGCTCGCCCAGCTCGCGCTCGACAACGACATGCCCGCGCTGGCGCTGACCGACACCGACAATCTGTTCGGGGCTCTGGAGTTTTCCGAGGTGCTGGCCGGGAAGGGGATCCAGCCCATCATCGGTGCGACGATGCGGGTCGATCTCGGCGACCAGACGGAAGGGCCGGCGCAGCGGACGGCAGTGCCGCGGCGGCTGCCGGTGCTGGCGCTTCTCGCCAAGGATGCGCGGGGCTATGCCAATCTCATGCGGCTGACCAGCCGGGCCTGGCTCGACAGCGCCGACACCGCTGAGCCGCATCTGGCACTCAGTCTTCTCGAGACGCATTCGGCGGGTCTGATCTGCCTCAGCGGTGGTCCGGCCGGGCCGGTAAACCAGGCACTCGTCGATGGCCAGGCGGGGCTCGCGCGCAACCGCCTTGTCACGCTCGCCGCGATCTTCGACGGGCGGCTCTATGTCGAGCTGCAGCGTCATGGGCTCCAGGCCGAGGCGCAGGCCGAAAGCGGCCTGATCGACCTCGCCTATGCGCTCGACCTGCCGCTTGTCGCCACCAACGAGCCCTATTTCGCCACCCGTGACGATTTCGCGGCCCACGATGCCCTGATCTGCATCGCCGAAGGCGAGGTCATCGCCGCCGAGAACCGGCGGCGCCTCACGCCGGAGCACCATTTCAAGCCTGGCTCCGAGATGGCGGCGCTGTTCGCCGATCTGCCCGAGGCCATCGCCAACACCGCCGAGATCGCCCGCCGTTGCGCCTTCCGGCCGCTGCCGCGGGCGCCGATTCTCCCCGTCTATTCGAGCGACGAGGCGGAAGAGCTGCGCCAGCAGGCGCGGGAGGGGCTGGCGGCACGGCTGGCGGCGCACGGTCCGGCGCCGGGCCATAGCGTCGAGGCCTACCGGGAACGGCTCGAATTCGAGCTCGACGTCATCATCGAGATGAAGTTTCCGGGCTATTTCCTGATCGTTGCCGACTTCATCAAATATGCCAAGGCCCGCAACATCCCGGTCGGGCCGGGGCGCGGCTCGGGCGCGGGCTCGCTCGTCGCCTACGCCCTCACCATCACCGATCTCGATCCGTTGCGCTTCAAGCTGCTGTTCGAGCGCTTCCTCAATCCGGAACGGGTGACGATGCCGGACTTCGACATCGATTTCTGCCAGGACCGGCGCGACGAGGTCATCGCCTATGTGCAGGCGAAATACGGCGCAGCACAGGTGGCGCAGATCATCACCTTCGGCAAGCTGCAGGCGCGGGCCGTGTGCCGCGATGTCGGCCGGGTGCTGCAGATGCCCTATGGCCAGGTGGACCGGCTGTGCAAGCTCATCCCGATGAACCCGGCCAATCCGATCAGCCTCAAGCAGGCAATCGAGGGCGAGCCGCGCCTGAAGGAGGAGCGCGACCGCGACGAGACTGTCCGGACCATGCTGGAAATCGGCCAGAAGCTCGAAGGGCTCTACCGCCACGCCTCGACCCATGCCGCCGGCGTGGTGATCGGCGACCGGCCGCTCGAGGAGCTGGTGCCGCTCTACCGCGACCCGCGCTCCAGCATGCCGGCAACCCAGTTCAATCTCAAATGGGTGGAACCGGCAGGACTGGTCAAGTTCGACTTCCTCGGCCTCAAAACCTTGACGGTGATCGACAAGGCGCAGAGGCTGATCCGCGCCCACAGGCCGGACTTCGACATTGCCGCAATTCCCTATGACGATCCCGGGGTCTACCGGATGCTCGGGGCCGGCGACACGGTAGGGGTTTTCCAGCTGGAAAGCTCCGGCATGCGCGATGTGCTGCGTAAGATGCACCCCGACTGCATCGAGGACATCATCGCCATCGTCGCTCTGTACCGTCCCGGGCCGATGGACAACATCCCGAAATTCATCGCCTGCAAGAAGGGCGAGGAGCCGCCCGACTTCCTCCATCCCTGGCTCGAGCCGATCGTCAAGGAGACCTACGGCGTCATCGTCTATCAAGAGCAGGTCATGCAGATCGCCCAGGTCCTGTCGGGCTATACGCTCGGCGAGGCGGACCTTCTCAGGAAGGCCATGGGCAAGAAGATCAAGGCCGAAATGGAGGCTCAGAAGGAGAGATTCATCGCCGGGGCCGAAGCCAAGGGTGTCGAGGCGGCGCAGGCGGACTACATTTTCGAGCTGGTCGCCAAGTTCGCGGGCTACGGCTTCAACAAGTCGCACGCCGCCTGCTATGGCATCGTTGCCTATCAGACCGCCTATCTGAAGGCCAATCACCCGGTCGAGTTCCTGGCCGCCTCCATGACGCTCGACCTCGGCAACACCGACAAGCTGCAGGTGTTCCGGCGCGAGGCGCAGCGGCTCAAGGTCGCGATCCGGCCGCCCGAGGTCAATAGCTGCGGGGTCGAATTCATGGTGCGCGACGGCGAGATCCTGTACTCGCTGGCGGCGCTCAAGAACGTCGGCCGCGCGGCAGTCGAGCATATCGAGGCGGTTCGCGGCGACGGTCCGTTCAGAACGCTGGGCGACTTCGCACGGCGGGTCGATCCGCGCATCCTCACAAAGCGGGCGCTCGAGAGCATGGCCAAGGCCGGCGCCTTCGATCGGCTGCACCGCAACCGTGCCGAGGTGCTGGCGGGAGTCGAGGCGATCCTGGCGACAGCGAACCGGACCAGCTCGGAGAACGAAGCGGGGCAGGTCGATCTGTTCATGGCGAGTGGCGGACCGACCGAGGCGCTGCCGCTGCCGAAACTGCCGGCGTGGACCCCGATGGAACGGCTGGGGCACGAGTTCGATGCAGTGGGCTTCTATCTGTCGGGCCATCCGCTCGACGACTACATGCCGCTCCTTGCCCGGCTCGGGGCGGAGAGCTATGCGCTGTTCCGGGAGAAGGCGCTCAAGGGAGCGGAGGCGGCGCGGCTCATCGGCACCGTCACCTATCGCCAGGAGCGACGCTCGTCGCGCAGCGGCAACCGCTTCGCCTTCATCGGCTTCTCCGATCCGACCGGTCAGTTCGAGGCGGTGTGCTTCGCGGACACGCTTGCAACCTGCCGCGACCTGCTGGAACTCGGCAAGGCTCTCATCATCAAGGTGGAGGCCGATGTCGATGGCGAGGATGTGAAGCTCCGCCTGCAAGGCGTGGAGCCTCTCGATGAGGTCAGCGCCGGGCTGTCGGCAGGCCTCACCATCTATCTTGCCGGTCCCTCGGCGCTGGATTCCGTTGCGGCGCGGCTGAGCAATCGCGGCCGCTCGCCCGTGCATCTCGTCCTGCCGCTGGAAAACGGCCGGGAGGCGCGGATCGGCCTCGGCAACAAGTTCACCGTCACCCCGGCGCTGAAGGGGGCCATCAAGGCGATTCCCGGCGTCGAGGCGGTCGAGGATCTGTAGGAGGCAATAGGCAGTAGGCAGTAGGCAGTAGGGAAGAGCACTGTTCACCGCCTATTGCCTATTGCCTATTGCCCCCTCCCTTCTGCCTTGATCTTGACCGAGCACTCGGCTATAGGCCGCCTCGTCAATCCACACGCGGGATGGCGGCCGGTGCGCATGGGAGGCTTTTTCCCGCATAGCGCTCCGTCCATCCGGTGCCGGGAAAACCCCGGTCACATCCGCCCGCGGTCGCTTAACCGGAGAAGGAAGCCAAGGCATGGCATTGCCTGATTTTTCCATGCGCCAGCTGCTCGAAGCCGGCGTGCATTTCGGTCACCAGACCCATCGCTGGAACCCCAAAATGGCGCCCTATATCTACGGCGCCCGCAACGGGATCCACATCATCGACCTGGCCCAGACGGTGCCGCTGCTGCACCGGGCGCTGGTGGCCGTGCGCGACGTCGTGGCCGGCGGCGGTCGGGTGCTGTTCGTCGGCACCAAGCGCCAGGCCCAGGAGCCGATCGCCGAGGCGGCCAAGAACTCGGCGCAATATTACATCAATTCGCGCTGGCTCGGCGGCACTCTCACCAATTGGAAGACCATCTCCAACTCGATCAAGCGCCTGCGCAACCTCGATGAATTGAGCGGCAAGGGCCCCCAGGGCTACAGCAAGCGCGAGTTCCTCAATCTGACGCGGGAGCGTGACAAGCTCGACCAGGCGCTCGGCGGGATCAAGGACATGGGGGGCCTGCCCGACATCATGTTCGTGATCGATACCAACAAGGAGGCAATCGCCATCAAGGAAGCCAACCGCCTCGGCATTCCAGTGGTTGCCATCCTCGATTCGAACTGCGATCCCAAGGGCGTGGCCTATCCGATTCCGGGCAATGACGATGCCGGGCGGGCCATCAGCCTCTATTGCGACCTGATCTCGCGCGCCGCCATCGAGGGCATCTCGCAGAGCGCTCAGCTCGCCGGTGCCGATCTGGGCGAGGTCGAGGAGCCGCATCCGGAGGTTCTGCCCGACATGTCGCCGAGCGAGGCCGGTGCCGCTCCGGCCGCACCATGATCTGACGACGAGGCAAACGAGATGGCCGACATTACCGCATCGATGGTGAAGGACCTGCGCGAGAAGACCGGCGCCGGGATGATGGACTGCAAGAAGGCGTTGTCCGAGACTGGCGGCGATCTCGAGGCTGCGGTCGACTGGCTTCGGGCCAAGGGCATCGCCAAGGCGGCGCGCAAGGCCTCTCGGGTTGCCGCGGAGGGGCTGATCGGGCTCGCCGTCGAGGGTCGCAAGGCGGCACTTGTCGAGGTCAATTCCGAGACCGATTTCGTCGCCCGCAATCCCGATTTCCAGGCGATGGTCAACGCCATCGCGGCAGCGGCACTCAAGACGGGCGGCGATGTCGAAAAATTGCGGGACACCGCCTCTCAGGGATCACGGCAGCGGATAGCCGACAAGCTTGCCGAAATGGTCGCGACGATCGGCGAAAACATGACGCTGCGCCGCACCGCCGTCCTGAGCGTCGAGCAGGGCGTCATCGGCAGCTATCTGCACAATCAGATTGCGCCCGGCCTCGGCAAGATCGGCGTGCTGGTCGCCGTCGAATCAACAGCCGGTGCCGACAAGCTCGCCAGCTTGGCGCGCCAGCTTGCGATGCATATCGCCGCGAGCAATCCGGTGGCGCTCGATCTTGGCGGCGTCGCCCCGGAAGTGCTGGAGCGCGAAAAGGCAATTCTTGCCGAGAAGAATGCCGGGAAGCCTGCGAATGTGCTGCAGCGAATCTTCGAGAGCGGGCTCAAGAGCTTTGCCAAGGAGCACACGCTGCTCGAGCAGGCCTATGTGCATGACGGGGCCAAATCGGTGGCGCAGGTGCTGAAGGAGGCCGAGGCACAGATCGGCGCGCCCGTGCGGCTTGCCGGCTTTGTCCGCTATCAGCTCGGGGAGGGGATCGAGAAGGACGCTGGCGACTTCGCCGCCGAGGTGGCCAAGGCGGCCCAGGGCAGCTAGAACATGATTGTTGAGGTGGAACGAGCTACCTTCCCCTCATGGCCGGGCTTGACCCGGCCATCCAGCTTTTCTTGCATCTCTCCTGGATGGCCGGCTCGGGGGCCGGCCATGAGGGAAGGGAGATGTGATTGCCGTGTCACTGCCTTGAGGGCGCTGCAGGGGGAAAGGCCTCGACGTGAAACTCGCCATTTCGGCCGAAATAGATCGTTTTGCGACCTGCTAGATAGACCGCGTACTGCGTGCAGCCAGCCTTCATGATCTGCCGCAGAAACTGCGGGTAATCCGTCCGCCGTTCCTGAATAGCCTCCAGAGCAGCGATCACGGCGTGTTCCGAGAAGGTTTCGGCGATTTCGGGCACGTCGGTCAGCGGCAGCGGTTCGATGACCGACTCTCCGCCAGCCGCATAGTGAATCTTTTCCAAGCGAACGAGGTCGGCCGTATAGCGCTCAACGCCGATCTTCTGCAGTTCCGTGACGCTGGCAGGGAACGGCATCTGATTCGCGAACGCAAGCCGCGTCATTTCGAGGATGACCGATACATTCAGACGATGCTTCATAGATGAGCTCCGGCAGTAGGACGTCTCGGAGCAGCCCCGTGCCGCTCCGTCCACATATGTCTGCCGTTGCTGCGAAGAATCGTATTGAAGAAATGCGACAGCGATGGAGCTGTTTGAGGTTCAGTCGTCCTTGCGGCAGCGGAATTCGGTCGGAGTCATCCCGGTACGCCGTTTGAAATCGCGGATGAAGTGAGCCTGATCGGCATAGCCGGCATCAAGAGCAATATCGGCCCAGGAGGATTGACCGACTTCGCGGATGACCTGATTGAACCGCATGAGTGATGCAAACTCTTTCGGCCCGACGCCGACCTGGACCTTGAATAGGCGCTCCAGGCGCCGGCGGTATGTCCCGATCTCTTTGCTTATGACTCCGATGCGTTCACGGCCGCCAGTGGCGGTCATCAGTCTCAAGGCCGCGACAACATCGGAATCGACGTCACGCGTTCGACTCGCGACTCGTTGGAGGAGCCAGCTCTGAATCCGCTCAACCGTTTGGCGCGACTCGAGGGCTTGCAGCTCATCTTCGATCGATCCAACTCCCGGCAAGAGGTGATCGAGCGCAACGTGCTGATCGGCAATTTCGTCCATGGCTTGACCAAGGAGGATGTAGCCGCCGAAGGGCGCAAGCCTAACGATGATGCTCCGGGTTTCGGCCTCTGGAACAAACCACCGCACCGTCGACTGGAATCCGGTGATTCCGCTTCGCCCAAGCAACTGAAGCCGACCGTCCCGCCGCACCGACAGCCTTCCACAAAATTGAAAGCCGATCACCGGCGCGAGGCCTGGCAGAACCCGGTAACTACTAGCGATAGACCCGAGCGCCGATCCTTGCAGAGATGGCTGCGGATGGATCGATATTTCTCGAACGTATGGTGCAAGAGCTGGATGGATAACGACTGACGACCGGGCGCCATTTGGTTGTAGCAAACGCGTCATGACATCCTGTATGACGCATCCCACCGGCCTGCAAGCAACTTCAAAAGGGGGTCGCGGTTGCCCGCGCCCCCCAACTCCGCCCAACACTCTCCCTTGGACGGGAGAGGTCCCCCAGGCGGGTGATCAGAAGCAGCGTGTCCGCCAGACGGGCACCTGCACGAATTTCGGCATGCCGTGGAACCAGACCTTCTTCATGCGATAACCCACGATCATGCTGCGGCAGTCGTCATAGACAGGCTCGTAGCCATAGCCATAGCCGTAGCCGCCGCCCCAGCCATATCCACCTCCCCAGCCATGGCCCCAACCATGGCCGCCATAACCGATGCCAATGCTGATGCCGGCATTGGCCGAGGTCGCGGCAGCACCCATCAGGGCTGCGGCTGCGGCGATACCGAGGAGGGTCTTGCGGATCATGGGTCGTTTCCTTCGCTCTTGCGATGAGGCGGCACCGTGCCGCCGTTCATGACCGTGGTTTGTATGGCTTTGAAGCTGAATGAGATCTGAGGCCGGCGTTCAACCCGGGTTCATTCTCACGAAGACTTGCGCGAACGAATCGCGCAAAGCGGCATCGACATCGTTCATGGTCGCCTGAATGCCGAGATCGGCGAGGCTCGTGACGCCGTGCTCGCGCACGCCGCAGGGCACGATGCCTTCGAAATGCGTGAGGTCGGGATCGACATTGAGGCTCACGCCATGGAGGCTCACCCAGCGCCGCACCCTGATGCCGATGGCAGCGATCTTGTCCTCGCGCGGCGGCGGCCCGGGCCGACTGACCCAGATGCCGACGCGATCCTCGCGACGCTCGCCGGCGACACCGAAACGGGCGAGCGCCAGGATGAGCCAGCGCTCGAGGCCGGCGACGAAGGTGCGGATATCGGTGCCGCGGCGGCGCAGATCGAGCATGACATAGGCAACCCGCTGGCCTGGCCCGTGATAGGTGTACTGGCCGCCGCGGCCGGTCCGGTACACGGGGAAGCGCTCCGGCATCACGAGATCGCTTGGCTTGGCGCTCGTCCCGGCGGTGTAGATCGGCGGATGCTCGAGCAGCCAGACGAGCTCCTGCGAACGGCCGTCGGCGATCCCCGCTGCCCGCTCCTCCATGGCCGCCACGGCCGCGGGGTAGGGCACGGGCGCGGACGCGACCTCCCAGGCGACCCGGCCGGGAGCCCGCAGGCGGGCAAGCGCAAGATCGGTCCTCAGCTGCATGTCCAGTTACAGGTCAGTCGGCGCATCCGTTCGCCGTGGCTTCGGCTTAGGCATACGCGCGATGTCGAACGCGACGGCGAGATCTGGAAAATGGTTGTTCTTGTTTGGCCGGAACAGTTCCTCCATGCTCAATCTTCCATCGGTCTTGTACACTTCGAGGGTGCGCCCGATGAGGTCTTGCTCCGATCCGGTGTCTGCTTTTGTCTCTGCCGCCTTGCATAGATCCTTGAGTGCATTGGCAACATTGTCTAGGACAGTATCGAGATTGATGGTTTCCTGGTGCTCAACCGCATAATTGGCAGCCCGGACAAAACAATCGTGAACGAATTCTTTGACCTTAACGTCCTTGGTCACGGCTGTCATCCACCATTTAAATTTTGAATCGATCGAAGCCAGAATTTCGAGCTCGATCGCTGCATAATTCTTATCAACGATTGTTTTACATGCGCCATCTAATCCCGCCTTAAGCAGCGCATTGAATCCGTCATCAAGCTGCACATTATCCAAATCGATACCTAAGTCCTTGACGAGCATGTCACCCAAGAAGTCAGGGGTGCCATTCGGATACGTGATCGGTTCGTCGTTTAGGCGGTTGATGACATTCTGCGCCAGCCGATTTGAAACGACCTTCTGAGCGGCAGATGTGTTGCCGACGCCCAGAGATTCGATGCCCTTCAGAACAACCAGCCAAACCCTATCGAGCCGCGACGATAGATCGGCCTTCACCTTGTTCACTGCAAGCTTGTCGACATGTTGGGCA
>DATAOT010000120.1:0-4411 GCA_036265615.1 Aestuariivirgaceae bacterium
CATCTTGCGGCGATGCCCGAGCAGCACACCGAGCTTTTCGAGATCATTCTCGGTCAGATCGCGGATAACTGAGAGATCGATCGCATTCTCGGCGAAGCGCTGAGCGTATTCTCCGAGATCAAGTGATGCTAACCACTCTGCGATGTCCTTCATGCAAGGCCTCGCGGCAGTTGGCTCGGGGCTCCCGGCATTTGGCGCGCGTTAATATGTTAGCACGACGGCGGTTCGCGCGGCGATCGCCACGGCAAACATGCGGGTTGACGAGACCAAGACGCCAGAGCTGCATCGCACCGGCCATCTATTCCATCCGCCAATATTTCGGGATAGTTGCGCTGTTTGCGACTAGAAGTGCGCCGAGCCATCGTACACAACGGCATGCTCGATCAAGGTACGAGTTCTTCTCACCCAGCCCTTGAGCACCGAGGAACTGGTGCTGAAAATCAGCCGCGCCGCGCCGCCTTGATCGCGGCGACGTCGATCTTCTTCATGCCCATCATCGCATCAAATGCGCGCTTTGCTTCATCGCCGCCGGCGGCTAGCGCCTCGGTCAGCACGCGCGGCGTGATTTGCCAGGAAACGCCCCACTTGTCTTTGCACCAGCCGCACTCGCTTTCCTGCCCGCCATTGCCGACGATGGCGTTCCAGTAGCGGTCGGTCTCGTGCTGATCGTCGGTGGCGATCTGGAACGAGAAGGCTTCGTTATGTTTGAACGCGGCGCCGCCGTTGAGGCCGATACAAGGGACGCCGGCAACCGTGAATTCCACCACCAGCACGTCGCCCTCTTTCCCGGATGGGTAGTCACTGGGTGCACAGTGGACGGCGCCCACCGCGCTGTCCGGAAAGGTCTCGGCGTAGAACCGGGCAGCAGCCTCGGCGTCCTTGTCATACCACAAGCAGACCGTGTTCTTCGCCATTGCATATCCTTTCGCTGTGAAGCCAAATTCACCGTGCTAAGTCACAGGCAAATTTGGGCGCATGAATGACCGACGATATCGTGATAGTCGGCGCTGGCATCTTTGGCCTGTCGACGGCCTACGAGCTGGCGCGACGCGGCCACTCGGTCCTGGCGATCGACAGGTTCGGCAGCGGCCATCCAGCAACATCGTCGACTGGTGCTTCCCGAAGCATCCGGATTGCCTACGACCATCCCTTCTATGTCGAGCTGGCGCTCGAGGCGATCGAGAGCTGGCGCCGGCTCGAGGCCGAGTCCGGACGAACGATCCTGCAGCTGACGGGTCAGATCGATCTTGGTCCGCCAGGCAAGCTCGAGGACCTGGTCCGCACCGTACGTGCCGCAGGGGCAGCAATCGAGGAAGTGAATGCGGCCGAACTGCGCCGCCTCTTTCCGGAGCTCGTGCTGTCCCAGGGTGAGGTCGCGCTCTTCCAGCGTCAAGCCGGCACCGTCATTGCCGATGTCGGGATGGAGACCTTGCTTCAGGCTGCCGAGAAAGCCGGCGTGACCTACATCGCCCCGGAACGTGTGCTCCGCATCGAGCCGGGCGCTCCGGTCGCCATCCACACCGAAAGGCGCCGCTTCGAGGCGAAGCAGGTGGTGGTGGCGGCCGGTCCTTGGACCAGGGATTTGCTGAAAGATGCCGGACTTGTGCTGCCGCTCGCGCCGGCCATCGCGCAAGTCACCTTCCTGGACGCTTCGGCACTGGTCGCTCGCCCCGGCATCGCCGAGTGGCGAGCGAAGGGCGAAACCGGAATCTATGGCCACCCGGTTCCGGGCATCGGTTACAAGATCGCCTTCGACGCCGGGGCGGCGGGTTGGGATCCCGATGTCGAGGAATGGGAACCCGACGTCGCGGAGGAGCGGGCCATCCTGGACTGGCTCGCTCGGCGAATGCCTTCGGTCGAGCCGAAGGTGAGCCGCACGCAACGACATCCCTGGACGATGACACCCGATGTCGACTTCATCGTCGACCGATGGGGACAGTTGGTCGTCGCCGCCGGCTGCTCGGGTCATGCGTTCAAATTCGGCCCCGCCCTTGGTCGGCTCGTCGCAGATATCGTCGAAGGGCGCGAAGCGTCAGACATGACGCGGCTCGACCGCCCGGCTCTAAAAGGATCCGCACCGTCGCCGAGTGCACCAATCACGCGTTGAGCGCTGGTTTGCGGCGGCGGTCATGCCGTGGGGGAGGGATCACCTATTCTCGATCACTTCCCGCCTCCGCCAGCAGCTTTTCGAGATCAAGCCGACGCGTCACCATCATGAGCTCGCGATCGGGACCTCGCGGCCACTCCGTCTCTGGCCGGTCGCAATAGAGCTCGACCCCGTTGCCATCCGGATCATCGAGATAGAGCGCCTCGCTGACCCCATGGTCGCTCGCGCCGGTGAGCGAGATGCCGGCGTTGATCAGCCGCCGCAGCGCATCGGCGAGATCGGCGCGGGTCGGGTAAAGCACCGCCAGATGGTAGAGGCCGGTTGTGCCGGATGGCGGCGGTCGGCCGCCGCGGCTTTCCCAAGTGTTGAGACCGATATGGTGATGATAACCGCCCGCCGACACGAAGGCTGCGTCCCTACCATAGGTCTGCATCAGCTCGAAGCCGAGCACGCCGCAATAGAAGCCGAGCGCCCGGTCGAGATCGGCGACCTTGAGGTGAACATGTCCGATCCGGGTGCCGGGTGCGATCGGGCGCGGTGTCCTGTTTTCGATCATGAGGCTTCTCTTCCGGTTCAGGTCCTGCCCGTCTTTATAGGAAACCGGCAATCCTAATTTAAGCCCTGCTCGCTAGCGTCGAGCGCCGATGATCCGAAAGTTCCTGCACCATCGACGCCAGACCGTGGGTGCCGCCGTGGCACTTGCGATCCGGGTCGTCTCGGCCGTCATTGGCTTTTTGAGCCAGATCCTGCTTGCGCGATGGCTCGGGGCCAGCAGTTTCGGCGTGCTCACCGCCCTGCTGGTGTGGGTCAATGTGCTCGGCACAGTGTCGACCCTCGGCTTCGCCACCAGCGTGCTCCGGTTTCTGCCGCATTATATCGCTCAACACGCGCTGCCGCTTGCCCGCGGCTTCCATCGCACCGGCATGCTCGTCGCGCTCCTGGCAGGGGCGGCGATCGGCGGCCTTGGCCTCGTCATCCTTGCCCGGATGCCGGCGCTCCTGCCCGCCCCCTATGGCGAGCCGGCCCGCATGGCGCTCCTCGCGCTGCCAGCCTTCGCGCTTGCCGACTTCCTGGACGGTGTCGGTCGATCCCGCGGCTGGGTGGCGCTGGCCCTGATCCCGCCCTATGTCGTGCGACCCCTCATGATCCTGGTCGGCGTCGCGGTGATCGAGACGAGCGGTGTCGCACTCGATGCCGCAACTGCCACTCTCGCTGCTGCAGCAGCCATCTGGATCTCGGCCCTTGCCCAGCTCGCTCTCCAGGCGAGGCGGCTCACCGCGGCCATGCCGGCGGGGCCGCTCGCCTATGATCTCAAGCTCTGGACGCGTGTTTCGATGCCGATGCTGCTGCTCGACGGCGTCGCCCTGCTGCTCCTCAACATCGACATCATTCTGCTCGGTTTTTTCGTCGGGTCCGAGGATATTGCCCGCTACTTCGCCA
The DNA here is from genome assembly GCA_036265615.1 of Aestuariivirgaceae bacterium. Lineage (GTDB taxonomy): Bacteria > Pseudomonadota > Alphaproteobacteria > Rhizobiales > Aestuariivirgaceae > DATAFF01. The sequence goes on from DATAOT010000120.1 coordinate 3,548, forward strand.
GCCAGCGGGTCATTTCGCTTGTCAGCTTCATCCACTTCGCGGTGGCGGCGGCGGCCGTGTCCCATTTTGCCACAAGCCATGCGTTGGGCGACCGTCACGGCTTGAGACAGGAATTCGGCCGCAGCCGTCTCCTGGCGTTCCTCCCCTCGCTGGTTCTCGCCATTGTCCTCGTTGCTCTCGGCAAACCGCTGCTCATGCTGTTCGGCGCCGATTTCATCAGTGCCTGGCCGGTCATGATGATCCTCGCGGTCGGGCTGCTGGCGCGCGCCGCCGCCGGCCCGGCACAGGCTTTGCTTGTCACGACGGGCCACCACAATGCAACGGTCCTGGTTCTGTGCGCCACGCTTCTCGTCAACTGCTGCTTCGGCATCGCGCTCATCCCGCGCCACGGGCTCGTCGGCGCCGCTCTCGCCAGCATGGTGGCGACGCTGTTCGAATCCGCGTTGTTCGCGGCCCTGCAGCATCGACTCCATGCCGGTCCATCACCGGAACGGAAGGAAGCGGTGCATGGCATTGATCAGCCGGCTCAATGACCATCGTCCGGCGAGCGCCCTTGCCGGCAGGACATCGTCCAACCACGCCGGCAGCGTCGCGCTCGATCTCGGCGAAGAATCGGCGATGGCCCTGTTTGCTGCCGCTTGGTCACGTCTCGGCAGCAGCGCCGCCCTGCCCGCCCCGATGAACACCGAGGCGGTCCAGGCGCCGCTGTTTCGCCATCGCGCGCCGCCCGGCAGGCGCGTCCAGATTGCCGCCATGATTGGCGAGCCTGGCGAGCTTGCGGCAGTAGCGGCCTTCGAGAGGCTCGGCCTTGCCCAGGCCAGGCCGGTGGCAGTGTCGGCGAGCTGGATGTCCGACCTGCCGCTC
>DATAOT010000121.1:0-12415 GCA_036265615.1 Aestuariivirgaceae bacterium
GCCGTCCCGACATAGGCCCCGCCCACCGCCCGGATGTCGGCGATGCGCTTGCGCACGTCCCGCACCAGCCGGCTGGTCCTGGTGAAGATTTCCTTCCCCGGCATGTCCGGCCAGTGCTGCCGCATCTCGCGCGCAAAGGTCATGGTGAGAAGCTCCATCATGGCCTCCCGCCGCTCTTCCGAGGTCGTGAGCAGCGTCATCACCGCCGTATCGATGATTTCCTGCTCGCCCGCATGCGGCGGCGCCTCGTCGCGGTCCGACAGTTTCGCCATTCCCTCTGCCCCTGCTTCCCCGTCTCCCGGCCACGACAAGTTTAAGCGACAAAGCCTGCTGCCCTCAATCAGCCCCAATCCGCTGTGCCCAGCTTTTTGCCAAGGGCCGTTGACAGCCTGCGGCACCGTCACTAAGTTCCCTCCAACTTTCGAGAGAACAATGCCATGAAGATCCGCAACTCGTTGAAATCGCTGCTCACCCGCCACCGCGCCAACCGCATGGTGCGGCGCAAGGGCCGCGTCTACATCATCAACAAGCGGAACCCGCGCTACAAGGCGCGCCAGGGCTGAACGCCTCACACGACTGTGACGACAATGCCCTCGCAATTGCGGGGGCGTTGCTTTTTTGGCGCATTTGGTGAACCTATCTGCACCAGATGACCGAGCCCTTGAGACCAGCCCTTCTGGCCGCCCTCGTCATGGTGCTGGCGCCTGTCGCCCTTGCCCAGCAGCCACCCCTGCCGTCGGCTCCCGAGGCGCCGGCCGAGACCAACGTGCCGGCGCCGCCACCGCCTGTGCCGAACGATCAGCAGGTGGCCCAGGACCTGCTCGACCGCCTGTTCGGCCAGCTTCACGCCGCCAAGGACGAAGCATCGGCCAAGGTGATCGAGGACGCGATCTGGAAATTGTGGTCGCGCTCCGGCAGCCCCACGGCCGACGTGCTGATCGTCCAGGCGGTGCGGGCGATGGAGGCCGGCCAGCGCCAGACGGCGCTGCGCATTCTCGACACCATCATCGAGGACCAGCCGACCTTCGCCGAAGCCTGGAACAAGCGCGCCACCCTTTACTACATGATGGGCGATTATGACCGCTCGCTCGCTGACATCGCTCACGTCCTCGAGCTCGAGCCGCGCCACTTCGGTGCCCTCACCGGCCTCGGCACCATCCTCACCGATCGCGGCAAGAAGGCCGAGGCCCTGAAGGCCTTCCGGCGGGCACTGTCGATCGATCCTTTCCTCGAGGGCGCCAGAAAGGCGCTGCAGCAGATCGAGCCGGAGACCGAGCAGAAGATCTGAAGAAAGAGGCAATAGGCAATAGGCAATGATCAGCGCTCTTCCCTACTGCCTACTGCCTATTGCCTCCCCTACACCGTCTCGCTGCCCGCTACGCCGATTCGCGCCACCCGCAGCAGATTGGTCTTGCCGGGTGTCCGCAGCGGCACGCCGGCGGTGATCACCACCCGCTCCTCGGGCTTGCCGAACCCTTCCTCCCGGGCAATCCGGGTGGCGCGTGACACCATGTCGTCGAGGCTTGCGGCATCCTCCGTCAACACGCAATGCAGGCCCCACACGACCGACAGCCGCCGTCCGGTTGCGGCACTCGGGGTGAGCGCGATGACAGGCACCTCCGGCCGTTCCCGCGCCACCCGCAAGCCTGTCGAGCCGGAACCGGTGTAGCAGACGATGGCCGAGGCGCCGATCGTCTCGGCGACCGTGCGGGCGGCATTGGCGATGGCATCGGCCGAGGTCGGCTGCGGTTCGGTCCGCCGCGCCCGGCTCAAGCCGCGATAGAGGGGATCGTTCTCGACCGAATGAGCAATCCGGTCCATCGTCTCGACCGCCTTGACCGGCCAGGCCCCGGCTGCCGATTCCGCCGACAGCATCACCGCATCGGCCCCTTCGAACACCGCCGTCGCCACATCCGAGACTTCGGCCCGGGTCGGCACCGGCTCGACGATCATCGATTCGAGCATCTGGGTTGCCACCACCACCGGCTTGCCCGACAGCCTTGCCGCGCGCGTCAACCGTTTCTGCCAGCCTGGCACCTCTTCAAGCGGCAGCTCGACCCCGAGATCGCCGCGCGCCACCATGATGCTGTCGCAGGCCTCGATGATGGTGTTGATCTCCTTGAGCGCCGCCGGCTTCTCGACCTTCACCATGATGCCGGCCCGGCCCGCGATCAGCCGCCGTGCCTCGATCACGTCCTGCGCCCGCTGCACGAAGGACTGAGCGATCCAGTCGACCCCGAGCCCGGCGGCAAACTCGAGATCGGCGTGGTCCTTCTCCGTCAATGGCGCCAGCGGCAGGACGGCATTCGGAACATTGACGCCTTTGCGGGCCGACAGCGGGCCGCCGAAGATCACCTTGGTGACGAGCCGCTCCGGCGCGACCTCGGTGATCTCGACCCGCACCCGTCCGTCATTGAGCAAAAGCTGCTCGCCCGGCATCGCCGCCGCGAAGATTTCCGGATGCGGCAGCTCGACCCGGCTCTCGTCGCCCGGACGGGGATCGTTGTCGAGCACGAAGGTGTCGCCCGCCTTGAGCTCGACTTTCTCGGTCTTGAAGCTGCCGATCCTGAGCTTCGGTCCCTGAAGGTCGGCCAGGATGCCGATCGGCCGCCCCCGACGCGCTTCGATGCCGCGGATGATCCCGTGATAGCGCGCCAGCATCTCGTGGCTCGAATGGCTCATATTGACCCGGAACACGTCGACGCCGGCCACGAACAGCGCCTCGATCATCTCCGGCTCGGTCGATGCCGGGCCGAGCGTCGCCACGATCTTGACGTTGCGATTGCGCCTCACTGGTTGGTCGACTCCGAGGTCTTGGCACCGGAAAGCTCGATGGTCCAGTCGAGTTCCTCGCCGGTGTCGACCTCGAAAAAACCGGTCTTCTGATAGCCGCGCTCGGCGCAGCCGGTGATGCCGCGGATCGTGAACAGCTTGTTCTGGGTGCACATGATGGATTTGCCGCCCCACGACCCACCCTTGTCGTAGTCGACCGCGAATATGTAGTAATAGCGCGCGATCAGCGCTCCCTTGAGCAAGGTTTCACAGGAGTTCGGGCCGATGTTCCACCATCCCTCGCTGGCCCATCCCTGCTGGTCCTTGTAGCCAAGCGCCACGCCCACCCGGCTCTGCGTCTGATTGCAGAGCTTGAGATCGGCATGGGCCGGCAGGCTGCCCCCGAGCGAGAACAGCGCCAGCGCCGCGGCCATGGCGGCCCAATGTTTCACCGGCACCACAATCCTGCCGTTTCGATAGGAACAAACCATGGCCCTTCCTCCACCTTCCCGCGCCGCCTGGGCGAAGGGTGAATCTCCAATGATTTTTCACCTTGCAGCTGTCGCTCTGCAAGATGGATTGTGGAATCTGGCAGGATCATGACTGGTCTTTCGACAACCCTCAATCTTCCGACCGATTGCCTCCTGGACGGCAATCCGGCTTCCGGATTCCTCATTTTGTGCGACCATGCCAGCAACGCGCTTCCGCAAGCCTACGGCACCCTCGGATTACCCTTAGCCGAGCTCGAGCGCCACATTGCCTATGACATTGGTGCCGCGACAGTCGCCCGCACCCTGGCGGCCCGCTTGCGCGCCCCGGCGGTGCTTGCGCCCTTCTCCCGCCTGCTGATCGACCCCAATCGGGGCCTCGATGATCCAACCCTGATCATGAAATTGTCTGATGGCGCCGTGGTGCCGGGCAATGTCGCGGTTGACGCCGACGAGCGTGCCAGGCGCATTGCCCGCTACTACCGGCCCTATCATGACGCGGTTGCCAAGGCGATCGACGGCGCGCTGGCGCTCGGGAGGCCGCCCGACCTCGTCGCCATCCACAGCTTCACCCCGTTCTGGAAATCGACCCCGCGACCCTGGCATGCCGGCGTGCTATGGCAGGGCGACCGGCGGTTGCCGGCCGCTGTCATTGCCGAGCTCGCGGCCGATCCTGAGCTCGTGGTCGGCGACAATGAGCCCTATGCCGGCGGGTTGCCGGGCGACAGCATGGACACCCATGCGGTCAAGCGCGGGCTTCGCCACGTGCTCCTCGAGATCCGCCAGGATCTCGTCGCCGTCGACAACGATGCTGTTGAATGGGGTGAACGGCTTGCGCATATCCTTCCCAAGGCAGTTGCGCGCGCCGGTTCTGATCTCTAGAGCATGAACCCCGCCGCTGCTCGATCGAGGAGTGCGAATTGCAATGACCGAGCTCGACGACAGGACACGAACGGAATTGGAAGCTGCCGCTTTCCGGCGGCTGGTCGAGCATTTGCGCCAGCGCAGCGATGTTCAGAACATCGATTTGATGAACCTCGCCGGCTTCTGTCGCAATTGCCTGTCCAACTGGATGCAGGAGGCGGCCGCCGCCTCCGGCGTTGCGCTTGATCGCGATCAGGCGCGGCAGCTTGTTTATGGCATGCCCTATGAGGAGTGGAAGGCACGCCATCAGAAGGAATGATCGGGGATCGCATCGGGGAGACGCATGGACGCCAAGACCAGCTTTGCGAACGGCCAGCTGAAGTCGCTTGTCGAGCGCATCGAGCATCTCGAGGAGGAGAAGCAGGCGATTGCCGGCGATATCAAGGAAGTCTATGGCGAGGCCAAGGCGAACGGCTTCGATACCAAGATCCTTCGCAAGGTGATCGCCATCCGCAAGAAGGACCACGCCGAGCGCGAGGAGGAGGATGCCGTGCTGGCGGTCTATCTCCAGGCCCTCGGCATGGTCCCGGCTTAGGCAGTAGGCAGTAGGCAGTAGGCAGTAGGCAGTAGGCAGTAGGCAGTAGGGAAGAGCACCGCTCACTGCCTATTGCCTATTGCCTATTGCCTATTGCCTTCTGCTAAACGAACGGCACGCCCGCCCCGGGCGGCGGCAGCCCGAGATGCCGCGCCACGCTCGCGCCGATATCGGCAAAGCTGCTCCTGATCCCGAGCGAGCGTCCGGCAAGACCGCGGCCCAATGCCAGCACCGGCACCTTTTCCCGCGTGTGATCGGTGCCGCCGAAGCTCGGGTCGCAGCCATGGTCGGCCGTCACGATCAGCAGGTCGTCGCCATCGAGCCGCGCCAGCAGCGCGGGGATGCGCCGATCGAAGGCCTCGAGCGCCGCCGCATAGCCGGTGACGTCGCGGCGGTGACCATATTCGGTGTCGAATTCGATGAAATTGGCAAACAGCAGCCCGCCCTCCTCGAGCGAATCGAGCCCGTCGAGCGTCGCGTCGAACAACCCCATATTGCCTTTGCCCTTGAGCACCCGGCCGGTGCCGGAATGGGCGAAGATGTCGGCAATCTTGCCGATGGTCACCACGTCGCGCGACGCCTGCGTTGCCAGATCGAGGATGGTCGGCAGCGGCGGCTTGACAGCATAGTCGCGCCGGTTCGCGGTGCGCCGGAAGCTCGACCGCTCGGAGCCGACGAACGGCCGCGCGATCACCCGCCCGATGCGGTAGGGATCGACGAGCCGGCGCGCCACCGCCGCGACGGCATAGAGGCGCTCGAGCCCGAAGTGCGCTTCGTGAGCTGCGATCTGGAACACGCTGTCGGCCGAGGTGTAGCAGATCGGCATGCCGGTCTTGAGGTGCTCCTCTCCAAGCTCGGCGATGATAGCGGTTCCGGAGGCATGCTGGTTGCCGAGGATGCCCGGCAGCCCGGCCTCGCTGATCAACGCCGCGACAAGCGCCGGCGGAAAGGCCGGCACGTCGCGCGGGAAATAGCCCCACGCGAACGGCACCGGCACGCCGGCGATCTCCCAATGGCCCGATGGCGTGTCCTTGCCTGACGAGATCTCGCGGGCCGCGCCGAAGGCTGCCGTCGGCGGTGCCGTCTCTTCAAGTCCCGGCAGAAGCGCTCCGCGCCCGACGCGATAGGCTTCGCCGAGGCCGAGCCGCATCAGGTTCGGCAGCTGCAGCGGTCCGCTTTCCCGCCCGATGCAGGCTTGCGCAATATGGCCAAGCGTATCGGCGCCCTCATCGCCATAGGCTGCGGCATCCGGCGCGCCGCCGATCCCGACCGAATCGAGCACCAGGATGATTGCGCGCGCCATTCGCTTGCCGCCTCACATGGAAAGCCTGGAGCGCCGCACCAGATGGAACAATGCGGCGTCCCAGAATCGCAGCCCGGCAGGCCCCGCCTCCGCGAGCGCGAGGCCCTGGCGTTCTCCGGCGATGCGAGCGTCGCGGCTATCCTCCGCTAGGTCGCCGCGATAGGACCAGTTCAGCACCACGAGCGAGCCGCCCGGACGAAGCACCCGTCCTGCCTCCATTATCATCGCGGCAATCATCCCCGGCCCCGATTCGACGATATAGGGAAAGACGTCGACGGCGAGCACCAGATCGACGGCCTCGTCCCCGAGCCAGGCGAGATCGCGCCCTGATCCCTGGATGAGCGTGACATTGGCGCGACCGGCCGTGCGCCGCCGTGCCGCCGCCAGCATGCCGGCCGAGATGTCGACGCCGATGATCTGCGCTACCCGCCCCGCCAGCGCTTGAGCCATCCGCCCCGAGCCGCAGCCGAGATCGAGGACGCGGGCGCGCTTGTCGAGAACACGACGGCTCGCGAGCAGCGAGACGATCTCCTCGCTTGCCTGCACCAGGATGTCGTCGCGGCCAAGCGCGTAGAGAGCTGCCGCGCCGTCCGCTGCGTGAGCGGCGGCGCGATCGAACAGTCGGGCGAAGGACCTGACTGCATCGCCGCTGCTGCCGCCTTGCACATCGACCTCGCCCCGGACCGCCTGGACCAGAGAGAAGGCCAGCGGGCTCTCCCGCCACAGCGTCTGCGCTGCCTTGAGCCGCCCGCCCCGGCCGCCATCCGCCGCATGCTCGGCGCCGACCAGCGCCGCCTCGACCTCCGCTGCCGATCCGGCACCATAGGCGAGCTGCATCAGGGCAACGTTTGCCGGCAGCGTGCCGTCCAGGAGCTGTGCGACGATGTCGTGTCCGCGCCGCCGCCAGACCCGCCGGAAACGCCTTTGCGGCCGCGCGCCCCAGCTCGCCTTGTGCGCCTCGTCGCCCTTGAGGAAGTCGAACCAGCGGCATCCCTCGCGCCAGGCCTCGCCGATTGCATGGGCCATCAGCAAGGTCCCCGGGCTGACATGCCCATCTGCCGGATCGAAGCCCGCGGTATAGGCATAGGCCCGCTCGCGGCGCTTGAACCCGAGCTGGACGGCGGTCACGATCCCGTTGCGCTCCAGTCCATAGAGCCTGAGCATGCCGCGTTCGAGCAGCGCCGGCAGGGCCTCCCGGTGACAGCGCACGACCCGCTCATCGGCGAACACGCCGGTGTTGCCCCGCTCGAGCCAGCGCCGGCGATGGAGATCGATAAGCCGATCGAGCACTGCCGCGAGCGATCCGCCATCGGCACGACGGATGCTGAAGCCGTCGGCGCGCGCCGCCCGCTGCTCGGCCATGCGCAGCTTGCGCGCCTTGCCGCGCGGCAGCGATCGCGTCGGATCATCTCCTGTCGGGTCGAGCGTCAGCACGTGGCATGGCACCGCCCCGCCGTCCTCGGCATGGCAGCTGTTCAATTCCGGCAGCCGCCGACCTGCAGCGAAGGATGCAAGATCGGTGAGCTCCCATTCCTGCCAGCCGGCGAGCTGCTCCACTTCCGCAGCGATCGCCGTTTCGACAGGCCCGCGCCGATCGGCGGCCACCAGCACGTCCAGATAGTCGCTCGTGCCGATCCCGAGCGGAAGCAGCCGGCCGCCCGAGATGCTGCGCTCGATATAGAAGGGGCCAAGCCCGACCAGCCGCTCGCCGTCGCGCACTGCAACGACCCGGAGATCGCCGGGGTGAAACGCTCGCCACCAGGCGAGGAGCCAGGCCGGTGACTGGAACGGAGTCGCTTCCGGACAAGCCTCGAAGAGGTCCCACCATGGCGCCTCGAGCGCTGCGAGACCGGCCATGTCGCTGACGATTGCCGTGCCGAGGGTCATCAGCCCACACCCCGCCGCCGGGCGGTGGCGCCGTCCGCCAGGATCTGCCAATAGCCGAAATAGGCCTCGGCCATTGCCTTGTGGCTGAAGCAGCGGCGGGCCTTGTCGCGGCAGGCCGCCGGTCGGATCTGGCCCGCCAGCGGAATCGCCGCCGCCATCGCCTCCACCGTGTCGACGAGAAAGCCGGTGACTTCATGCTCGACGGTTTCCGGCAGCGCTCCGCGGGCGAAGGCGATCACCGGCGTGCCGGTCGCTGCCGCTTCGCGTGCCACGAGCGAACTCGTCTCCTCGACCAGGCTCGGGACGAGCAGGCATTCGGCCTCAGCGAGGAGCTGCCGCTTCGTGGCGAAATCGACCGGCCCCATGAAGCGGCAATCAGGCCCGAGCCGCGGTGCGATCTCATGATCGAAATAGGCCTGGTGCGCCGCATAGGGAAAGATCTCGCCGGCGATCACGATCGCCACCTTGGCTTTCGCCGCCGCTTCGATCGCGAGATGAATGCCCTTTTCGGGACAGATGCGGGTGAGCACGAGCGCGAAGCCCTGCGGATTGCGCTCGACCGCGAGCCGCTCGACATCGACGCCGTTGCCGATCGGCGCCAGCATGTGCGGGTTGGCGGCAACCGCGCTGTGCTGGGTCGCCGAGACGCAATTGAACCAGCTGTCGGGCCGCGATGGCCAAAGCGCTGCTTCCGGATACCAGCCGATCGGCAGATGCAGGGTCGTGAGGATCGGCAGCCCGGGAGGCGGCAGATAATGATGGAAATCGAGGCCATGGAAGTGCACCAGATCGACCGAATGCTGCGCCAGGCTGCGCAGCACGACCTCGCGGCAGATCGCGCGACCCTGCGCCATGGCCATGTCGTCGAGCGGCCCCGCGATCGCTCGCAGGGTGATGAGCTCGCCCGTGACCTTCGAGCCCTCCGGCGCAATCACCAGCGACTGGCTGCCGGCTTCGACCAGCGCCCGGTCGAGATGGGCGAGCACCTGCTCCGAGCCGCCGCTGGCATCCCCGCTCACCGGCGCGAACGGATAGGCGACCGACAGGAGCCTCAGTCCCATCTGAGCCCCTCCCGCGCCAGCGCCGCCATCGCTTCCCCGACCCGGCGCTGAAACAGGGCGCCGTCCATCCCCCAGGGGTAGAGTTCATACATGAGCCGGCCCTCGTTGGGGAGCTGGGTGAAGTCATGGAGCGGCGCCGGCCGGAACTGCTCGCGAACGGGATCGAACAGTTTCAGCACCTCCTGCTGGCTGGCATGGGCGGCGATCATCGCCCTCTTGCGCTCGAGCATGCTGCCGGCGACCGTGTAGTCGGTCGCGCCCTCCGCCGGTCGCGCAAAGGAGGTGGTGAACTCGCAGTCGCCTTGTGCATCGAGCCGGTAAAGCGGCATCTCGATGGCTGCGAGCGGATGCGCGCGCTGCTGCAGCAGCCGCCATGCCGCCTGCACCGCGAACGCCACCGCGTCGTGATCGGGATGGCCGCCCTCATAGGCGTGGGTGACCACCGTCGTGATGTTGCGTGCAATGAGGGCGCCGGCCAGCATGGCGCTGAGCTGGGCGAGACCATGGGTTGCGCCCTGATCGGCAAAGCCCAGCATGATCTGGCGCTCGACCGGCACGCCGGCGATCGCCATCGCGCCTTGGAACTCCTCGCGCCGCGCCGCGGCATAGTCCTGGAAGGAGGCAAAGCCGTGATCCCGGGCGACCTCCGCCGAACGCGGTGCGCCGTCCGTCACGACGAGCACATGCGCCCCGGTGGTCCGCATCAGCAGGCCCGCCGCCCCGATCGTCTCGTCGTCGGGATGCGCAACCACCACCGCCAGCCGATCGGCCGGGATCGGCTGCCGCTCCGCCGTCTGCAACGCCTGCAGGAACGCCGAAGCCGCCTCGCCGTTCATGCCGCCGCCTCGCTGAGACCGATCCGTCGGGCATAGCGGTCGAGCATGCCGGCGCAGAAATCGCCGAATTCGACCGGATCGACCGGCGGGCTCGTATGATGCGGAGCGATTCCCCGATGCTCGGGCGTGAAGCAGAAGGTGAGGGTGACCTCGAATGGCGCCAGCGCCTCCATCTGGCGGTCGAACCAGTCGAGGGCATCGGGCCGGAAGCTGTCGGCCCAGGACAGGCCGGTCCGCAGGTGCCTGACGCCGAGACGCTTGAGCCAGCGCACCGCATCGGCGAGCCGGTGATCCTCGAAATGAAACCATTGGCAGATGCCCAGCGCCGGCGTGCGCAGCGCGAAGCGCTCGAGCGCCTGCTTGGGCGCGCCGTCCTCGCGCAACAGCCCCATATAGAAGTGCCGATAATAGGACGAGCCCTCCGCCTCCTTGTGGCGCGTCGTGGCCTCCCAGGCCTGCGGCAGGTCATAGAGGCTGTACCAATGGATGCGCTGGGTGTGCGGCACGAGGAGGTCGGCGGTGCGGTCGACCCCCCAGGCCTGCACCTCCTCCGCGCCGAACGACGAGACGCCCACTTCGCTCACCCAGATCGGCAGGTCTGAGACGGCGCGGATCTCCGCGATCTTCGCCGGCCATTGGTCGATCTGCCACAGGTTCCAGTCGAGCGGAAAGCCGTGTACCGCTACGATGTCGACATGCTCGAGCACCGCGCGCCCCGCCATGTTGCGCATGAACTGCGGATCGATCGGCGAGATGCCGCCGAGCACCCGCGGCAGGCCGGGGCAGCTTGTCGCGATGGCCTTGCCGGCGATGATCGCCATCTCGGCGAAGCGCGCCCAATCGGGATCGATCGCAAGATCCCAATGCGACTTGTTGTTGGGCTCGTTCCAGATCATTGCCGCTTCGATCATTCGACCAGATCCTCATGATGCGGGATGGGCTGTGCCGCCGGCGGAATCGGCCCCGCCCGGCAGATATAGACCTCCTCTTCCGGATGGCCGAGGATCGTAAAGCCGCCCGCCCTGAGCAGCGCCTCGACGCAGGCCCGGTTGGGCACCCACCAGTTGGTCGGGTCGCCGGCAAAGCAATGCTCGATGAAATGCAGCTTGGGATAGCCCGGGGCATCGAAGGGCGCCGGCTCGAAGAAGGCGTAGTCCTCGGCCACCGGCTCGACCTCGCGCGCTCCGCGCTGCATCGACTGGAATACGAACAGGTCCTTGACGACATGGGCGCGGATCAGATCGAGGGCGAGGAGCGGATGCCGCAGATGGTAGAACACGCCCATGAACAGCACGATGTCGAACCGCTCCTTCAGCTTCGCCACGTCATAGACCGAGAGCTGGCGGAATTCGATGTCGAGGCCGCTGACCTCGGCGGCGAACTGCGCCTGGTCGAGATATTCCTTGTCGAAGTCGATCCCGAGCACCCGCCGCGCTCCGCGCCGCTTCATCTCGAGCGCGTAGAAGCCGCCATTGCAGCCGATATCGAGCACGCTTGCCCCGCTGAGGTCCGCCGGCAGCGCGTGGCTGAACTGTCGCCATTTGATCTGCGGATAGTCGCCGAGGAAGTGCGTCGGCGCAGTCTTGACGCCGTTGAGCTCGATATTGTGGAACCACGGACCGAGGCTTTCGATTCGGGCACGGATCTCGTCGCGGCTGAAGACGCGCCCGGTCATCGCTCCGCACCGTGCGCGGCACTGCCGCCATCAAGCAGATTTATCGCCATGCGATAGCCGTCGAAAGTGCCGACATCGACATAGGCCGTGCCGGCCTTTGTGGCATAGGCCTCGCCGCCGTCGGCGATCCAGGCATTGACCAGCGTGCCGATGAATTCATCGCCGCGCTCGGGCTTGAGCCATAGCCGATGGAGATCGTGCAGGGTCGCTCCCGGCATGCGGAACGCTCCCCAGATCCAGTTGCTGCGCGCCCCCGCCTGCTTGACCTGGATCTCCGTCACGCGGCCTCTGTCGTCGACCACCACCGCATCGAAGAACTGCGGTTGCTTGACGGGGAACAGCAGGAAGGCGAAACCGTCGGGAAGCGCCGCGAGCGCATCCGCCGGAAACCAGATCGTATCGGGAAGCCCGACCGCCACGCTGTCCTGTGACCCGATCAGCGGCGCCGCCCGGAAGATCGCGTCGCAGAGCCCGAGCGGCTCCGGCTGCACCACATAGGCGATCGCCGCCGGCCCATAGCTTGCGCCGAAATATTCCATGATGTCCGACTTGCCCGGCGAGATCACGAAGCAGACCTTGTCGACTCCCGCTTTCACCATGCGCTCGAGCAGGTACTCGCTCACCGCACAGGGCCGCTCGCGGCCGTCCTCGCGGCGGCTGCCGACCGGCAGCAGCTCCTTCGAGAAGGCGAGCGGCTGGATGCGCGTGCCGCTCCCCGCCGCCGGGATGATGCCCCACATGGCCGCTCTCCTTCCTAGGCTACTACGCGTATCGACTCGATTGCCGCCTCGAACTCTTCGGCGCGCCGCTCGGCGGTGTGCTCGGCGAGCGTCCGCTCGCGCGCCGCGCGGGCGACCGCGGCGAGTTCGTCGCCGCCGAGCGAGATCGCCTCGATCGCCTCCTCCGTCGTCCCCGCGACGAGGATCTCCCGGCC
>DATAOT010000122.1:0-78253 GCA_036265615.1 Aestuariivirgaceae bacterium
AGCGATTGGCGGATTGGCGGCAGCCATCGCAATGCCGGCGATCGCTGCCGACAACTTGACCGTCGTCTCCTGGGGCGGCGCCTATCAGGACAGCGTCCGTAAAGCCTTCTTCGAGCCGTTCATGAAGGAAAGCGGCGACAAAATCGTCGAGGAAGAGTTCAACGGGGAAATCGCCAAACAGCGTGCCATGGTCGAATCCGGCAACATTACCTGGGACGTGGTCGAGAACGACTCCCAGACCGTGCTGGCCGCCTGTGCCGAGGGCATCATCGAGAAGATCGACTGGAACAAGCTCGGGCTGAAGCGCGACCAGTTCATCGGTGCCGATGCCAGCGAATGCGTGGTGCCGAGCATCCTCTACGGCACAGTCTTCGCCTATGACACGACGAAGTTCAAAGAGGCGCCGCAAACCATCAAGGATTTCTTCGACATCGAGAAGTTTCCCGGCAAGCGCGGGCTCTGGAAGAACCCCTTCATCAATCTCGAATGGGCGCTAATGGCCGACGGCGTCGATGTCAAGGATGTCTATAACGTGCTCGGGACACCGGAAGGCGTCGACCGTGCCTTCAAGAAGCTCGACAGCATCAAGAGCAATCTCGTGTGGTGGGAAGCGGGCGCCCAGCCGCCGCAACTGCTCGCTGGCGGCCAGGTGAGCATGACCTCAGCCTGGAACGGCCGCATCTACAAGGCGATCAACGAAGACAAGAAGCCCTTCGCCATCATGTGGGATCACGAGGCGCTCGACTGGCAAGGCTGGACGGTGGTCAAAGGATCGAAGAAGGTCGATCTCGCCTACAAGTTCATGGCCTTTGCCGGTCGTCCCGACCGCCAGGCCGACCAAACCAACTACATCTCCTATGGTCCGGGCAACAAGGACGCCATTGCCAACACCAATCCAAAGGTCAAGAAGGATCTGCCCACCAACCCCGAAAACATGAAGACCGGCTTCATCGTCGATGCCAAATTCTGGGCCGACAATGGTGACAGCCTGCGCGAGCGGTTCAACGTGTGGTTGGCAAAGTAGAAACACTCGGTCAGGGGAGGCAGGCGCCTTCCCTCGCCTCTTCGGCAACGGCGAACGACCTCCCGCGGCAGCTCGCCGCTGCCGAACGTCGCGGTCATCTGCGTGCGCTTGTGCTCATTCTGCCGGTGTTCCTGTTTGTTCTCCTATCCTTCGTCATTCCGGTCGTGCTGCTGCTCAGCCGGGCTGTTATCGATCCAAGCATCGCCAGCAACCTGCCCAGAACCGTCGCCGCACTGGCCGACTGGGATGGCAAGGACCTGCCGTCGGAAGCGGCCTATGCGGCGCTGGTCGCCGATCTCCATGACGTGCAGGCGCGCAACGCCGCCGCGTTCATTGCCAAGAGGTTGAATTACGAAATCAGCGGCATCAGAAGTCGCGTCATCGCCAGCGCCCGCAAGGCGGGCGCCATCACTGCTCCTCCGTACAAGGAGCAGATGATAGCCGCCGACCGGATGTGGGGAGACCGCCTGACCTGGGCCAAGGTCAAGCAATCGGGCCAGGTTCTCACTGCATTCTATCTCCTGCGCGTTCTCGATCTCGACCGCGATGTCGAAGGAAGGCTGGTCCCCGTCTCCCCTGATCAGGCGATCTACCGCACGCTGCTGTGGCGAACCTTCACCATCAGCCTCACCGTTACCCTGCTAACCCTGATCCTTGGCTATCCGGTCGCCTATGTGCTCGCTACAACGCCGCCGCGCATCTCCAATCTCCTGATGGTGCTGGTGCTCGTGCCTTTCTGGACATCGCTGCTGGTACGCACCACCGCCTGGTTCGTGCTGCTGCAGGACAATGGGCCGATCAACGATCTTCTGATCTTCATGAACGTCACCGAGCACCCTCTGCGACTGATCTTCAGCCGCTTTGGCACCATCGTCGCGATGACACATATCCAGCTGCCCTTTACAATCCTGCCGATCTACAGCGTGATGAAATCGATCTCGCCGTCCTATATGCGGGCGGCTCGCTCGCTCGGCGGCGGTCCCTTCTATTCGTTCTTCAAGATCTATTTCCCGCTCACCCTGCCCGGCATCGGCGCCGGCTGTCTCCTCACCTTCATCCTGTCGCTCGGCTATTACATCACCCCGGCGCTGGTTGGCGGCCCCTCGGATCAGATGATTTCCGGGGTGATCGCCACCACGATGAATCTCGAGAACAATTGGGGCAAAGCGAGCGCCTTGAGCGCCATCCTGCTTGGCGCAACCCTGGTGCTGTTCTACGTGTACAATCGTTTGGTCGGGATCGACAAAGTCAAGCTCGGCTAGCGACCATGCTGCGCCCGCTCACCTATGCCACACTGCCGGAAAAGATCGTCCATTACGGCACGCTGGTCTTTACCGGGCTCGTGCTGCTTTTCCTCATCTCGCCGGTGCTGGCGATCGTTCCGCTCTCCTTCAATGCCGAGCCCTATTTCAGCTATCCCATGCCCGGCTTGTCATTGCAGTGGTACCGCGATTTCTTCGGCAATGCCCGCTGGCGCGACGCCCTAATCCTCAGTTTCGAGCTCGCCGCCTGCGTCACGGTGCTGGCGACAGCGCTGGGGACGGTTGCGGCGCTGGGCCTGAGCCGCACCAGCCTGCCTTGGCGAGGCGTCATTCTCGGCTTGCTGATCCTGCCGATGATCGTGCCGGTCATCATCACCGCCGTCTCGGTCTTCATGTTCTACGGATATTTCGGACTGATCGGCACTTTTCCGGGCCTGGTGCTGGCGCACACGGTGCTGGCCGTGCCCTTTGTGGTCATCACGGTGACGGCAACGCTGACCAGTTTCGATTGGAGCCTCGATCGTGCGGCGCAAGGACTGGGCGCCCCGCCTTATCTGAGCTTTCGCAAGGTGATCCTGCCGTTGATCATGCCCGGCGTGGTCAGCGGCGCCCTCTTCGCCTTCGTCACCTCGTTCGACGAGGTGGTGGTCGCATTGTTCCTGTCGAGCGCCGAGCAGAGAACCTTGCCGAAGCAGATGTTCAGCGGCATTCGCGAGATGATCAGCCCGACCATCACTGCCGCCGCCACCGTTCAGATCGTGATCTCCACCCTGATGCTGGTGGGCGTCGAGCTGCTCCGCCGCCGTTCCGAGCGGCTCCGCGGGATCAGACCCTAGGAAAAAACGGGGTCGGTGAGGCGGACTAAGGACCTGGTTGGGAACATTGGAGCTTCGGTTCCCATTTTGTTGTTCTTCGACTGGATATTCGAGCCAGAGCGGCGGAGGACTTCAGTTTTAGGCAATTTTTAGCCAAACCGTTTGCAGTTTTCTCGAGAGTTCCGGGCACGCCATGAGCTCCAATGAATTACAAAACCTCACTGACGCCGTCGCTCACCAAATGTCGCTTGTGTTCGGAGAGGGCGCCAATCTAGACCCGGCCACGCCGGCTGGCCTTCACGGCCGCTATTCATTCATGTTTCACTACCGGATCAGATTGCCGGATGGGATTATCAAATCAATCATCGTGAAGATCCCTCGCGACGCCTGGATGAAAACCCTGCATGAAGCGATAAGCTCAGACCATATCCGGGGCATAATCACTACAGAGTTCGAAATATTGAATGCCATTGCAGATGCAGTCGAAGGCGAGCCGCTGCTTTGTGCCATTCGCCCTCTCGCAATCTTGCCGGAGTTCAACGCTGTAGTGATGGACGATGTGGAGATGACACTGCTTAAGACCTCGCTCTCCAGGTTTTCTCCAACGTGGGTGAATAGCGAAGACTGGAAGCAATTCGAAGGCCCGCTGGAGTTGGCCGGGAAATTGCTGCGAGTCATCCATTCTCGGTTCGCTACGACGCAGCAGGAAAGCCTTGAAAGTCTTCGCGTGCTGGAGAACCCTGCAGAATCGCTGGACGCTCTCGGACGTCACGATCGGTCGTCGAACGCACTTCTCCATCCACTTATTGATTTGTACGAATCGGTAAAGTCTGTGCGGGTTCCGCTTGCGGGGCTTCACAATGACTATCACCTCGGGAATGTATTCGTCACTCCGGAGGGGAAAGTGGGGACTCTGGATCCAAACTGGACGGCGTCGGGCTCCGTCTATGTGGATCTGGCCTGCATCATCAGCTATCCGCAGACGCGCCGGGTGCAGGTGCTCACGCAAGGACTGCGATTTCCCTCGTCGCTTCGTGAACCCTACGAGACGGCGCTGCTACGCGGGTATTTCACTGGCTCGCAATTCTCATATCCGGTCCTGTATTTCTACTGCGCGACAGCCGCGCTGGAAAAGTGGCTATATATCGAAGATCTGTTGCGCCAGCTTCCGCGTGCCGGATCATGGGCTGCGTCCCGGTGGGTCCGTCATTATTTTCACGGCTTGATCAGGCAGTATCTGGAGCAGGGCCTGAAGGCAAGCGCATCCAATCGTCAGCTCGACGACAGAGAGCACCTGGCGCCCCTCAGCCGCAGTTGAGCGGCTGACGGGATCAAGCGAGGACATATCCTATTTCCGGGCGGCCGCCTCGATCTGCTCTGCCTTCTTGACCAGGACCTCGGCCTGACGAATCGAGGCATAGTCGATCAAGCGGCCGTCGAGCGATACCGCTCCCTTGCCGGCCTTGGCCGCTTCATCCATGGCGATCAGAATCCGCCTGGCGCGCGTCACCTCTTTCTCGGACGGACTCATGACCTCGTTGGCAAGCGCGATTTGCGAGGGATGGATCGCCCATTTGCCTTCGTAGCCGAGCGCTGCCGCGCGGCGCGCCGCCGCCTTGAAGCCCTCGGCATCGCCAAAATCGCCGAAGGGCCCATCGATCGGGCGCAGGCCATTGGCACGCGCCGCGACGCACATGCGGGCCAGTGCATAGTGCCACATGTCGCCCCAGTGGCTTTGACGCTCGGCGCCGGCTTCGACATCGGTGAGCACGGAATAGTCGGGATTGGCGCCGCCGATATTCGTGGTGCGCGCGCGGGTCGAGGCGGCATAGTCGGCAACCCCGAAATGCAGCGATTCATTGCGCCGGCTGGCGGCAGCGATCTCCTCGACATTTTGCATGCCGAGCGCGGTTTCGATAATGAGCTCGAAGCCAATGCGCTTCTGGCGGCTCTTCATGGTTTCGATCTGGGTGACGAGCATGTCCACGGCATAGACATCGGCGGCGGTGCCGACCTTGGGGATCATGATCAGGTCGAGCCGCTCGCCCGTCTGCTCCAGCACATCGACGACATCACGATACATGTAATGAGTATCGAGGCCGTTGATTCGAACCGAGATCGTCTTGGTGCCCCAATCCTGCTCGTTGAGGGCGGCGATGATGTTCTTGCGCGCCGTCGGCTTGTCGTCGGGAGCGACCGCATCCTCGAGATCGAGGAAGATCACGTCGGCAGCCGACGCAGCAGCCTTGGCAAAGAGCTGCGGCTGGCTGCCCGGCACGGCCAGTTCGCTGCGGTTGAGCCGAGGCGGCGCCTGCTCGATCGTGAAGAAGCTCATGGTGTCTTGCACTCCCTGTTGACCACTGCCTACTGCCTCTTCCCGAGCCGTTCGGCAAGCCCTGATGAGTAATAGTAGGCAATCGCTTCGGCGCGGTTGGCCATGGAGAGCTTATCGAAGAGATTCTTGAGGTGGAACTTCACCGTATTGACACTGATGCCGAATTCGGCACCGAGCGCCTTGTTGGAAAGCCCGCGCGACAGTGCGACAAGAAGCGCCCGCTCGCGTTCGGTCAGCTCATTGACCGGGTCGCGGTGAAGATCGCGGATGTCGAAATAGGGGAAGAGCATCTGGCCGCGCGCGACGCCGCGGACCACTTCGAGAAGCTCCTCGGGTGGATTGGAACGGGGACAGAAACCGGCCGCACCGGCGGCCATCGAGCGGCGGACCGCATCGGGCGGATCGAGGCCGCCATAGACGACAACCTTCACTGCCGAACCCATGGACTTCAGGGCCCGGATCACCTGCTCCCCGCCAAGCTTCGGCAAGTGCCAGTCGATCACCGCAACATCCACCGGCACCCGCTGCACCGTCTCAAGAAAGGCTTCCGCCGTCGCGGTGGTGGCGATCAGGCTGAAATCGCGGTTGCGATCGAAGAACTCGGACAGAGCGGCGAGCATAAGCGGGTTGCCGTCCGCCACCGCGACCTCGATCATTTGAGAAGCTCTGACGCGCAATTCCAACCCTTCCGAATGGTCGAGCACCCCCGAAACGACACTTTAGGGTAGGAAACTGCCTCTCTTCAAGCATGAAGTCTCGGGCAGGGCAAGAGAGTGTTCCCCGGAATCGCCTTCCGCGCCAAAGTCGCAAGAGACAGGCTGAGCCAGTGCTCAAGAGAGGTCAGCGGATGGACATCCACGAATATCAAGCGAAAGACATCCTCGCCCGCTTCGGCGTGCCGTCGCCGCGTGGCGGCCTCGCCTACAGCCCGGAGCAGGCGGCTTACCGGGCGCGGGAGATTGGCGGCAATCGCTGGATCGTCAAGGCACAGGTTCATACCGGCGGCCGCGGCAAGGCCGGCGGCGTCAAGCTGTGCAGCAGCGAGGACGAGGTCGAGGAGGCAGCGAACGAACTGTTCGGCAGGCGGCTGGTCACCCCGCAGACCGGGGCGGCCGGCAAGGTCGTCTACCGCCTCTATGTGGAAGCGGCCGTCGCCATCAAGCGTGAAATCTATCTCGGCTTCGTGCTCGACCGCGTCAGCGAGCGGGTGATGGTCGTGGCCTCCTCGAGCGGCGGCATGGAGATCGAAGAGATTGCGGCCAGGTCCCCGCAATCGATCCTGCGAACCGTTGTCGAGCCGGCCGTCGGAATGCAGTCCTTCCAAGCGCGCGAGATCGCTTTCGGGCTCGGCATCGAGCCGGTGCTCGTCCAGGAAGCCGTCAACGCCATTCTCGGCGCCTACAAGGCCTTTGCGGAGCTCGATGCCATGATGGTGGAGATCAATCCGCTGGTCATCACCGAGGACGGACGGGTGCTGGCAGCGGATGCCAAGATGACTTTCGACGACAACGCCTTGTTCCGCCGCCCCGATGTCGCCGAGCTTCGCGACAAGTCGCAGGAGGACCCCAGGGAGACCCGTGCCGCCGACCGCGGCCTCGCCTATGTGGGCCTCGACGGCAACATCGGCTGCATCGTCAACGGTGCGGGGCTCGCCATGGCAACGATGGACATGATCAAGGCGGCGGGCGGAGAGCCTGCGAACTTCCTCGATATCGGCGGCGGCGCCACGCCTGAGCGGGTGAGCAAGGCGTTTCGGCTGGTGCTCTCGGATGCCAATGTACAGGCCATCCTCGTCAACATCTTCGCCGGCATCAACCGTTGCGACTGGGTGGCCGAGGGCGTGGTGCAGGCGCTCGAGAAGAACCCGGTCAACATCCCCGTGGTGGTGCGGCTTGCCGGAACGAATGTCGAGGAAGGCCGCAAGATCCTCGCCCGTTCGGGATTGCCGATCATCCGCGCCTCCACTCTCGCTGAGGCAGCGCAGCGCGCCGTCGCCGCCTGGCGAAACGATGTGAGAGGAAAGCGCGAGCAGTGATCAGGGCATCGGACAACAGGCAGCAGGCAGACCAATGACCATTCTCGTCGACCGCAACACCCGAGTGCTTGTCCAAGGCATCACAGGCAAGATCGGTGCTTTTCACACTCAGGAGATGATCGAATACGGGACCCACGTCGTCGGCGGCGTGACGCCCGGAAAGGGCGGCACCCGGCAAGGCGGCATACAGGTGTTCGACACAGTCAAGCAGGCCGTTGACGAGACCGAGGCAACCGCCAGCATCGTCTTCGTGCCGCCGCCGTTCGCGGCCGATGCGATCATGGAAGCGGCCGACGCCGGCATCAAGCTCTGCGTCGCCATCACCGACGGCATACCGGCGCAGGACATGATCCGCGTGAAGCGCTACATGCGCCGCTATTCGCGCGAGAACCGAATGCGGCTCATCGGCCCGAACTGTGCAGGGGTGATCAGCCCTGGCAAGGCGCTGCTCGGCATCATGCCGGGCCACATCTATCTCGAGGGCAATGTCGGGATCGTCGGCCGCTCAGGCACGCTCGGCTACGAGGCGGCTTCGCAGATGAAGGAGCTCGGGATCGGCGTGTCGACCAGCGTCGGAATCGGCGGCGATCCGATCAATGGTTCGTCCTTCAAGGATATTCTCGAGCTGTTCGAAACAGACCGCGACACCCGGGCAGTCATGATGATCGGCGAGATCGGGGGGCCGCAGGAGGCGGAAGCCGCCCAATTCATCAAGGAGAATATGAAAAAGCCGGTGGTCGCCTATGTTGCCGGGCTGTCAGCACCGAAAGGACGTCGCATGGGTCATGCCGGAGCGATCATCTCGGCATTTGGCGAGAGCGCGAGCGAGAAGGTCGAAATCCTGCGCGAAGTCGGCGTCACCATCGCGCCATCACCCTCCGAGATCGGCGAGGCGATGGCCCACGTGCTGAGGCGGGCGGCATGATGACGGGCCGGCATAGCGCGCAGGCGGTCGCGCCGGCCGGCGATCACGAGGGGCAGGCGCATTATATCGACCAGCTGGTCGAACTCCTGTGGGGCGAGTTCATGGCGGTCGTCGCCGGCCGCGTGCCCAAGCTCAAGCGAATGCTCGAAGGCACCATGCCGCTCAACGCGCTCGACGGCGAGGACCGCGTCGGGTTCCTGCAGGCAACCGGCATATGGTTTCAGCTCCTCACCATCGCGGAGGAGAATGCGGCAATGCGCAGCCGCCGGCGGCTCGAACAGGAGGGCGGACCGGATGCAGTGGTCGGCTCGTTCTGCAATGTCATCGGCAATATCGCAGCTGCCGGGGTCCAGCCCCATGACATCGGTCGCATGCTGATGAGCGCCGATGTGCGTTCGACCTTGACGGCGCACCCAACCGAAGCCAAGCGGGTCACCGTGCTCGAGCTTCACCGAAGGATCTATCGCAAGCTGATCGAGCTCGAACATGCGCGCTGGACACCGCGGGAGCGCGACAGGCTGGTCGCGGAGGTCCGGGCCGAGATCGATGTGCTGTGGCTGACCGGCGAGCTTCGACTCGAGCGCCCGACGGTCGACAACGAGATTGCTTGGGGCCTGCATTTTTTCCGCGAGGTGCTGTTCGATGTCATGCCGCAGGTGCTCGAACGGCTCGAATACGCACTGATGCGGCACTATCCCGAGACGCCGATCGAGGTGCCGGCATTCTTCCGCTTCTCGTCGTGGATCGGCGGCGATCGCGACGGCAATCCCGGTGTCACGGCCGCGATCACCGCGCGCGCCATCGAGGAGGGCCGGCGCGCCGCTATCGAGCGCTTCCGCCAGCGGCTGTCCTCCATGGTGAGGACACTCAGCATCAGCGCCAACCTCCTGGCGCCGCCCGGCGCCTTCGCCACACGGCTCGAGGAACTCAAGCGCGAGAGCGGCGCCGCCGAGGCAATCGGCGCCCGCAATGCCGGCGAAGTGTTCCGGCAATATTTCGCCAGCATGGAGCTGCGGCTGGCGGCATCGCTCAAGCTTGCGGTCGGCGCCAATAGCGCCAAGCCCTATCTCCAGGGAGAGGAATTCGTCCGCGACCTGAAAATCGCCGAGGCAGCCCTGTTGCAGATGGGCGCCGACAGCGCTGCGGCGCTGATCGTAAGGCCGCTGCGGCGCGAGGCCGAGGTGTTCGCCTTCCATACCGTCAGCCTCGACGTCCGGCAGAACTCGACGGTGATCAACCGGGCGCTCACCGAGATCTGGTCGGGATTTGACGCGCCGGAGGTGGAAAGCCCAGCACCGGATACGCCCTTGTTTGCGGCACGGCTGAGGGACGAACTGCGCCGGCCGCCCAGCCGTCGTCCGCCGGTCGAGGGCCTTTCGGAAGAGACGCTCGAGACCATCGCGCTGTTCGAGCTTCTGCGCGACAAGATCGGCGGGCCGGAGCGCAAGTCGATCGGAGCTTTCATCCTGTCCATGACCCGCTCGGCCGACGACCTTCTGGCGGTCTATTGCCTCGCCCGTTTCGCCGGCGTCAACACCGACAAGCTGCGCATCGTGCCGCTGTTCGAGACCATCGAGGACCTGCGGCGGGCTCCGGCCATCATTTGCGAACTTGCGAAAATCCCGGCCGTCAGCCGCAATGTCGAGCACCATGGCGGCATTCAGGAGATCATGCTCGGTTATTCCGACTCGAACAAGGATGGCGGATTCTTCTGCTCGACCTTCGAGCTCATCCAGGCGCAACGCGACATCGTCAAGGCTGCGCACCGGGCGGGTATCAAGGTGAGCTTCTTCCATGGCCGCGGGGGTTCGGTAAGCCGGGGCGGCGCACCAACCGGGCGGGCGATCGCGGCGCAGCCGGCGGGCACGGTTGCCGGGCGCCTCCGCGTCACCGAGCAGGGCGAGGTGGTCACGAGCAAATTCGCCAATCGTGGCACCGCGCTCCACAACATGGAGCTTCTGTCTGCAAGCGTCATCGCCCATTCGCTCAAATCGGAGATCGAGCCCGAACTCAAGGCCAACCCCGATTTCGACAACGCGCTCGGTGAACTGTCGCAGTCATCACGGCGGAAGTATCGGCAGCTGATCGAGCAGCCTGGCCTTGCCATCTATCTGCAGCAGGCGTCACCGATGGAGGAG
This sequence comes from Aestuariivirgaceae bacterium, assembly GCA_036265615.1. Classification (GTDB taxonomy): domain Bacteria; phylum Pseudomonadota; class Alphaproteobacteria; order Rhizobiales; family Aestuariivirgaceae; genus DATAFF01. Next base: position 10,535 of record DATAOT010000122.1, read on the forward strand.
CTTTCGCTGCTCAATATCGGGTCGCGGCCGACGCGCCGTTTCGGCGCCAAGGGCATAGACGATCTCAGGGCCATTCCCTGGGTGTTTGCCTGGAGCCAGAACCGTCATCTGATCACCGGCTGGTATGGAATCGGCTCGGCATTGTCAGGCTACGGTGCAGGCCACGGCTCGGAAGGCCGGAAGCGGCTTTCGCTGATGTATGAACGATCGCGGGTGTTCCGGCTGATCATCGACGAGGTCGAGAAGACGATGGCGCTGACCGACATGGCGATCGGGCAATCCTATGCGGCGCTGGTTGCCGACAAGGCCCAGAGCCGGTTCTTCCTCGATCTCGTTCGGGCCGAATATGAGCTCACCTGCTCGGAGGTCCTGCGCATCACCGGCGAGACGGCGCTCGGCGAGCGCTTTCCGTCGTTCCGGCGACGACTGGACCAGGTCACCCCCCTGCTCCAGCGCACTCATGCGCTCCAGGTCGAGCTTCTCGCCCAGTTCCGCGCCGAACAGGCCGGCGGCACGACGAAGGTGCGGTCGCTCGTGCCGCTGCTCCTGTCGATGAACTGCATCTCGGCAGGCCTTGGCTGGACCGGCTGATCGCTTCGTAGCTTTAACTCCACAGCGCCCGCAAGCCGAAATAGGCGGTGTCCTTGATGCGGCGCGCGGCTTCCTGGAGACGCGAATTCCGCGGGTCGCTGCAATAAGTCATCGACAGCACGATCCGCCGCTCGCCTTCGGCCAGGGTGGTCACGCGATGCAGGACTCTGGCACCTTCAAAGACGACGAGGGTATTGGGCGGGGTCGGGATGACCCGCTCATTCCTGCCGCGGCGCACGAGAAGGCGCGCCGTCGATAGGCCGTCCGGTCCCTCGCCCTGATTGGCAATTGGGAGCAGCACCGTGAAGTGCCGGCCCTTGTAGAAATTGTGGTCATAGTGCCAGCCGATATGGTCGCCCGGCTTCACGTAATAGAGGACCGAGCAGGAACTCTTGTCCGTCAAGGGCGTCGTCTGGACCTCGAGGCCAACGATGCCTGCAATCGCCTTCCGCATGGCGGGCGACCGGTAGAGCGCGACCACGGTTGGCGCATGCTCGCGCAACGTCTCATAGGCGACGGTGCCGCCCTGCTTGTGCAGTGGCAGGTAACTGCGCTCAGTGTCACCGACCCCCTCGATCTCGGCGACGATGCGCTGGCGAATGTCGGCGGGGAGGAAGTCGGAAATGGTGGCGAGCCGTTCGGCGAAGCTCGGAACGGTCTGCGGAGCGAGGCTGCATGTGGCAAGGTCGTGCATGATCGCCGACTAAACGAGTCATGTGACAGCTTTATAAGGGCTCGCTAAGGTGCAGCAAACGCGCCGTCGAAGGAGGAACTGCCCGATGAAGCCAGCATGGTTGTCTCGCCGCACCGTCATCGCCATCTCGGCCGGACTGGTCGCCAGCGTGGCGGCCGGCCCCCGGCTCGCCCGCGCCAAGACCCGCATCACCATCGTTACGGGCGGCACGGGCGGCGTGTTCTATCCATATGGCGGCGGTATTGCCAAAATCCTGTCGGAGAAGGTTCCCGACATGCAGGCGACGGCCCAGGTCACCGGCGGATCGGTCGACAATGTCAAGCTGCTGGCCGCGGGCGAGGCGGAACTCGGTTTCGCCACGCTCGATTCCGCCTGGGAGGGACTGAACGGGCTCGGCGCCTATGCCAAGGACGGCAAGCAGGACATCCGCACCGTGGCGCTGCTGTACGACAGCTTCTTCCATGTCTGTGCCGCCGCCGATGCGCAGATCGGCAAAGTCGCCGATTTCAAGGGCAAGCGGGTGTCGGTCGGATCGGCCGGCTCGTCGACCGAGTCGATCGCCGACCGCGTGCTGAAGGCAGCCGGTCTCGATCCTCAGGCCGATGTCGGTCGCGACAATCTCGGCGTTTCCGAGTCCGCCGGGGCGCTCAAGGACGGCAAGATCGTGGGGTTCTTCTGGATCGGCGGGGTGCCAACGGCAGCGGTCAAGGACCTCGCGGCATCGGGACAGCCCAAGATCACCTTCATCCCGACGCATGCCGAACTGCAGGTCATCGACAAGGAGTTCCCCGGCTTGTACCGGCCGTTCACGCTGAAGCCCAATTCCTACGCCGGCCAGGATCAGGAGGTCGCCGGACTTGGCGTCGCCAACGTCTTGCTGGTCGCGGCAAATGCACCTGATGATCTGGTCAAGAACATCCTCGAGGGCATCTTCGCCAATCTCGAGGACGTCAAGGCGATCCACCCCGAGGCGCGCAAGCTGTCGCTCGCCGGTGCGGCAGCCAAGACGGCGGTGCCGCTCCATCCGGCAGCGGCGGCGTTCTATCAGTCGAAAGGCGTGCAGCTCTGAGCAGGGTCGCGGCCGCGCCCGAGGAGCCACGGCCGCTCAGCGCGGAAGACCTCGAGCGGCTGTCGATCGACAGCGAGGGCGGACCCGCCGACCGACCGCAGGGATGGCTCGGATGGCTGACCGGCGGGCTCGCCTTCGCGCTGTCGGCCTACGCGCTGTTCTGGACGCAGTTCGCGCTCAACACCACGCTCTATCGGGCCTCGTTCCTGGCCTTGGCCCTCGTTCTCATCTTTCTGCTTTATCCGCTCAGCCGGACCGTACCCCTTCCGCCGCGAGCCGCCCGGATCATCGATTGGACATTCGCCGTGGTGGCGGTCGTCGCGGCGCTCTATCTGCCGTTCAACATCGACGCCTACAAGATCCGGCCGACCCGGCCGACGGCGCAAGAGCTGGCACTTGGCGGTGCCCTGATGCTTCTCATTCTCGAAGCCACACGGCGCACCATCGGCTGGCACCTGCCGGCCATCGCCGTTGCCTTCCTCGTCTACTGCTATTTCGGCCCATGGATGCCGGAGCCGTTCGACCATCGCGGCTTCTCGGTCACCCGGATCATCGGCCAGAGCTACCTGACATTCGAGGGGATTTTTTCGACCCCGCTCGATGTTGCGGCAACGTTCATCATCCTCTTCACGATTTATGGCGCGGTGCTCGACCGGGGCGGCGCCGGACGGTTCTTCGTCGATTGGGCGCTCGCAGTGTTCGGTCGGGAAGCGGGGCCGGGTGCACCGGGCCGGGCGGTCAATGCCGCGGGCTTCCTGCTCGGAACGGTATCCGGCTCGGGCGTTGCGACCACCGTCACGGTGGCATCGCTCACCTGGCCGCTCCTCAGGCGCGCCGGCTACGATCCGGACACGGCGGGCGGCATGATCTCGGCGGCCGGGATCGGGGCCACATTGTCGCCGCCCACGCTCGGTGCAGCGGCCTTCATCATAGCCGAATATCTCGACGTGCCGTATTTCACGATCCTGATCTATGCCACGATACCGACGCTGCTCTATTATCTTTCCTGCTGGCTCATGACCGAGGCCGATGCCAGACGGCTCAAGATCCATCCGACGGCGCGCAGCGATCTCTCGGTGGTCGGCCTGACCCTGTCGCAGGGCTATCACTTCATCTCGCTTGCGGCGATCGCGGTCATCCTGGCGCTTGGGTTTACCTCGTTCATGGCGGTGTTCTGGTCGCTGGCGATCGCCTTCGTGCTGTCGATGCTCAGAGAGGACAGCCGCCTCGTGTCGCTGCCGGCCTTCGGTTTCGGGGTGGGCTGCGGCATCGCCGCCCTGATCATCGGCCGTCTCGATCCGGGGATCCTGCCCTTTCAGCTGCTCGATGCACGCAGCTCGGTGGCGGTGTTCTGGGGCATCGCCGGCGCCACCGCCTTCTCGGCGTTCCAGGCCTTGACGGCGCTGCGCCAGGATCACAGCCCACCGGCCGACCAGACGCGCATGATCGAGGCGCTGAGCGAGGGAGCGCGGGCGACGCTCGGGGTGGTCGCGACCTGCGCCACAGCCGGCATCATCGTGTGCGTCGTCAATCTGACGGGGCTCGGGCTCACCATCTCCGGCATCATCGTCGAGTTCGGCCAGGGATCGCGCCTGGCCGTGATCCTGCTTGCGGCGCTTGCCATGTGGGTGCTTGGCCTCGCCGTGCCGATCACCGCAAGCTACATCATCGCTGCAGTGATGCTGGTTCCGGCGCTCGTCAAGGTCGGCATCCCGGAGCCTGCAGCGCATATGTTCATGTTCTATTATGCAGTGCTTGGCGATGTGTCGCCGCCAACTGCGCTGGCGCCCTTCGCCGCAGCCGCACTCACGGGTGGTCGCCCCTTCGCCACCATGCGGCAGGCGTGGAAATACACGCTGCCAGCATTTCTGGTGCCGGTGATGTTCTGCGTGAGCCCGACCGGCTTGAGACTCCTGATGATCACGCCGCAAGGCACCGCACCGACGAGCGTGGCGGATTTTGCGTTGATTGCGATGACGAGCCTTATCGCAGCGGCGTCGCTTGCCGCCTTTGCCGCGAGCCTGACCGGCTATGCCTGGCGGCCGCTGACGGCACTCGAACGCGCAGCTTTCGGCATTGTCGGGCTGGCGCTGCTGTGGGTGAGCTAACGTTTCGCTAACCATCGGCGAGGCTGACCTTTGCGCCGCAGGCAGATCAACTCTAACAAGAAGCGATGGGGCGATGACAACCAACACGGGATGCAATGCGCGTCGTTGCAGCGGCTTGGGGAGCAACAAGAGGAAATGTCGGCGTGGCATTCGCGCTGACAGTGATCCCGTTATGCGCTGTTCTTGGCGTGGCGATCGACTATCTCTGCGCGAGCAATCTGCGCAGCACCCTTCAGGCAGCCGCGGATGCTGCGGTACTCGCTGCCGGAGCTCAGGGCAGCGACGACGACGCGACGCTCGAGGCGACCGTCGCCCGTTTCATGGATGCCAATCTGACCGCATCGGCGAAGGCCGCCCTCGGGAGCGTGCGGGTCACCTTCACCAAGCCGGCGACGATCAGGGTCGAAGCCCAAGCGGTGTCGAAGAACAGCTTCCTGAAGCTCGTCGGCATCGATGTGACCCCGGTCGCGGTGACGAGCGAGGCGGTCATGGGAAACCCGCTCGAGGTGGCGCTCGTTCTCGACAATACCGGTTCGATGGCAGGATCAAAGGAGGCGGCGCTGCGCAAGGCCGGCCGCGAGCTCGTCGACACCGTCATGGTCGACCAGGCCGACGTCAAGGTGGCGGTGGTGCCGTTCTCGCAATATGTCAATGTCGGTGTCGGAAACGGCACGGCGCCATGGCTTGCAGTGACCGCCCTTTCAGCCTCGGTAACATGGGCGGGTTGTGTCAGGTCGCGGCCGCAGCCGCTCGACGTGAGCGATCGGTCGCCGGAAATCCCCTACCCTTTCCTTGCACAGCAAAGCTCGCTGTCCCGCAATTATTTCTGCCCAAACCCTTTGACGCCGCTCACGGCCGAGAAGTCGGTTGTGATGGCGGCCATAGACAGCATGGTGATGAGCAGCCTCAGCACCTACATTCCCGCCGGGCTGATGTGGGGGTGGAACGTGCTGACGCCGGCCGCACCTTTCAGCGAGGCGCGAGCCAAGGGGGTGCGCAAGGCGATGGTGCTGATGACCGACGGAGCGAACACTGCCACACTCTTCCCCGGCGGCTTTCACCAGCCCGACCCCAATCCCGCGCAAACGGTCAACACGATGCTGACCCTGTGCGGCAACATCAAGCAGGCCGGAATCCATTTGTACACGGTTGCCTTTGCCATTTCCGGCGCCGATTTGCCGGTGATCGGTCAGCTCAGAACCTGCGCCAGCGACAGCGGGTCGGCCTTCACCGCCGATGACGGCACCGCGCTCATCCAAGTCTTCCGCGACATCACCAAGCAGCTCAAGGTGCTGCGGCTGGCACGCTAGATCTCCAGCTGAGTCCCGAGCTCCACGACACGGCCGGTCGGGATCTTGAAGAAGCTCGTGGCGCTGGCGGAGTTCAGGGCCATGAAGGCAAACAGCCGTTCGCGCCACATCGCCATGCCGGGCCGGAGGCTTGGAACGATGGTCTCGCGGCTGACGAAGAACGACGTGCGCATCATGTCGAACTGGAGCCCGTAAAGGCCGCGGCATTGCACCAGCGCTGCGGGGATGTCGGGCGATTCCATGAACCCGTAGCGCAGGATCAGCCGGTAGAAGCCGTTGCCAAGCTCGGACAGGCGCAGCCTCTCCTCGCTTGCGACATGCGGTACGTCGGCGGTCACTACGGTCAGGAAGACGACACGATCATGCATTGTCTGATTGTGCTTGAGATTATGCAGCAGCGCGACCGGCACGCCTTCGGCACGCGAGGTGAGGAACACGGCATTGCCCTTGGCCCGCGGGATCTTGTCGCTCAAGGAACGCATGAAAGTGTCGAACGGCATGGCATGGCGGGCCAGCTGTTCCTGGACGAGCTCGCGGCCGCGCTTCCAGGTGGTGAGCACGGTGAAGGTGGTGAGCGCAACAAGCAGCGGGAACCAACCGCCTTGCGGGATCTTGATGGCGTTGGCCGAGAAGAAGGCGAGATCGACAAGGAACAGCGAGCCTGCGACGAGCCCGACGATCAGCGGCTGCCAACGCCACATCATGCCCATGACGAATGCGATCAATATGGTGTCGATCATCATGGTGCCGGTCACGGCAATTCCATAGGCAGCAGCGAGATCGCTGGACGAGCCAAAGCCGACCACCAGCCCCACGACGGCGCAATAGAGCGTCCAGTTGATGAACGGCACGTAGATTTGCCCGCGCTCCTCGCCTGAAGTGTGGATGATCTTGAGCCGCGGCAGAAGGCCGAGCTGGATGGCCTGACGTGCCACCGAGAAGGCACCGGAGATCACCGCCTGCGAGGCGATAACGGTGGCAAGCGTCGCCAAGATGACGAGCGGCAGGAGGCCCCAGTCAGGTGCCAGCCGGAAGAACGGGCTGTGAATCGCCTCGGCATTTTGCAGCAGCAGGGCACCCTGGCCGAAATAGTTGAGCAGCAGTGCCGGCTTGACGAAGCTGAACCAGGCAAGGCGAATGGGCAGCTTGCCGAAATGTCCCATATCGGTGTAGAGCGCCTCCGCACCGGTCGCAGCGAGGAACACCGACCCGAGCGCGAAGAAACCCTGAAGCGGATGCCTGACAATGAAGCCGACGCCATAGAGCGGATTGGCGGCATAGAGTATCTCCGGCGCGTGCACGAGATTGATCAGGCCGAGCAAAGACAGGGTGAGAAACCAGACCGACATGATCGGGCCGAACATCAACCCGACGGTAGCCGTGCCATGGCTCTGCAGGGCGAAGAGGCCGGTGATAATGATGACGGTCAGCGGGATGACATAGCTTGCGAGCTGCGGGGTCACCACCTCCAGACCCTCGACCGCCGACAGCACCGAGATTGCCGGCGTGATCATGCTGTCGCCGTAGAACAGGGCCGCAGCGAAGATGCCGAGGAGGAGGAGGAAGCGAGCGGCGCGGGTGCCCTTGGTGACCTCGCTGACCAGCGCCAGCAGGGCGAGGCTGCCACCCTCGCCGCGGTTGTCGGCCCGCATGATGATGCTGACATATTTCACCGACACCAGGATGATGATCGTCCAGCAGACAAGCGACAGAATGCCGAACAGATTCTGCGGCGTCACCGGCAGCGGATGATGCCCGGCAAAGGTCTCGCGCACGGCATAAAGCGGGCTCGTGCCGATATCGCCGAACACGATACCGACGGCTGCAACCACCAGTCCAGCCAGCTTACTGCCTTCCGTCTTCATCCGGCCATGCGTTGATTGAATGGCGCTCCAGAACAAACGCCGCGAGCCATCCATGCGGTTCCCCCTCATGACCACCTCAATAGGTGGCGCGCCCTCCAGTGAGATCAAAGGTGAAGCCAGTGGAGAAACTGCATTCGGGCGAGATGATCCAGGCGATCATCGCCGCCACCTCGTTCAAGGTGCCCAGGCGGCGCATGGGGATTTTCTGAGTCATGTAATCGACAGTAGCCTGCGGCAGTTGGTCCACCATGGGCGTCTGGATCACCGCCGGGGCCAACGCATTGATGGTGATTCCGCTCTCGGCATAGTCCTTTGCCATCGACTTGACCAGCCCGATCAGGCCGGCCTTGCTGGCGGAATAGGCCGTCATGCCGGCGTTTCCCTCCTTGCCGGCAATCGAGGCGACGTGCAGGAGCCGGCCGTAATTCTGCGCGAGCATGATCGGCAGGACAGCCTGCGAGACCAGAAGCGCTCCCCGGAGGTTGATGCGGTAAACCAGATCGAAATCGTCGAGATCGACTTCATGAGCCCGGAGATTGGTGCGCCCGGTGACGCCAGCGCAGTTGACAACGCCGTCAATCCTGCCGAAATCGGCCATTGCCGCAGCCACAGCGTCGGTCACCGAGGCCATTTCCGTCACGTCGCAGGCAGCGCTCAAGCTGCGGCCGCCACTGGAAGAAATCCGCTCGGCCACCGCTGCGGCACCCGCCGCGTTCCTGTCCAGACAACCGACGGTCACACTCCGTTGTGCAAGATATTCGGCGGCGGCCATGCCGATGCCGCTGGCTGCCCCGATCACCAGCACAAAATAAGGTCGATCCGCCAACGATCCCATGCAAGCCACCACGCCTCTGGTCGACAGCGGACGCATCGGCCCCGACCGCGACGGGCCATGCGTCTAGCATGGCACCCGCCGGCCTGCCAGAACGATTTGCTTCCCTTTTTCTGGCACCTGCCGCAAGAATGGCGCCGCCCATCTCTCAAACATCACGAGGTTGCCAGTGTCAAAGGACAGAAACAGGGACGCAGCGAAGTCGAGCGTGGCGGCGCTCGATACGCCGACCGATCTCAGCGCCAATGCCGTTCCTGAGATCTCAAGCGCCTTGAACGCGTTGCTTGCCGATACTTTCGCTCTCTATCTCAAGACAAAAAATTTCCACTGGCACGTCAGCGGACCGCATTTCCGCGACTACCATCTGCTGCTCGACGAGCAGGCGGAGCAGATCTTCGGGGCCACCGACGATATCGCCGAGCGGGTGCGAAAGATCGGCGGGACCACGCTGCGCTCGATTGGACAGATCGCCAAGCTGCAGCGCGTCAAGGACAACGATGCCGCATTCGTGGCGCCGCGCGAAATGCTGCGCGAGTTGATGAACGACAACAAGGCGATGGCCCACAATCTGCGCGAGGCCCGCGACATCGCCGAGAAGCATGACGATGTCGGCACGACGCAGCTGCTCGAAACCTTCATCGATCAGGCGGAGCGCCGCACCTGGTTCCTGTTCGAGGCGAGCCGCAGCGACGAGTGACTCTTGGACGACTTCATCCACTCGATCCTGCTGGTGTTCGCCGGCCTGTTCCCGATCGTCAATCCGGTCGGCGATGCGCCGATCTTCCTGACGCTCACCCGTCACTGCAGCAAGGGTGAGCGCCATTTGCTCGCCGGCAAGGTGGCGATCAACAGTTTCATCCTGCTGACTGCATCGCTGTTCCTCGGCTCCCATGTGTTGGAATTCTTCGGCATCACGCTGCCGGTGCTGCGGATCGCCGGCGGACTCGTGGTAACGGCGTTCGGCTGGAAACTGCTTCATGCCGGCGACAATCCCGATGAGTCCGGCAACAGCACCCAACCCAACACCGAGGTCGATGCGTTTTACCCTCTGACCATGCCGCTCACTGTCGGCCCCGGATCGATTTCGGTGGCGATTGCGCTCGGCACCCAACGCCCGGCGGTCGAGCAATATTTTTCCCAGTTTGCGTCGCTGGCGCTGGCGGCGGTGCTCGGTCTCGCGGCGATCGCGGTGACGATCTATGTGTGCTACCGCTTCGCCGAGCAGATCGTGGCGGTTCTAGGAGAGCGCGGCACCGATGTGGTGATGCGACTTTCGGCGTTCATCCTGTTGTGCATCGGCATCCAGATCATGTGGAACGGCTATTGGAGCCTGGTGCATCCCGCACCCTGAGCCCCGCCGGGTCGTAGAGCGGCTGCTGATGCAATGCGGCCGGGACGACGTCATTGGCAACGACCAGCGCGTAGCGCCCGGAATTCAGCCAGTCGTCGCTCACCCCTTGCAAGTTGCGGACGTAGCCCAGGCCGATGGGGCTCCCAACAGTGTAGCCATAGCCACCGCTCGTCAGATAACCGACGAATTCGCCGTCTCGAAGGATCGTCTCGCGGCCGCTGAGCACCACATCGGAATCCTCGGTGGTGAAGCCGCAGAGCCGTTTGCGCAGCGGCTTGCCGGCAGCCACTTCCAGAGCCTCGCGACCGATGAAGGGCCGGTCCCGCCCGAGCTTGACAAAGGTGCCGAGGCCGGCTTCGAAGGGCGTATCATTGGCCGTGATGTCGCTGCCCCAGGCGCGGTAGAACTTTTCGAGCCTGAGCGACTCGATGGCGCGATAGCCGGCGAGCTTGAGCCCGTGGGCGCTTCCTGCGGCCATGATGGCGTCGAACAGCTCGGCTGCGGCGCCGGTCGGCACGTGCAGTTCATAGCCGAGCTCGCCGACATAGGTGACGCGGAGCAGCCTGACCGGGATGGCGGCGACGGCGATCGTCGCGGCATGACCGAACGGAAAGGCTTGGTTCGACAAATCGGCGTCAGTCAAGGAAGCCAGCACTGCACGAGAGCGCGGGCCCATCAGCGACAGCGTGGCATAGGCTTCGGTGATGTCGGTCAGCGCGACATCGGCGCCCTTCGGGAGGTGGTCGCGGATCCAGCCGAAATCGTGGGTGCGGAAGCCGGTCCCCGTGACGATGTAGTAGCGATCCTCGGCAAGGCGGGCGACGGTGATATCGGCCTCGATGCCGCCGCGGCGGTTGAGCAGCTGGGTATAGGTGATGCGCCCGGGCGGGTGGGTCACATCGTTGGCCGAGACAAGCGACAGGCTTGCGCCGGCATCAGGGCCGGTCAGCTCGAATTTGGCAAAGGAGCTCTGGTCGAACAAGCCGACTGCTCCGCGCACTGCGCGGTGCTCCTCGCCGACCGCGGCGAACCAGTTCTGGCGGCCCATGGAGGGCAGGTCATGCGCTTGCGAGCCGTTTGCGGCGAACCAGTTGGCGCGCTCCCAGCCGAGCTTCGAGCCGAAGCAGGCATGGCGGGCCCTGAGACGGCCATAGAGCGGCGAGATCAGGCGCGGCCGCCCTGACTCGTACTCCTCATGCGGATAAGCGATCGCATAATGGCGGCCATAGGCCTCCAGGGTCCGGTCGCGGACGAAGGGCTGGTCGCGGTGAATGGCCGCGAAGCGGCGGATGTCGACGACCCAGAGGTCGAGCGGCGCCTCGCCTTCAACGACCCATCGGGCGAGGGCCCAGCCGGCGCCGCCGGCACTGGCTATGCCGAAAGCGTTGAAGCCGGCGCCGACGTAGAAATTTTCGAGTTCCGGGGCGCGCCCGAGGATGAAATTGCCATCCGGCGTGAAGCTTTCGGGCCCGTGGATCATCCGTTTGACGCCGGTGGTCTCGAGCGCCGGCACCCGAGCCAGCGCCTGAATCATGTGCTGCTCGAAGTGCTGCCAGTCGTCCGCGAACAGCTGGAAGGCGAAGTCAGCCGGCGCCGGATCGACCGCCCAGGGCCGCGGATCGGGCTCATAGCCGCCCATGACGAGCCCGCCGACTTCCTCCTTGAAGTATGTGCGTCGGTCGGGATCGCGAACGGTGGCGATGTCGCGGGCGAGGCCGGGAATCGGCTCGGTGATCAGATATTGGTGCATGACTGCCTGGAGCGGCACGCTGACGCCGGCCAACGCGCCGACATCGCGGGCCCACAGCCCGGCACAGTTCACCACCTTGTCGCAGGCGATAGTGCCGCGGCCGGTGCGGATGGCCTTGATCCGGCCAGCGGCGATGTCGAAGCCTTCGACCCGCACCCCCTCATGGAACACCGCGCCGTGCCCCCGCGCGCCCTTGGCGAGGGCCTGAGCAATATCCGACGGGCTCGCCTGGCCGTCGCTCGGCAGGAAGCTTGCGCCGATCAGATCGTCGACCGTCATCAGCGGCCACATGGCCTTCACCTCGGCGGGCGACAGCAGCTGCATCTCCATGCCGAAGCTTCGCGCCGTGGTCGCCAGGCGCTTGAACTCGGTCCAGCGGTCGGCATTGCAGGCAAGCCTCAGGCAGCCGGTCATCTTCCAGCCGGTGGCAAGCCCGGTCTCTGCCTCGAGGCGGCTGTAGAGCTCGACGGAATATTTCAGGAGCTGGGTGATCGAGGCCGACGACCTCAGCTGGCCGACAAGGCCGGCCGCATGCCAGGTCGAGCCGGAGGTGAGCTGGTTCTGTTCCAGCACGACGACATCGGCGCGGTGATCGCGGGCGAGGTGATAGGCGGTGGAGCAGCCGATGATGCCGCCGCCGATCACCACGATCTCGGCATGGCTGGGCAGGGACCCGGTCATGACGGGCTCCGGTCGAAGGCGGCGATGAGACGGTCGAAACGGCCGACGAACTCGTCGCCATGGGCAATATAGTCGACGCCCGGACTGTCAAGATAGAGCTCGGAAACCATGGCCCACATCGCCTCGCGCAGGGCCGAAGCGGCCTTCATCGCCTCGAAGCTGCGCCGGAGTGCTGCACCCGGTTCGCCGTCGAAATAGGCAGCGAGCAGCGCCTCCTCCTCGGCGCGGCCGAAGCTTGCATTGGCGGCGATGTTGGCGAGGTCGAACATCGCCGTTCCGAAGGCGCCATATTCCCAATCGATGAGCCACAGCCGCGTGCCGTCATCAAGGAAGTTGGTGGGCAGGAGATCGTGATGGCCAAAGACGATCGGCAGCGGCGCCTGCGCCGCCTCGAGCCGTTCGGCCGCGCGCAGCCAACCCGGGATCATCGGCCGATTGCGGTGGCCGGCCCGGGTGAGCGTCGCGGCGTAGTCGCGCAGCACATGGAAGACCCAGAAGATCTGGGCCGGCCCCAGGACATGGCGGGCCAGCTCGCGATGGCAGCGCCTGAGCAGGGCGGCACAGGCTTCGACATTGCCCCGGACATCGGCTTCGCCAAAGGTGCGCCCATCGATGAATTCGAGCACCAGGACGCCCGGTTCGTCATGGATGACGCGGGGCGACAGTCCGGCGGCATGGGCGGCGCGGCTGGTCAAGGCTTCTCGCTCTCGCGAAACATGATGGAACGGGAAATCGTCACCCAGCCGGGCGACGGCCTTCCTGCCGCCCTCATCCGTGACGCGGAAGCTCACATTGCTGAGGCCGCCTTTCAGCGGCTCCAGGGTGATCGGGCCATGCCAGCAGGGCAACGCTCGGATGCGCCTTTCGGCAGTGTCGCTCAAGCGAACCCTCCTGGCAGATGTGCATCGGTTGGCGCTAGACAATAAGCAATAGCCGACCGGCATTAGGCAATAGCTCGAGAACGGCAGGACGCTTGGAGACAGCCATGAAGATAGATGCAATCGATGCCTTCTACCTGTCGATGCCGAAGATCACCGCGGAAGCCGATGGCAGCCAGGACGCGCTGGTGATGCGGGTCCGCTGCGGCCGGCACACCGGATGGGGAGAGTGCGAGGCATCCCCTCTCCCCTCGATTGCCGCCCTGGTCGCGCCGATGTCGCATGGCGCCTGCCGCGGCGTCGGCCAGGTGGTGCTCGGCGAAAGGCTCGAAGACCCGGCCGATATTCCGAGAATCGCCGGCCGCGTGCGGTATGAATGCATGGATCTGCTGCAGGCACCCCATGCATTCTCCGGGATCGAGGCGGCGCTCTGGGATGTCCTCGGCAAGGCCCGAAGCGAGCCGGTCTGGCGGCTTCTCGGCTTTCAGCAATCCTTCGGAAAATCGCCTTATGCCTCGCAGCTCTTCGGCGACACCCCGCAGGACACGCTGGAGCGCGGGCAAGCTGCCGCGGCTGCCGGCTACCGCGCCATGAAGTTCGGCTGGGGGCCGTTCGGCAAGGGCGAGCTCGGCGCCGATGTCGATCAGCTGATGGCGGCGCGGGAGGGGATCGGACCGGATGCGACACTGCTCGTCGATGCCGGGCAGATCTTCGGGGAGGATGTGGCGGCGGCGGCTCGCCGGCTGCCGGCGCTCGAGGAGGCGGGGGCGCTGTGGCTCGAGGAGCCCTTCGCGGGTCATGCGCTCGCCGCCCATGCCTCGCTCGCCGCCGTCTCGCCAAAGGTCGGCCTGGCCGGCGGCGAAGCGGCCCATAACGAGCTGATGGCGCGCAATCTCATCGACTTCGGCCAGGTCCGCTTCGTGCAGATCGATTGCGGACGCATCGGCGGCATCGGCCCGGCACACGCGGTGGCATCGCATGCCGTCAAAAAGGGCATAAGCTATGTCAACCACACCTACACGTCGCATCTGGCGCTCAGCCAGTCGCTGCAACCCTATGCCGGCCTGGCGAGCCATGGCCTCGCGGAATATCCGGTAACCCTGAAGCCGCTCGCACACGAGTTGACCGTCCAGCATCTCGATCGCGACAGCCATGGCGAGATCCGGGCGCCGGATGCCGTCGGCCTCGGCATCGATGTCGATTTGAAGGCCGTCGGCAGATATCTCGTCGAGACCGAGATCGCGGTCAAAGGACGGGTGGTCTACCGCACGCCCGCTCTCGACTGAAGCCGGCAAAAGTATAGAGTCCCGCTCGATAACAAAAACCCAAGGGAGGGAAACATGAAGTTTGCCACATTGATCCGCAGCGCCGTGCTCGCCGCGGTGATGCTCGGCGCCGGAACGGCACTGGCCGGCTCCGAGGTGCCTGCCCCCGGTCAAAGCCCCAAGATCGATGCCATCAAGCAGCGCGGCGTGCTCAAGGTGGCGGCGATCGGCGAGTTTCCCTGGCTGCCGGAAAACACGAGCGGCAGCGGCCCGCAATTTTCCGGCCCCGCCTGGGTGCTGGCCGAGGAATATGCCAAGCGGCTCGGGGTGAAGCTCGAAGTTGTGCCGGTCAGCCACGAGACGAAGGTGCCGATTCTCGCGACCGGCGAAGCCGACATCTCGATTGCGCCGCTCTCGGTGACCCCGAAGCGCCAGGAAGTGGCGAATTTCGTGGTCTATTCGCATTCGAGCCTCTGCATGTTCGGGCTCGCCGACAATCCCAAGCTCAAGGATGCGAAGACCGTCGACGACCTCAACCGCGAAGACATCACCATCGCCTATTTCACCGGCACGCCGCCCGAAACCTGGGCACCGACCCGCTTTCCCAAGGCGAAGCTCAAAGGCGTGACTGGGTCCGGGGCCAATGCGCCGATCGAGGAGATCATGGCCAAGCGGGCCGACATCGCCAGCATCGACAATGTCGCCTGGCCGCAGCTTCAGAAGCAGGTGCCCGGGCTCAAATCATTCCCGCCCGGCGACGAATGCCTGCAGAGCAAGGAGATGGCAACGGAAGTCGGGCTGGCGGTCGACAAGAAGGACACCGTCTTCCATGACTGGCTACAGTCGGTCTATGAGGAGATCAAGGACAAGGTCACGGCCGAGGAGATGCGGCTGCTGAAGGGGCAGTAGCTGGCGCCCAAGGTGCTTCAGCCCCCCACCCGGCTCGCTTCGCTCGCCTGCCCTCCCCACGAGGGGGAGGGTGAAGGGCGAACTCTCCCCTCCCCCGACGTGGGGAGGGGTCGGGGGTGGGGGGATCCGTCCCCTCCGCTCTCTGCCGCACTGCCTTGAACATCACCCTCAAGCCGATCATCGACAGCTGGCCGTTCCTGCTCAAGGCGCTGTGGGTTACCGTGTCGCTCAGCGTTGCCTCGATGCTGCTCGGGCTTGTCATCGGCATCGTCGTCGGGACGCTCAGGACCTATGGCGGACGGCTCGTCAACGCGGTGCTCGGCTTCTATGTCGACACCATGCGATCGATCCCTCTGCTCGTCGTTCTGGTGTGGACCTTCTTCGCGTTTCCGCTGGTGGTCGGGCGCTCGCTCGATGCGATGACAGCCGGCATCATCGGCCTCGGCGTCCATCTCGGCGCTTATGTCGCCGAGACGATCCGGGCCGGTCTCACCTCGGTCCGGCGCAACCAGATGCAGGCGGGGCTTGCGCTCGGCATGAGCCGGCTGCAGGCGATCCGCACCATCGTGCTGCCGCAGGCGCTGATCCGCATGATGCCGGCGCTCGGCTCGCTGTTCGTCATCGCCATCAAGGACAGCGCCATCGCCTCGGTCATCGCGGTGCCGGAGCTCCTGCGTCAAACCCAGATCGTCGCCGGCAAGACCTACCGCCCGTTCGAGCTCTATACGGCAGCGATGATCGTCTATTTCCTGCTGTGCTATCCGGTGGCACGGCTGGTCGACCGGGTTTATCGGCGGCTTCAGCATCTCGGCTCGTCATGACCTTCGACTGGACCGTGGTGTGGGACAACCTTCCGCGTCTGCTGGAAGGCGCCTGGATGACCATTTGGCTCACCGTGGTGACAATGGCGCTGGCGCTGCCTGGCGGGCTTGTCCTGGCGCTGCTCCGCCTGTCGCCGCTCTGGCTCGTGAGCGCGCCCGCGACGGCATTCGTCGAGTTCTTCCGGGCGACGCCGCTGATCCTGCAGATCTACTGGGCCTATTACGTCCTGCCGGCCTATTTCGACGTCCAGCTGTCGCAGCTCAGCACCGCCATCGTCGGGCTCAGCTGCAACATATCGGCCTTCAACTCCGAGACCTTTCGTGCCGGCATCGTGTCGATCCGCGAGGGCCAATGGAATGCCGGGCTTGCACTCGGCATGAGCCGAACCGAGGTGTTCATCATGATCATCCTGCCGCAGGCGGTGATGCGTGTGCTGCCGGCGCTCGCCTCGACATGGGTGTCGCTCTTCAAGGACACCTCGCTCGTGTCGATCATCTCGGTCGCCGACCTGTCCTACATGGCGCTCAAGGTGCGCTCGGAGACCTACCGCATTCTCGAGGTGCTGACCGCCATGGCGGTGCTCTATTGGCTGATGGGCTATCCGCAGGCCAAGATCGTCGACTGGATCCATCGCCGCTGGAAGGTGGTCGAATGACGGGTGAGCCGATCCTCGCCTTCGAGTCGGTTTCGAAACATTACGGCACGATCGTCGCGCTCGACCGGGTGTCGCTCGCCATCAACCGCGGCGAGGTCGTGTGCCTCATCGGTCCGTCCGGCTCCGGGAAGTCGACGCTGCTGCGCTGCGCCAATGCGCTCGAAAGCCTCGATCACGGGCGGGTGCTGTTCGAGGGCCGGCCGGTCCTGGCGTCGCAGCCGCGGGCGGCCCAGAAAGTGCGGCGCCGCATGGGCATGGTGTTCCAGAATTTCGAGTTGTTCCCGCATCTGACCGTCACCCGCAACATCACCATCGGACCAAGCACCGTGCTCAGGCTCGTGCGTCCTGCGGCGGAAGAACGAGCGCGACGGCTGCTTGCCAAGGTCGGGTTGAGCGACAAGGCCGACGTCCATCCGGCGGCGCTGTCGGGGGGCCAGCAGCAGCGGGTGGCGATCGCCAGGGCATTGGCCATGGAGCCGGCGCTGATGCTCTTCGACGAGCCGACATCGGCGCTCGATCCCGAGACGATCGGAGAGGTCCTGAGCGTCATGAAGGCGCTCGCGGATGAGGGAATGACCATGCTGGTGGTGACCCATGAGATGGACTTCGCACGGCGGGTGGCCGACAGGGTGATCGTGTTCGATCGCGGCCGGGTGATCGAGGAGGGGCCGCCACGCCAGATCTTCGAAGCGGCGAAGGTGGCGCGGACACGCGATTTTCTCAGTCACCTCGGCTGGCACGGCGAATCGGCTCTCAGCAGCAGCAAGTGATGGATCAGGCAATGCAGCACCACATCGTCGATCGTGCCGAAGTGTTCCTCGTCGGGCCGGATGTCGAACGCTACACCTGGGCGGAGGGGATGAGCGATCAGTACATGGTCAACATCATCCTCAGGCTGACGGCCAAGAGCGGCCTGCAAGGGATTGCCGGCGCCGCCATGATCACCCCGCATGGCTTCGACCGCTCGGTCGGCGAGGCGCTCAGGGCGGTGCTCCCCGACATCATCGGCACCTCGCCGGCGCATCGCGAGGCGCTGTGGCATCGCTTACGCAATCTCGGGACACCGATGGTGCCGCAGGCCCATTCGCTGATCGACATCGCGCTGTGGGACATGGCAGCGCGCCATGCCGCCCTACCGCTCTATCAGCTGCTCGGCGGCGCCCGCGACCAGATCCTGTCCTACGCCTCGACGCCGCTGCTTGCCGACGACCGGGCTTACATCGACTATGTCGAGGCACGGGCCCAGGAGGGCTTCAAGGCCGTCAAGTTCCACTGCTGGTGCGTGCCGCGGCGCGACCTTCAGATGTGCGAGGCGGTCCATCGGCAGTTTGCCGGGCGCGACATGGCGCTGATGCTCGATGCCGAGCAGCGCTACGATCTCGGCGGCGCGATCATGGTGGCACGGCGGCTCGGCGAGATGGGTTTCCGCTGGTTCGAGGCGCCGCTCCCCGATACCGACATCGAAGGCTACCGCACCATCCGGCAGTCAAGCACCGTACCAGTGATTGCTGCCGGCAACACCTGGCTTGACCTCCAAATGCTGTTGCAGGCGCTCGAGCGCGGCGCCTGGAGCGCGCTGCGCGTCGATGCCACCATCTGCGGCGGCATCACACCAATCCGCAAGGTGATGGCGCTGGCGGAAGCCTTCGGCATGACGGTCGAAATCCAATGCTGGGGTTACACGCTGACGCAGGCGGCCAACCTCCATGTGATGCTCGCCCATCGCAACTGCGATTATTTCGAGCAGCCGGTGCCCTACCCTGCCTTCGAGTTTGGTGCGAAAAACGCAATCCGCACCGACGGGCAAGGCTTTGTGCATGCGCCGCCGGGCCCGGGACTCGGCATCGATCTCGACTGGCCGGCGATCGAAAGCGCGGCCATCATGAAGTACGAGGTCCGTTGAAGGAGGGATGCGATGGCAGGACGGCTCGCCGGCAAGAGGGCGCTGGTCTATGGCGGTGGCACGGGCATCGGTTTTGCCTGCGCTCAAGCGATGGCCGAGGAAGGGGCAGCGGTGTTCCTGTCGGGGCGCCGCCGGGGCGTGCTCGAGGACTCGGTCAAGAAGCTGACCGAAAAGGGCTTCAAGGCCGGCATGGCGGCAGGGGATGCGACCAGGGTCGAGGATGTGCAACGGGTGACTGCCGAATCGGTGCGGTTCCTGGGTGGGCTCGATACGCTGGTGGTGTCGGCGGGGGCCGCCGGACGCACGACGGTGTTCGACACCGAGCCCGAGGAATTTCAGCGCATCATGGACAACACGCTGAGGCCGGCGTTCCTGGCGGTGCGCTATGCGGTGAGCCATCTGCTCGAGGCAGGCCAGGCCTCGGTCATACTCATTTCCTCGACCTTCGGTCTCGTCGGGGTCAAGGAGCGGCTTGCCTATTGCGGCGCCAAGGCCGGAGTCATCGGGATGGCGAAGGCGATGGCGATGGACCTCGCCGACCGCGGGGTCAGGGTCAATGCCATCTGCCCTGGCTTTGTCGAGACCGAGCTGCCGCTGTCGGTCGCTGCCAAGGAACCGGACCCGGAGGCCTGGCTCCAATCGCGGCGGGCCATGCACCCGATACCGCGCTCCGGAACCCTTCCCGAGATGGGGGCGCTTGCGGTCTATCTGGCGAGCGATCTCGCCGGCTTCGTCACCGGCCAGGCAATCGCCATCGACGGCGGTTTCTCGGCCCGCTAACCCCGGGTCAGGGGAGCGCCAAAGAGAAAGCGCCCGGCGGACATGGCCGGGCGCTTTGTTGGAACGACGTCAGCGACTTACGGGCCGTAGGGGCTCACGCATTCGAGGACATCGCCGCCATAGCTCACGAAGGTGTTGTTGGCGGGGTTGTAGCTCCGATAGTGATTAACGCACCACTGGACGTGAGCATCCCCGTAGGCGCCGCCGACATAAGCCGTGTCATAGGTCCACCACGGCTCGTCATACCACCAGCCGTTGTAGAAATAGATGAACGCGCCGTTGCGGAAACGGAAGCGCCGATGATCACCATCGTCGAAACGCGCATGGCGACGGTCGAAGCGATCGGATCGGTCGAACCTGGCACGGTCGCCGTGGAGACGGTCGAAGCGATCGGATCGGTCGAACCTGGCACGGTCACCGCGGAATCGCTCGCGCCGAAAGTCGCCACCGTTCGGCTGCGCCAGGGCGTGCGTCCTGGGGTAGTCGCCGCCATGGCGCATGTAGAAGCGGTTTCCGCCCATGTCGGAGCGGTACATGCGCCCGCCCTCGCCCATGCTCATATGGCTCGGACCAGACATGTGACTCGGACCGGCCATGCGAGGATAGAAGGTCGCGCCGCCGCCGCCGCTGAAGCTGTGGCCGCCGGACATCTGCGGGCCACCGCCACCACCGCCTCCTCCTCCTCGAGGACCTGCCAAGGCCGGCGAGGCGGCGAGTCCGCCCAGAACGCCGGCCAACAGCAATATTTTCATCGTTCGTAGCATCTCGTGATTCCTCAATCTTCACCGATGCCCACGGAACGGCCTCTCAACCGTATGGTTCCGTTATTTCCGATGCGTAAGCGCCGTCGAGTTCTCGTTGTGTTCCGGTCACATGGCGCGATTGCGCTCGGTCTCCACTGCCTCTTTCACCACCCACTCGCGGAACAGGCGGACGAGTTCCTCGTCGGCCCGTCTTTCGGGGCTGATCACATAATAGGCAAAGCGCGGCGGACCCTTGAGCTCGACTGCGAAGGGCTGAATGAGCCTCCCGGCGGCGAGATCGTCGGCCACCAGGCTGGTCTCGCCGAGCACCACCCCCTGACCATTGAGGGCTGCCTCTATGGCCAGCGAGGAGTGGCCGAAATGAAGGCCACCCCTATCATCAAAATCGCTTACGCCTGCCGCAGCCATCCACATGCGCCAATTCGGCCAGGTGGCGCCCTGGGCGTGCCACTCGACGTGAATGAGGTTGTGGTGGAGGAGATCGCGCGGTTGGCGCAGCGGCTTCTTTCCGCTCAGCAGCGAGGGGCTGCAAACCGGGAAGACCGTGTCAGTGAACAGGCGGGTAATGTGGAAGCCGGGATAGTCTCCAGAGCCGAAGCGGATCGCGACATCGACCTCCTCGCGCTCGAAATCGACCGCGGTGATGCCAACCTCGATCCGCACGTCGGTATCGGGCACAAGGCTCAGGAAGCGATCAAGACGGGGCACCAGCCATTTGGCGGCAATCGACGGTGAGGCCGTCAACCGCAGCTGGCGCTTGTTCTTGAGCTTGCGAATCCGCCCCAGCGCGCCCCTGAGCACGTCCATGGACTCGCCGACGGCCCGGTGCAGGATCTCGCCCTCTTCGCTCAGGCGCACCTTGCGGCTGGTGCGCAGAAACAGCCGAAATCCAAACTGAGACTCGAGCTCTCCGATCTGATGGCTGATCGCTGCCGGGGTCACGTTGAGCTCGGCGGCGGCCTGCGTGAAACTCAGATGGC
Organism: Aestuariivirgaceae bacterium; assembly: GCA_036265615.1. Taxonomy (GTDB): domain Bacteria; phylum Pseudomonadota; class Alphaproteobacteria; order Rhizobiales; family Aestuariivirgaceae; genus DATAFF01. The sequence continues at coordinate 31,742 of DATAOT010000122.1, forward strand.
GACCGGCGGATTCGAACACGCGAAGGGGGCCGAACCCGGGAATGGCTTTCCTCATGATCTTCAAATCACGCTTGACGATTCGCCAAAAACTCATCGTTTGAGAGCGGTGCCGACAAACATTAATTGAATCCATCATGAACCGAAAGCGACCGATTCGAGGCCCAAGATGACCTTCCGCTCCATGCCCACGTCCCTGATGGTTGTGACAACTGACGTCGCGACTATCCTGCTCGGAACCCTGTATCTGGCCGGTCGCCGATTGCAGGCGGGATACCAGCTGCGGCAGCTTTCCGACCTGCAGCTCCGCGATATCGGGCTGAACCGCTCCGAGGTGACGCCCCACACGCCGTTTCTTCACCGGGAAGTCATGCGCCACGAGCTCGGAAGGCGGTAGAAAGAATCTGCCAGACCTGCCAGACTTGAGGCGCTTTTGAGGAACAACTTTGGGTGTGGTGCATTAGGTTTCCGTCGAGCCTCGCGGCATCGCGGAAGGGAATCATTCATGACCGACAAGAAGGATGACGAAAACCTCTCGGCGCTCGAGGCCGAAGTGGAAGCGGCGCGGGCGCGGCTGAACGACAGCCTGCAGAACCTGACGCGTCCTTCGATCAGCGAAGCGGTGAAGCACGATATTCGCAGCTATGCCGAAACCGTCAAAGATCAAGTGGTGGAGAAGATCAGCACGACGCGGGATCAGCTGGTGAGCAACGCCCGGGACGCATCCCGGCGGCGAGTTCACAGCATGACCGACTCGTTGCGCGAGCGGGCCGCCGCCAATCCGCTGGCGCTCGTCCTGATCGGCGCCGGGATCGGCTGGCGCCTCTATCACCGCCCGCCCATTGCCACTTTGCTGGTGGGCGCCGGAGCGGCCAGCCTGCTCTTGAATTCGTCACGGCGGGCAGCGCGCCATTTCGACGAATACCACAATCCTTATCGAGGCGATCATCCCGCCAGCTATGTGCCCGGCGGTGTCGCCGGCTATGGCTATCCGGTCGAGGACCGGGCGCCCGCGCCGACATTCCGCGAGCGCGCGCAGCTTGTGAGCGAGACGGTCGAGCAAGGCGCCGACACGGTGCGCAGCAAAGCGGGTGATCTCGCGTCTGCGGCATCGGCAAAGGCAGGCGAAATTGCCGCGACGGTCTCGGAGAAGGCCAGCGATCTGGCGGCCCGGGTCGCCGACACGGCAAGCGCGGTCGCCGAAACAGCGAGCGCCACCGCCGGTCAGATCGGGGAAAAGGCCGGGGCGGCGATTCGCAGCGCACGGCGCGAGGTCGGTCGTTATGGCGAGACTGCCCGGCGCGAGGTCAGTCGTTATGGCGAGACTGCCCGGCGCGAGATCTCGGACGGCGGCGGCCGGTACGGCATGCTGCTCGGGGCGATCGGCCTGTCGCTCGCCGCTGCCGCCTTCGGTGCGGTGCGGATGGCGGCATCCCGAAACGAAACGGCGAGAAGGGCGGGCAAGTCGGCCGGACGGCGACGGAAGCCCAGCGAGACGGATGCCATCGGCACCAGCAATGGCAGCTTCGATACGAGCGAGGATGCCTTCATCGCCAATCTCAGGGATTCCAATCCGAACGATCCGAGCTTCGTCGAGGACAGCGCGATCGCCACCGAGGACATCGTCGGCGACGCAGAACCGGCTACGCGCGGCGGCGAGGTGCATGGGGCCGGCGAAGCGGAGAGCGCGAACAAGGCTCGCGGGCGCAAACGGGCCGGGAGCAGCGAATGATCGGCAGTGAGGCGCGGGGCTGGCGCGCGGCTCACTTGATCTGATCGAAGGATTTGGCGAACCCGTCGAGCTTGAGGGTGAGGTCGACCGGCTTCTGGTCGACGGTCCGATAGCCGACCTTGATGCCGGTGGCCTTGCGCAGCCGCTGCAGCAGGGCGGAGTCGAGCGGCACCGGCGCGAGGCAGCCGCCGCCTATGCAGGTTTCGAATTGCAGGGTCTTGGACTTGCCGTCGTCGATGGCGAGGGTGACGCCCGCCGGCAGATAAAGGTCGACCGGCAGCAGCAGCTTCATCACGGGCTTGCGGTCAGGCGGTGCAACGCGGAAGGTCACAGCCACCATGAGCTTGTGGCTGGTGGGGTCGACCAAGGCCTTGGACAAGACACAGGTGCGCTCCTTCGGCGTCGCTGCCTCGTTGCAGCGCGTTGCCCATGCCGCCACCGGCCGCTGACGGTCGCCTTTGCCGCCGCCGCCAGCTTCGGTGTCCTGCTCGGTGGCGGCGCCGGCTGCAAGGGACCAGGCAGCAAGGATTGAGGCAGCAGCGACTAGGATCTGGCGCATTCGACGACCTCGCGGCGCAATTGGACAGTTGTGGGCAGCGGCCGGCCCGGAACGGTCACCGGTCCCGCTGGTAGGTGTAGAGGATACAGTTTGACTGCTGCTTGAGCGCGGTCAATTTCCATCCCTTGTGGACAGCGTTGCCCTCGGCCAGGGCCGGCCCGGACCCGACGATGACCGGCACGACAGCAATCTCCAATCGGTCGATGGCGTCAAGGTCAAGCAGCCCGCCGATGGTCAGGCCGCCACCGACCACCCAGATGTTCTTTCTGGCAAGCCTGCGCGCCTCGGCCACCGCCTCGCCGGGGGAGAGAACGGCAACGCAGCTGGGCGGGGCGTCCTTATCGAGGGGCGTGCCGGTGATCACCACGCAGCGTCGATCGCCATAAGCCCAGTCATGGCGAATGATCTCGAAGGTGGTGCGGCCGGCAATCAGCGTGTCGACATTGGCGAGAAACTCGGCAAAGCCGAACTCATACGGGTCGTAGTCGAGCAGCCAGTCGATATCGTGGCCCATGCCCGCGATGCGGCCATCGATGCTGACGCCAAGATAGGCGATGATCTGACGGGATTTGCGCATGGTCCAAGACACACCCCTATCGGCCTGGAAAGTCAGCAGTTTAGTCCCAAACTTCCTTACCGTTCAAATTGGCGCAGACGGGCTGCCGGCGGCGAGCAGGAGGGTGTGAACGCCAGCCACCGCCTGGGCCCCCTCCCCGACCGCCGCGGCGACGCGCTTCACCGAACCCGAGCGGACATCGCCGATGGCGAAGACGCCGGAAAGGCTGGTCTCGAGCGCATGTGCGCTGCCCGCTGCCTCACCGGTAAGAATGAAGCCCTTGGTGTCGCGGGTGACGCCGCAATCCTTCAGCCAGTCGGTGTTCGGCTCGGCGCCTATGAACAGGAACAGATGGCCGACCGGCCGGGTCACCTCCGCGCCCTGGCGCCGCCAAGTCACCGTTTCGAGCAGGCCGTTGCTGCCTTCGAGCCTGGTAACCTCGGCGCTGGTCACGACCTCGACATTGGCGAGGCCGGAGATCCGGTCGATGAGGTAGCGCGACATGTTGGCTTCGAGGCTCGGACCGCGCACCAGCAACCATACCTTGCGGGCCCGGCCCGACAGATAGACGGTGGCCTGACCGGCCGAATTGCCGCCGCCGACCAGGGCCACTTCCTGCCCGAGGCAGAGCTTCGCCTCGAGCGGGGAGGCCCAATAATGAACACTCGAGCCCTCGAAATCGGCGAGGTTGGGGATGGCAAGCCGCCGGTAGCGGGCGCCACTGGCAATAACCACGGCGCGGGCTCGGGCGCTCTCGCCATTCATCAAGCGCAAGGTCCAGTGCCGGGCGCCGCCCAGCTTGGGACTCTCGAGACTTGCCACCTCATCGGGAATGGCCATCTCGACCCCGAATTTTTGGGCCTGGTTGTAGGCCCTGGCCATCAATGCCATGCCGCTGATCCCTGTCGGAAAGCCGAGATAGTTCTCGATCCGGGCCGAGGCGCCGGCCTGGCCGCCAAAGGCGCGACAGTCGAGCACGAGCACCGACAGGCCCTCCGAACCGGCATAGACGGCCGTGGCAAGGCCGGCCGGTCCGGCGCCGATGACGATCAGGTCGTAGAGGCGTTCAGGATCGATTGCACTTAGCAGTCCAAGACAACGGGCAAGCTCGTCCTCGCTCGGCGAGCGCACGAACTTGCCGTTCGGGCACAGCACGATGGGCAGCTCGGAGGAATCGAGGTGAAAGCGCTCGATCAGGGTTTTCGCTTCCGGATCGACCTCGGGATCGAGATGCTGAAAAGGATGGCCGTTGCGCGACAGAAAACCCTCGAGGCGGAGAACGAGGGGATGATCGGCGCGACCGATGATGATCGGGCCGCCGACGCCAGTCTCGATCAAACCGACCCGGCGCAGAATCAAGGCCCGCATGATCCGCTCGCCGATTTCGGCTTCGCCGACAAGCAGCGCCCGCAGCCGCTCGGGCGATATGATCAGAGCCCGGCCCGGGCTCGTCGCATAGGCATCCACCAAGGACGGCCGACCGGCCAATTGTGCCAGCTCTCCCATGAAGGAGCCGGGCTCATGGGTCACGATGAGATCGTGATGGCCCAGCTGATCGCGTCGGGTGACGTCGACTTCACCGGCGAGGATGACAACGAGCCCGCGTCCGACCTTGCCGACCTCGGCCAGTGACTCGCCAGCGGCAAAGCAGCTGACCTCTCCGAAGCGCAGCAGACGCTCGATCTCTACCTCGTCGAGCTTGGGAAAGATCTGGTCGTGGCGGGAGTCGAGGATGGAAGGATTGGTGCGAGCGGGCATGGACTCCCCATAGCATTGGGATGCGGCGACTTGTATTCAACAAATCGACCTCGATCGAGTCCTGCTTTCGTTCAGCCTGCGGTTGCGGCAGGATCAATAAAGTCTCCAGGAGCACGCCATATGGACGGCATCATAGAGGGTGACTGCCTGACCTTCGCCGAGGGATCGGCGACCAGCAACGTGCTGATCCGCGAGACCATGGACGCGGTTTCGCACCTTCGGGATCTCAAGGTGTGGTTCGGCGTCCTGATCACCGGGCACGGGCTGTCAGGGCGAGGATCAAAGGCCGGCACCTATGCCGGCTTTCTGGGCGCGCGCGAGCTCGTCGAACGGGGCGAGGCGAGCATTCATCCGGTGCCCTACAGCATGCTCGGCCGGTTTCTTTCCGGCGGCGCATGGAAAGTGTCAGTGCTCGTTGCGAGCGGCTGCCGGACAGGCGAGCGGATTCGCGTCGGCCCGCATCTCGGAGCGATCGGATCATGCATTGCGGGGGCGCGGCTGACCATCGTACAGCCGACGACCGAGCTGCCCGAGGTCGCCGGCACGCTGATCGATGCCGACTGCCGCGTGATCGAGCTGCCGGAAAGCGCAAACCGGCTGCCGGAGCTCGAAGACGTTCAGCCGAGCGCGATCGAGGCGGCGATGGCCTCGCATGTGGCCGTGCTTGTGCCGGACGGGGCCACGATCGAGCTCGGAATCGGAGGGACCATCGATGCGGTGGCCCGCGGATTGGCCAACAAATCCCGTCTCGGGGTTCATACGGGCCTCATGTCGGACGCGTCGCAGTTCTTGATGAGCTGCGGCGCCGTCACCAATTGTCACAAGGCTTTCGAACCCGGGCGCAGCGTCGCTACCGGCCTTCTGGGCAGCCGCGCGCTCTATCGCTTTGCCCATCAGAACGACCAGCTTCTGCTCTGTCCTGCCGAGATGACGCATTCTGCAACGATCCTGCAAAACGAGCCGTGCTTCGTCGCGATCAATTCGGCGCTCGAGGTCGACCTTGCGGGACAGGTGAATTGCGAGGCGGTGGAGGGGCGCTATATCGGAGCGGTCGGCGGGGTGCCCGATTTCCACAACGCCGCCTACGGCCATCGCAACGGGCGCGCCATCATCGCGCTCGCCTCGCAGGCGCCAAGCGGCCGGTCGCGCATCGTTGCGCGCCTGAGCGGGCCGGCGACGTTGCCGGCATCGGTTGCCGATGTCGTCGTGACGGAATTCGGTATCGCGTCTTTGCGCGATCGATCATTGGAAGAACGCCGCAATGCGCTGATCGCCATCGCCCATCCCGACCATCGCAGGAGGCTTGCCGGATGAGCGTGCTCAAGCCCGTTGGCGAAGCACTCGGGCCGGTGCTGGCATCGCTCGCGCCGCTGAAGCCGGTAGAGGTCCCGCTGGCCAAGGCGCTTGGCAAGGTGTTGGCCGAAGATATCCGGGCGGCTTGTGCCCTGCCGGAGCGCCCCGAGGCGCTGCGGCATGGCTTTGCGGTACCATCACGGTCGACGATCGGCGCGTCGGCAGAGTCGCCGGTCATGCTCGCGACAGCGCCGAGCGAGGTGATGATCGGCGACACCTTGCCCGAAGGCTGCGATGCGGTGCTTCCGCCTGACGCGATCGGCGCGATCGGTCACGCCGTCGCTGTTACCCAGGCGGCAGCACCGGGCGAGGCGGCGCGGCTCGTCGGACACGACATCGCGGCCGGCCGACTCATTGCCGGGCGGGGTGGCATCGTCACAGCCGAGATTCGGCTGATCCTGCAATGCGCCGGAATCGATCGCGTGCGGCTCGTCGAACCGCGGGTGGCGCTCGAGGGTCAGCGGCTGCCGGCAACAGGCTGGCTCGAGGCCACCCTGGACATGCTTGGCTGCCGCCTGTCCGCCAGCAGCGATGCCGATATCGCCGTTTCGTGGTCGCATTCGGGCGAGCCGCGGCTTGCGCTTCAGCCCGGTGCAACCGCAAGCATCAGTCCGGGCAATGGCGGAAGGGTCAGCATCGCACTGCCGCAACGGTTCGACGGATTGATGGCGGGGTTCCTGACGCTGGCGCTGCCGCTGATCGCGGTCCTGTCGCACCGCCAGATCCGGCTTGAGGCAAGACCGCTCACGCACAAGATCGTCTCGATGATCGGAGCGACGGATTGCGTGCTCCTCGAGACGACGCGGCAAGGATTCAAACCGCTGACCAGCGGCGAGATCACGCTGGCAGCCCTCGCCGACTCCGATGCCTTCGCGCTGATGCCGCCGGAGAGCGAGGGCGTGCCTGCCGGCCAGCCGATTGCCGCAACTCCCCTCAATGCCATGCTTGAGGAGCAGACAGCGCCGTGACGGCCGAGGACCTTACAGCATTCCCGCCTCCTGCTCAGGAGCAGTTCCTGCGCACCCTGTCGCGCGAGGAGGCGATTGCCGCCTTCAGGCGGGCGCTCAAGCCGAAGCCGCTCGGCACCGAAGAGGTGCCGCTCGGCAGCCTGCTCGGGCGAGTCCTCGCGAGCGAGGTGGTGGCGCCGGTCGACACGCCTCCCTTCGATCGCTCGGTGGTCGACGGCTTCGCGGTGCGTTCCGATGATCTGCGGCAGGCGTCGCAGACGGGGCCGGTGCTTCTCGAGCTCAATCAGGAGACGATCGCCTGTGGAGTCGCACCGGCGCTCGCGGTCGAGCCGCACACCGCAACCTATATCGCGACCGGCGGTCCGGTGCCGCGCGGCGCCGATGCGGTGGTGATGATCGAGCACACCAATCCCGGCGAAGGCCGCTTTATCGCCGTTCATCGCGCGATCAGCCCTGGACAGAACATCGCCTTCGCCGGTTCCGACATCGCTCGCGGGCAAACGGTGCTGCACAAGGGAACGGTCATCAGCGCGCTCGAGATCGGGATGCTCGCGGCAATCGGCAAGGCGACCGCAACGGTCTGGCGCAGACCGCGGGTCGCCGTGCTGTCGACCGGCAGCGAGCTTGTGGAGCCGGGCGAAGCGCTGCCGCCGGCGGCCGTGTACGACTCCAACGGCGCGATCATCGCCGCAGCCCTCGAGGAGAACAATTGCGTGGCGCTGCGGCAGCCGGCAATCCCCGATGACCACAGCGAGATGACAAAGGCGGTCCGCGCGGCATTCGAATCGTCGGACGCGGTGATCCTGTCCGGGGGCACCTCGAAGGGTGCGGGCGATCTCACCTATCGGATTGTCGAGCAATTGGGCAAACCGGGCATCATCGTGCACGGCGTGGCGCTCAAGCCCGGCAAACCGCTGTGCCTCGCGGTATGCGATGCCAAGCCGGTGGTGGTGCTGCCGGGCTTTCCGACATCGGCGATGTTCACCTTCCATGACATCGTTGCACCGATCCTGCGCATCATGGCGGGCCTGCCGGCGCGCCAGGAAAATACCGTCCAAGCCACTGTTCCGGTGCGCGTTCCCTCCGAGCTCGGGCGCGCCGAATTCGTCATGGTCGGCCTGTCGCATGGACCGCAAGGGCTTGTGGCCCATCCGGTCGGCAAGGGCTCGGGAGCGGTAACGGCCTTCTCGCAGGCCGACGGGTTCTTCGCCATCGACGCCTTGGCCGAGGCGCTGCCGGCCGGGAGCACGGTCGAAGTCAAGCTGCTGGCGAGCCTCTTGCGGATACCCGAGCTCGTGATCATGGGCAGTCATTGCATCGGACTCGATGCGGTGGTCAGCATGCTGATGGAGCAGGATGTAAGAGTGCGGATTCTCGCGCTCGGCAGCCTTGGCGGGCTCGCGGCGCTGAAACGCGCCGAGTGCGACATCGCTCCCATCCATCTGCTCGAGCCGGAGACCGATGCCTATAACGCGCCATTCCTGTCAGATGAAATGCGGCTGATCAAAGGCTGGCGGCGGATGCAGGGATTGGTGTTCAGGCCAGGCGACAAGCGTTTCGAGGGCCGGTCGATCGACGACGCCGTGGCAGCTGCTCTTGCCGATCCTCGATGCCTGATGGTGAACCGCAATCAGGGTTCCGGGACGCGCGTGCTGATCGATCGGCTGCTTAAGGGGGCGCAACCTCCGGGCTATTGGAACCAGCCGCGGGCGCACAATGCGGTGGCGGCGAGCGTGGCGCAGATGCGGGCCGACTGGGGCGTGGCGATCAAGCAGGCGGCCGATGCGCTCCAGCTCGAATTCATTCCGTTGGCGGAGGAACATTATGATTTCGCCGTGCTGCGACAGCCGCGCAACAGCCAAGTGCTGGCGTCCTTCGAAGCGACGCTGAGCAAGGCGAAAGGGCGGCTCGAGGCCCTGGGCTTCGTCATGGAGGAGCACTAGAGCGTGATGCTCTAGCGGGTGGCATTGTCGAAGATGCGGAGCTGGCGCGCCACGGCTTGGCGCGCCTTCCGCTCCATCGCCCGGTACTCTTGCACGATGGCATGGCCGAGCGGCGTCAAGGTGGCGCCGCCGCCTTTCTGGCCGCCCATCCGCGATATCACCAAGGGCTCGCGGAAGGCGGCGTTCATGTCCGACACGAGCTCCCAGACCCGGCGGTAAGACATCGACAGCGAACGCCCGGCCGCAGCAATCGAGCCGTGCTCCGCAATGCGCTCGAGCACGAGCACCTTGCCGGGACCAAGTCTTGCATTGTGGTCAAGATCAATCCGGATGCTCAGCCTGGCCATCGATCACCTGTCCGACCGTTCTCCAGCACGATGACATTGTTGGCTATTCTCGAGACTTCCGCCACATCATGGGAAACATAGAGGATCGGCACGCGCGCCACGTCGCGCAGGCGCTCGAGCACCGACAGGATCTCCGCCTTGCGGGCGCCATCGAGAGCAGCCAGGGGCTCGTCCATCAGCAGCATGCAGGGCTCGGAGAGCAGTGCCCGGCCGATGGCAACCCGCTGCCGCTCGCCACCCGACAGGTTCACCGGCCGGCGGGCGAGAATGTGCTCGATGCCGAGCAGCCCGACCACGCGGTCGAGAGTTATGGCCGGGTCGCGGCGGGCGGCACGCCGGCCTGCGAAAAACCGGCCAAAGAGCAGGTTCTGCCGGACGGTCAGATGCGGGAAGAGGCGGCCATCCTGGAAAACATAACCCATCCGACGGCGATAGGGCGGCACAAAGACATCGCCGTCCGTGTCCAACATGATGCGGCCATCGAAGACGATGCGGCCGCGCTCGGGACGCAGCAATCCGGCTATGGCATTCAGCGCGGTCGTCTTGCCGGACCCGGAGGGACCGAACAGCGCGGTGGCGCGGCTGTCGGTGCGAAAGGCGATGTCCAGGGTGAAGTCGCCCTGGCGATGATACAGCGTGACCTCGAGACCCTCAGGACGAGACACGACGGCCAACGAACCGCGCCAGGAGCTCGGACCCGATCAGCGCCGCCATCGATATGGCGACCGAGATCAGGGTGAGCCGCATGGCAGCCATGTCGCCGCCCGGCACCTGGGTGAACGTGTAGATCGCGGACGGCAGGGTCTGGGTTTCGCCGGGAATGTTCGAGACGAAGGTGATGGTTGCACCGAACTCGCCCATCGACTTGGCGAAGGACAGGATCATGCCGGCGAGGATGCCCGGCAGGATCAGCGGCAAGGTGACGACGACGAAGACGAAAGCCGGGCGTGCGCCGAGCGTCAGCGCGGCGGCCTCGAGCCGGCGGTCGACGGCCTCGATCGAGAGCCGGATGGCGCGCACCATGAATGGAAAGCCCATCACCGCACAGGCGAGCGCCGCACCCGTCCAGCGAAACGAGAAGACAATGCCAAAGCGGTCGGCAAGGAAAGCACCGATTGGAGCCTTTCTCCCGAAACTGAGCAGCAGCAGATAGCCGGTCACCACCGGCGGGAGAATGAGCGGCAAATGGACGAGCGTGTCGAGCAGGGTCTTGCCGTAGAAGCGACCCCTGGCCAGGAGGTAAGCGAGAGCGAGGCCGACGGGCAAGCTCGCCGCCACCGCCGTCGAGGCGACGAGGACGCTGAGACGGACCGCCGTCCACTCCTCGCTCGTCAGCCAATCAAGGAGCACAGGAGCACCGATCAGGAGCCTGACGCAGCCTTGTTGAGGATGACGAACCCCTGCCTGTCGAACACGCCCTTGGCATCACCGCCACGCAGGAAATCAAAGAACGAAGCGGCCGCAGGATCGGACGAGCTCTTGGTGATGGCGATCGGATAGATGATGGGCTGGTGGCTGCTTTCCGGAAAGGCGGCGAGGACCTTCACCTTCGGATCCGAGATGGCATCAGTACGATAGACAATGCCGAGCGGCGCCTCGCCGCGCTCGACGAGCAGCAGGGCCGCCCGTACATTCTCGGCCTGCGCGAGCTTGGTCTTCACTGCATCCCAGGCGCCGAGCTTCTGCAGTGCGGCCTTGCCATATTTGCCGGCCGGCACCGAGTCGACGTTGGCGATGGCAAGACGGCCGTCGCCCAGCGCTGCCGAAAGATCGAGCTTGGGACCGATCTCGACCTTGGCAGTCGAGTCCCTGGGGGCGACGAGAACAAGCTGGTTGCCCAGCAGATTGACGCGCGTGTCAGGTTTAATCAGGTTCTTCCTGGCGAGATAGTCCATCCAGTCGAGATCGGCCGAGGCGAAGATATCGGCCGGGGCGCCGCTTTCGATCTGCTTGGCGAGCGCGGACGATGCCGCATAGGAGATCGCGACTTTCCTGCCACCGGATTTGGCACTCCAGTCCTTGGCGATGTCGTCGAGGGCAGTCTTGAGCGAAGCGGCGGCAAATACCACGACATCGCGGTCCTGCGCCCATGAGGATGACGCAAGGGGTCCGAGCACGAACACCGCGGCGCAGATCGTCGAAATTGCGAAACGACGCGACCACATCAGCAAATTACCCATGGTGATCCTCCTGACGGACCGCTATAGTTAAGCGGAAATAGCGCTGCCGGGCAACACCGTCGCACGGAAACCCGGGAACGGCACGGTGCGATCCGGCACAGCGCGGTCAGGCAGGCAGGGTTGCCGCTGCTCTAGCGCGCCTTTCAGGATGCCGCCGGTCGTTTGCAGGGCAGGCGCGAACAAGCTCCTTCATGCGGGCCCATGTGTCGTCCCAGGAGGTGGCGGCAAGATAGTCGTCGACCTCGGCGAGCCAGCGCTCCTTGGGCCGCTGCATGAGAGCGGCAGCCTTCGCGACGAAGCCCGCCGCATCGCTGGCAATCTCGACGAAGCCTCGCTCGCCGTAGGGTCGGACAACATCGGTGATCGGCGTCGAAACCACCGGCACGCCGCCAGCCAGATATTCGGGCGTCTTGGTCGGGCTGATGAAGCGGGTTGCCTCATTGATCGCGAAGGGCATGATCGCGACATCCCATCCCGCCAGATAGGCAGGCAGTTCGCGATAGTCCCGCGGGCCGATCCAGTGCAGGTTGGGACGCAGCGGCAGCGTCGCGGGGTCGATCTTGACCACCGGGCCGATCATGACCAGCTGCCAGCACGGCCGACTGTCGGCGATGCCGGCAACGAGATCGAGATCCATGCGCTCGTCGATCACACCGAAAAAACCGAGTCGCGGCCCGCCGATCCGGGCCTGATCCGGCGGCTCGGTCATCGACCGGCGCGCATTTGCGAAATGCGAGACCTCGATGCTGCTCGGAAACGGGTGAATGTTGTGGTGCCGCCGGCGCTTGGCCTCATAGAGGCTGTGACCGCCGGTGAAGACCACATCGGCCTTGAGGAACAGCTCCCGTTCCAGCACAACCAATTCGGGTGGGGCGCCGCGAAAGGCTGAGAGCTCGTCCATGTTGTCATAAACGCAGAGGTCGGGCACAAGGTGACGCGAAAAGGTCAGCGCAAAAGGGGTGTAATACCAGGCGATCAGCTTCTCCGGCCTGATTTTGCCGAGAAGGCCGTCCAGCAGTTCACGTTGCCGGCGCGCCCATTCGCGCGGCCTGCAGCCGGAGCGAAGCACCGGCACGACCACCGTCACACCGTTCGAATGCAGCGTTGACGCGAGCCGGGGCGAGCCGGCCGGCTCAAAGACCGGCTCTTCGAAGAAATAGACGTCGTAATCCGCCGCGGCGCGGCTCATCAGATGCTGCGGCCGCTGATAGACGAACTCCCATCTGAGATGAGACAGGCAAAGAAGCGTCGGGCGGGAGCTCAGTCCCAACACGCGCAACTTGTGCTCCTCGCTCAGCGAAAAATCTCGATGCATGCATCTGCTCCGGTCGGACGACACACATCCGGCCCGAGGAACAACTTGCAACGATGTTCCTCATCGAAGATGCGAGCGCAAAACGTCATCGCGCAAACTGAGCAGCCAGGAAGGTTGTTCCGAGCCGAGACGGCCTCGCCGAGAGTTCGGCTTTCAGGTCCTCCGCGGACCGGCGATGCTTTCGGCCGTAATGCAGAGCAGCTCGAACATCAGCACCGCCGCAGCCAAGGCGGTTCCGCCACTTGGATCCAGCGGGGGCGAGACCTCCACGAGGTCGGCACCCACGATGTTCAGCGGCCGGAGCAGCCGGATCATGGCCTGCGCCTCGCGGGTGGTCAGGCCGCCGATTTCCGGCGTACCGGTCCCGGGGGCCATGGAAGGATCGATGACATCAATGTCGAAGGAAATGTAGGTCGGTCCGCCAGCAACGATCGAGCGCGCCTCGCTCATGATGTCGTTGATGCCACGCTCCACCAGTTCTTCGATGAAGACGATCCGGATTCCGGCATCATTTGCGAAATCGTAGTTGCTGCGATGAGATATGGCGCCACGCAGCCCGATCTGAATCATCCTCTTCGGATCGAGCAACCCCTCCTCGATGGCGCGTCGAAATGGTGTTCCATGATTGTAGCGGCTGCCAAAGAAGCTGTCATAGGTGTCGGTATGGGCATCGAACTGAATGAGTCCAACAGGGCCGTCCTTGACGATGCCGCGAAGGATCGACAGCGTGATGAGGTGATCACCGCCAATCGCCAGAGGCACCGCGCCGCTTCGGCGAATGTCGGCAAAGTGCGATGCGATCGTGGTCAGGCTGTCGTCGATGCTGAGGGGGTTGACCGGCGCGTCGCCACAATCCGCAACCCTCAGGAGATCGAAGGGCGACACGCCGGTGACGTGGTGGACGCGCCGCACCAGACTCGACTGGTTGCGAATTTCGCGGGGACCATGGCGTGCCCCGGTCCGGTTGGTGGTGCCGCCATCGAATGGAACGCCGAGGAGAGCGATGTCGACCTCCCTCGGCTTGGCAAAAGGCAACCGCATGAAACTGCATGGCCCGGCAAAGCGAGGCACGACCCCTGAATCCAGCGGCTGGAAATCCTCGATGCTCATATCCACCTCCCGGTTCGCGGCATGGTTCCGCGCTAAAACATGACTGCGCCGCCATTTGGACTGATGCATTGCCCGGTGATGAAGGTCGCTCCGGGACCTGCGAGAAATACTGCCGCGCCGGCGATCTCCTCGGGCTGCGCAATTCGGCCGAGCGGGATGTCCGTTTCCTTGGCCAGCGTCTCCGGCGCGGTCGAGTCGGCTTCCAGCATGGCGGTATCGGTTGGACCCGGAGCGATGGCATTGACGAGAATGTCGGGCGCGAATTCACGTGCCCAGGAGCGGGTCATCGAGATGATCCCGCCCTTCGAGGCGCAATAGATCGAGGTGTTGGCGCGCCCAAGGTAGGCAAGCTCCGATGCGATGTTGATAACGCGACCGGATCGCTGCTTGACCATGTGGCGCAGAGCTTCGCGGCCGACTAGAAACGAACCCTTGAGATTGACAGCGATGACGGCGTCGAAATCCCCGGCGGTGGTTTCAAGCAGCGGCTTCTCGATCAATATCCCGGCATTGTTCACGACAATGTCGATGTTGCCGAGCTGGCTTGCGGCATTGGCGACTGCCGATATCACCTGCCCCTCGTCGGCGACGTCGGCCTGAACGGCAAGCGCGCTGCCGCCGGCGGCGGCAATCGCGTCGACAACGGCCGTGATCTTGTCAAGCGGCGCGCGATCGACAAGGCAGAGGCTACACCCCTCCTGAGACAGCGCCACCGCTATGGCACGGCCGATGCCGCTCGCGGCGCCGGTGACGATCGCTGATTTGCCTGCCAGTGTCGCGTTCAATCGATGGGATGGCATTGGATCACACCTGCAATCTATTCCTGCTCAGTTGTTTCGAGTCTCAGCTCTTCGTTGCGGATCAGCGCCAGCACCTCCCGTCGGAGCTTGCGAAAGGCTGGAAGCTCCATCACGTCCAAGGTCCGATCCCTGGGCAGCTCGGCTCTCACCTCGATATCCTTCAACACTCTCGCGGGTCGGGCCGAGAAGACGATGATGCGATCAGCGAGGAAGACTGCCTCATCGACGTCATGGGTCGTGAAGATGATGGTCTTGCGCTCGACCTTGCGCAGCCCCAAGAGCTGAAGTTGCAGCCGCTCGCGGGTCAGCGCATCGAGTGCCCCGAAGGGTTCATCCATCAGCAGCACGAGGGGGTCTGCGGCAAGCGTTCGCGCGATCGCTACCCGCTGACGCATGCCGCCGGAAATTCGGTTGATGTAGAAATCGCTGAACGGCGCGAGGCCGACGATCTCGAGATAGTGCTGAGCGATGCGGTCCTTCTCGGTTTCCGATACGTCGCGACGGTAGCGCAGGCCGAAGCGGATGTTGCGCAGAACTGTCAGCCATGGAAACGACGAATAGGACTGGAACACCATCCCTTTTTCGCGACTGGGTCCGGCTACAGGCTCACCCTTGAGAAGGACATAGCCCGTGGTCGGCCTCTCCAGTCCTCCGACCATGCGCATGACCGTTGTCTTGCCACACCCCGACGGGCCGACAAACACCACGAATTCACCCTCGTTGATCGACAGGTCAAGCGGGTCGATCACCGGGACATCCCGACCGTTCTCCTGCTCGAAGATCTTGGTCAGCTCCCGGAATTCAATGAAACCAGCTCCGTTGGTCATCATGCTTTCAGGTCAGGTAGCGGAACCAGCGGCGGTGCAGCAGACGGATGATCTGGTCGGAAACAAGGCCGATGATGCCGATCGTCAGGATTCCGGCGAAGACCTCGGGCGTCTTGCCATAGCGCCGCGCCGTCCAAAGTTCGTAGCCAATGCCGGAATTCGCCGCAACGATCTCCGCGACGATGAGATAGGTCCAGCACCACCCCAGCGTGATGCGCAAGCTGTCGATCATGTTGGGCAGCATGGCAGGGAACAACACATCCCTGATCAGGGGAAACTGGCGGGCCCCGAGCGTGCGCCCGGTCTCGATGAATTCGATGGGGACGCGCCGAGCATCGTCGGCAACCAGCAGGACGAGCTGAAAAAACGTCCCGATCCAGAGCAGCGCAATTTTCGAGCTTTCGCCGATTCCAAGCCAGATCAGGGTCAAAGGCACGAGCGCCGGCACCGGGAGATAACGGATGAAGTCGATGAGCGGGACGGTGAACGCGCCAACGCCGCGGTAGCAGCTCATCAGGATTCCGATGGGGACCGCCATCACGACAGACACCAGAAAAGCCGCCCACACCCGCCCGATGCTGATGGCGATATCCTGCACGTAATCGCTGGTCGTCAACATGGTGTAAAGTGCTGCGACCACCGCGCCGGGGGACGGCAGGAACTGCGGCTTGATCAGTCCGAAACGGGTGATCAAGTCCCAGGCGACCACCACGAAGAGGAAAGCGCCGATCCCGATCCCGATCTCAAGCCTTGGCCGTGCTGCTCCCCGGAAAGCAAGCAGTTCCCGCCAGCTGCTGTGCTTCCGCTGGGCGGCAATCGATGGAGATCGGGCACGCGACCGCTCGGTACCGGTATAATTCACCGGAACCGGTACGGTGGTTGATACCTGCCTCTCTGTCACCTGGAGACTTGGCCTCCGGCCAGCAGACTATTGCCAGTTCTTGTCGACCTGATTGATGAAGCTGTTGTCGAGATGATCCTCGGGATTGAGCTTAACATCGGATGAGCCAAATTCGAGATTGAGGTCCATTGCCTCGCGGAACACTTCGAAGATCCGTCCCTCCTGGCCCTTGGTGCCCATCAGCTGGATTGCATTCTCATACGGCGTGTAGTGAAAATTCGGCAGCGTTGCCTTGAAGTCGTCGGGAGTGATCGAGAACTGCTTGGCGATGATCGGAATGGCCTTGTCCTGGTTCTTGTTGAAGTAGTCGATGGCCCGATAGACGGCGCGCAGGAACTTGACATATTTTTCGGGGTGAGCCCGCAGCTCACCCGTGTGGGCGATGATGCCGTCCAGGATCAGATCATCATAATCCTTGGAAGACGCGACGATATGGGCCCCGCGCTCCTTGTGGGCGGCGACAACCTGGGTCAACACCGGCTCATAGGTCCCGACGGCTGCCACATTCGAATCGGCAAAGACGCCGATAGCATCGGCTGCCGCAATGTCGGAGAGCTTGGTATCCTTGATGGACAGATTGCATTGCTTCTTGAGCGCCATCTGCATGATGAGGCGGGCCGGCAGATTGGGCTCGACCGCGATCGTCTTGCCCTTCAAGTCGCACACGGTCTTGATCGACTGGTCAGCCGCCCACCCGTCGCCGCCGGTCGAAACATCGATGGTGCCGATGATGATCCCTTGGGTGTTCTTTCGGCGGCCAAGCCCCTGGAATTCGCCAACGGTGCGCAGATAGCAGTCGATATCACCGCGCTCCATGGCGGCAACACCGTTCGGCATGTCGTCGTCCAAAATCTCGGTAACCGTCAGGCCTTCGTCCTTGAAGTATCCGAGCTCATTGGCGAGATGAACGGGCCCGAAGCCGACCCAGACCGGGTACATGCAGGTAACCTTGTCCGCTTCACCGACGGCCGCCTGGACGCTGCCGCGGCCAAAGAGGCCGAGGAAAAGAGCGGCCATCACGCAGATCCAGAGGGCGATCTTTCGGTTGCTCGTCGCCATAGGTCCTACCTCCACTGAAGCTATTGTCTCGCTGCCGGAAAAGCCTATTCAATGCATATCGGATTGCCAAGAAGGAGTTGCTTCCAGAATGGAACAGACCAACCGCCTCTGACGGTGCGGAATCGAGGTATTCGGATGTTCGAGGATTTGAACAGGCTGACGGAGGCATTGCGTGAAGAAGGCGTGGTCGACACGCACTATCATGTCGGCCCCGAGCTGATCGTGCGCCGCTATGACGTCAAGACGCTTGCCGACGTGGCGGTGCCGTTCGGTGCCACATTGGTGCTCAAGAATCATACGTACCCTACGACACCGCTGGCATCACTTGCCCGTGCCCACTTCGATGCCCGATTCTTTGGCGGCATCGTCCTCAATCGCTATGTCGGCGGCCTCAACCCACAAGCGGTGGAAAGCGCTTGTTCCGGCAATCGCACTTATGCGAGCCGCGGGGAGCCGGACCCCTCGCCCGTGGTTGTATGGATGCCGACGGTCCATGCCCGTTCGCACCTCCAGGTGCATGGTTTCGCATTCGATCCGCGCTGGTCAGGGTGCTGCACCCATGGTCACGCCGACCACACGGATCCGAATTCGAGAACGGCCGCGGAACCGGTCATCGTCTTCGAAGACAATGGATGCCCTGCCCCGGAGCTGATCCCGACGCTGGAGGCGATCGCGCGCAACAATTGCGTTCTGGCGAGCGGCCACCTGCATGCGGAAGAAGTCAAGAGGCTGGTTCCGATGGCGCTCGAGATTGGCGTCAAGCGCATCATCCTGACGCACCCGCATTACCCCTCGATCAGACTGGTGGACGAGGATCTCAAAATGCTGAGCCTGCATCCGGAGGTTTTCATCGAGCACTGTTTTGCCATTCACACCCAGGACGGCGTGCCGCTTGAAGCCTATGCGGATTCGATCAACGTCACCGGGTCGGAGCAGGTTCTGCTGTCGACGGATTTCGGTCAGGTATCGAGTGATCCGTTCCCGGAGGGAACGCTGCGCTATGCCGCCGCACTGGCAAGTCTGCTCAAAGGAAAGGTGTCCCGCGCGGCATTTCTGCGGATGTTCACCAGCAATGGGAGGCGGGCGCTCGGAATTGCGTAGCGCTTCAGGCCAGACCTTTGTTCCGGCTGCCGCTCGCGGTGATGATGGCAACGATGACCAATCCGGTCAGGAGCAACCGAACGCCGGCGCTCACGCCGAAGGTGTTCAGCATGGTGAGGAGCAGCACCAGGAAGAGGGCCGCGCCCCAGATGCCAGGGACGTTGGCCTTGCCGCCGGCGACCGATGTGCCGCCGATCACAACCACGGCGATCGAAGCAAGAAGATACTCGTTGCCGATGTCGACATTGGCGCCGCGGAAATAGCCGGCGAGCAAAGCTCCGTTGAGGCCCCCCAGCAAGCCGGAGAGCGTGTAGGTGAGAAACCGCACACGACCGACCTTGACTCCCGCAAGCCAGGCGGCGCGCGGATTCTGTCCGATGGCGGCAACCGAGCGGCCATAGACCGTTCGCTGCAGCACGAGGGCTGCCGCGACCGAGAACAGCGCCGTCAGAATGGCGAGGACGGGAATGCCGGCGAACTGCAGATTGGTGAAATCGGCGAAGCCGGGAGGCGGCTTGATCTGCAGTCCACGCCCATAGCTGATGTCTATGGACTGGATGATGAAGCTCGCCGACAAGGTGGCAATGATCGGGGGAATGCGCAGAGCCCAGATCATCAGATAATTGGTTGCGCCGATGGCGGCACCGGTCGCGAGAGCAGCGGCAAGCCCAAGTGGCACCAGGGCGTCGCTGCCGCCCATCACCTTCATGGCCACGGCGCTTGCCAGTCCGATATTGGCCGGAAGAGAGAGATCGACATTGCCTGGTCCGAGCGTGATGACGAACATCTGCCCGATGCCGACGATGACCATGAACACAGCGAGCGAGAGCGCAGCGGTGATCATGCCCCCTGCCCCGTGCCCGCCAGTGAAAGCAATCGCCGCGAGCCACACTGCAAGCGCGCCGACAAACGACCATATCCATGGACGCGCTACGATGTTCAGTGTCCAGCTCACTGAGTCAGTGCCTCCTGCCGGCTGAGCAGCGCGCGCGCCGCGAGCACAATGATCAGGATCGCTCCATTGGCGCCGACCTGCCAATCCGGAGGAATGCGCATGAAAGTCAGCAGCGGCGAGGCAGCCAGCGCCAGAGTGAGCGCGCCGAGCACCGCACCCACCGGCGATACCCGCCCGCCGACAAACTCGCCGCCGCCAAGGATCACTCCGGCGATGGAAAGAAGGGTGTAGCCATTGCCGATATTCGCGTCGGCAGACGTGGTGGTTCCGATCAATGCCAGGCCCGAAGCGACGCCAAACATGCCGGCGAGCGTAAACAGCGTCACCTTGGTCTTGAACAGCGACCAACCGGCCCGGCTCATCGCGAGCGGATTACCGCCGGAACCGCGCAGGATCGTACCGTAGGAGGTGCGCATCAAACCGACATGGGCGACCGCTGCGATGACGATCGCGGCGAGGATCGGGAATGGTATCCAGGGTGGCTTCAGGCCCATGAGTTGCTGAAGCCATTCGGGCGCGGCACCGCCCGGCTTGGGCAGGAGCAAAATCGCGAGCCCCTGCCACACGAAGCTCATACCCAGCGTCACTACGATCGAGGGCAGCGAGCGCAGATAAATCAGGGCGCCGAGGGCGGCATACACCCCGACCGACCCTATCAGCATCAGGGCGCCGATCAGGGGCGCCTCGCGCAGCCAGGTGGCGGTAACGCAGCCCACAAAACCGACAAAGGTGCCGATCGAAAGATCGAGGTCGTTTCCAGTCATGACGAACATCTGCGCGATCGTCGCGAGCGCAATGGGAATCGCCAGATTGAGCATCAGCGTGAAGCCGAAATAGCTCATGGCGCGGGGATTGAGCCAGGCGATGCCGATCAAGATGAGCACGAGCGAGAGCGCGGGCAGCAGCGATCGCAGCAGACGACGCGGCGCCTGGCCTGTGAGAACCAGGCGACGTGATTTGCCTTCTAGGCTGAGGTCAGCCATGGTTCCACATGGAAAGACGACTGGATCACGGCTTCCTCGGTCAGCTCATCGCGATTCAGCTCGGCGACAATGCGGCCGTTGCGGAAGACATAAATGCGGTCGCAATTGCCGAGCTCTTCCATTTCGGTCGTGTACCAAAGAAATGTCCGGCCGCGCCTCGTCTCGGCCTCGATCAGCTCGTAGATCTCGAACTTGGTCGCAACATCGACCCCACGCGTCGGATCGTCCATCAGAATGATTCCGGCGTCCGATGCCAATGCCCGGGCAAACAGAGCCTTCTGCTGATTGCCGCCAGACAGCGAAAGAATGTTGTTGGCGACATCGGGCGTCCGAATTCCGATTCTTTCCTGCCATTGGCGCGCCAGGCCGGCCTCACGGCTCGGGGAAATGAACATGCCATTACGCAAAGTCGCGATCGAGCGGATGGCTATGTTCTCGGCGATCGACCACATCGGAAATATTCCTTCCGACTGTCGGTCGCCGGCGATGATAGCGACAGGCCCTTTCACTTCGATTCGGTCGGTCGGCTTGCTTGATGCGCGATAGATGTCGATCAGCAGCTGCGCCTGGCCATGGCCGGAAAGCCCCGCCAGACCGATGATCTCGCCGTCATGCGCCTCAAGCTCGGTGCCATCCTGCTGGCGAGCTGGCCGGGCGCGAATCCGAAGTGGGGCCGCCGCCTCCCGTACTGCCGTGCGGCGCGAGGCCATCTGGTGCGGTGCTGCAACCGTGCCCATGGCGTCGATCAACCTGTCGCGGTCGAAGGCAGCCGCGGCGCCCGCAGCGACCACCCTGCCGTCGCGCATGACCATGACGCGATGACAGTGATCCAGGATCTCATTCAACAGATGAGAGATCAGGATGCAGCTTGTGCCACCGGCAACGATTCGACGGACAAAAGACAAGAGCTGGCCGGCGGTGCGACTGTCGAGGGAGGAGGTCGGCTCGTCCAGGACGACAAGGCGCAACGGGTATGCAGTGACGGTGAAGGCACGGGCCACCTCGACCATCTGGCGCTTGCTGATGGGCAGATCGCGGATCACGTCTGCCGGCCCGATACCGTGGCCGGGAAAGATTTCGTCCAGCTTGGCCTGAATAAGATCGCTGGCTCGTTGGTGCCAGCGCACCCCCTTTATCTCAGCATGGTAGATATAGGCGTTTTCCGCCACGCTGAGATTGGGACAGAGCGAAAGCTCCTGGAACACGCAGCGAATTCCGAGCTTGTGGGCCATTGTCACGTGGTAATCGGGTTGCGGCATGCCAGCGATCGCGATGTCGCCGCTGTCCGGCTTGAGAGTGCCCGCGACCACATGCATCAGCGTCGACTTGCCGGCACCGTTGTGGCCAACCAAGCCGACGCATTCGCCTGCACCGACCAACAGGTCGACGCCGTTCAGCGCACGGACGGCACCGAAGCGCTTCGCGATCTGTCCGAGGGCGATAATCTCTGCCGCTTTGTCAGGCAGCATTCACTTCATGTTTGCTTTGATGGCCGCTTCGGCATCGGATTGCGTATATTCATGGCTCGCGACACCGCCTTTTTCGATATTGGGCAGCGCGGCCTCGAAATCATCCTGGGTGAAGGCGAGGTAGGGCACGAGGAGATCGTGGGGTACATCCTTGCCGTCAAGGATCTGCTGTGCAACCCAGAAGGCAAGCGTCGAGACGCCCGGGGCAATCGATGCCGACCAGGTGAGGTAGCCATCCTTGGCCTTCTGCTCCTTCCACCATTCGAGCTCGTCCTGCCGATTGCCCATGATGATGGTCGGCCGCGGCCTGCCGGCGGCGGCAAAGGCCTGGGCCGCGCCATAACCGTCGCCTCCCTGGTCGACTACGCCGACGATCTCCGGCAGCGACGGCAGCACGGTTGCGACCGCCTTCTGAGCAGTGGTCTGGTCCCAATCACCGGTCACCGAGGCGACGATCTTGAACTCGGGATGTGCGGCTACGCCTTCCAGAATTCCGGCATGAATCGCTTCATCAATGGAGGTGCCGGCCAGTCCCCTGATTTCGAGCAGGCTGCCGCCCTTGGGCTGAAACTTCGCCATGTGCTCGACTTCCTGCCTGCCCATATCCTTGAAATCGACGACGACGCGCCAGGCGCAGGGCTCAGTGACGATGCCGTCGAAGGAGACGACCACGATCTTCTGCTCGCAAGCCTTCTTGATCGCGCCGTTGAGGGCGTCCGGCGAGGAGGCGTTTATGACAATGGCATCATAGCCTTGCAGAATCAGATTCTGGATCTGGGCAGCCTGGGTGGGGACCTCCTTGTCAGCGGTGGTGAACACGTCAGCAGCGGTCACCACGCCATCGGCGACAGCCTTCTTGGTGACGATGTCATAGCTCTTGAGCATCGCCTGCCGCCAGGAGTTCCCGGCATAGTTGTTGGAGAACGCGATCTTCTTGTCCTTGGTGTCGGCAAATGCCGTGCCGGCAATCATGCCGATGGTCACGGCTGCCAGCAGCAGCGTCCTGTTCAGGCCAGCCATCTGAATGCTCCTCCCTGCCGGCCGATGATCGTTGTATTCGCGGGCCGGTGTTTTTCTGCGCAAGCCAAAATCTACTGCAAGGATGCGGCAATCGACAAGCAGGAGCTCCCGTCGTCTCAGCCGAGGAGACCGCCCAAGGTCTTGCCCCTGCTGCCGCGAGCCATCAGCCAAGCGGCAATGGCGATCCCGACCATGCTGACAATCAACATCATAACCGCGAGCGCTGCGACGTCGCCTTTGAGGCCCGCCTTCATTGCGGACAGAATGTAGATCGGGAAGGTCGATGTCCCTGGGCGCTGCACGAAGAGCGAAATGATCACATCGTCGAATGAGAATGTGAAAGAGAGGAGGAGACCGGCCAGCACGGCAGGGAACATCAGTGGCAGCGTGATATCGAGAAAGCTGCGCCAGGGCAGTGCTCCGAGATCGGCTGCAGCGTGTTCCAGACTCTCGCCCAAGCCTTCGGCCCGGGCCCTGACGATCAACGCCACAACCGCAACGTTGAACAGAGAATGGCCTATCGACAGCCGGATGATGCCGTCGAATATGCCAAGACGGTCGAACCAGATCATCTGGCCGATGGCCGACACCAGTTCCGGTATCCCCAGAATGACGAAGATCAACGCGATATACGGTATCGTCCACGGGCCCTTGCGACGCGCCAGTGCGATGCCGGCAAACACGCCCAAAGCGACGGCAATGGCGGCATTGATCAGGGCGGTACGGATGGAGACCAAAAGGGCACTCAAGGCGCGAGGGTTGTCGATCGCCTCGCCATACCAGTGGGTCGACCATTCGGTCCAGACATAGAGGTTCCGTCCGCCGTTGAAGCTGTAGATGACGATCACGAGAATCGGCAGATACAGAAAGACGAAGATCGCCGTCATCCAGGCGAGCAGGACAATGCGGCCGCCATTCGTCGGCCGGTGCTTTGGCGGGGCCGTCACAGCGGTGCTCCCCGCAGGAGCCCGAGAAGGCGCTGGGCTGTCATGAGCAGGAGGCCGGCAACGATGAGCACGCCGGCAAGCAGCCCAATGAGCATCACCGCCATTGCAGAGCCGAGGGGCAGGTTCTGCGAGGCCAAGATCTGCGTCGCAATGAGGTTCCCGACCATCAGGCCTTTGGTGCCGCCGAGAATGGTCGGGACGACGTAGTCGCCGGCCGCCAGAATGAAGGTGAGAACCAGCCCGCCAAACAGGCCGGGAGCCGCAAGCGGCATCGTGACCTGCAGAAAGGTGCGCAGCGGTCCGGCACCGAGATCCATGCTCGCCTTGATCAAGGATGTGTCGATCCGCTCGAGCGCGACGTAGATCGGAAGCACCATGACCGGCAGGTAGTTGTAGATGATGCCGAGCTGCACCGCGGCGTTGGTATCGAGGATGAGCAACGGCCTGCCCAGGATTCCAACGGATTGCAGAATGTCGGACAGGGTGCCTTGCGGAGCCAGAATGATGCGCCAGGCAAAAGTGCGCAGGAGAAAGCTCGTCCAGTATGGAACGATCAGCAGGAACACGAAAATCGAGCGCCAACGCTGTGGCACGTGCATGGCGATGGCATAAGCGACAGGAAAGCCGAGAAGCGCGCACAGGATGGTGCCGAGTCCGGCAGTGCGCATCGTGATCTGGAACACACGGAAGAATATCTCGCTCAGGGCCTGCCAGTAATTGTCAAACGACAGAACCTCGAGCGCGACCGGGCCTGCCGCAACAGCGGTCGGGCGCGAGCCGAAGCTGTACAGAATGATCCAGAACAACGGGATGATGAAGAAAAAGGTCCACCAGGCCAGGGCCGGCCAGGCCATCACCCAGCGCGGCATCAGTCGTCGATGCATCCGGAGCGGCACTTCAGCTGAGGTCAGCGCGGGCAAAGTCGATGCTCTTCAAGGCTTTCCCTGCCTTGCCTCCAATTCTTCGTACGGGAACAGATTGAAAGATTCGGGTTCCCAATATGCCCAGACTTCAGCGCCTTCCGGCAGACTTCCGCTGGCCCGGCGCGGCATCCGGCTCAACAGCTCACGACCGCCCGGAAGAGCCAGAACGAATTCCATCGTGTCGCCCAACATCACGGTCGCCGCAATCCGCGCCTTCAGCCGATTCCGCACGGCGGGCTCCTCGCCGGCAAGCAGCACATTCTCGGGACGGACAGCGCCGAGCACATGTGCATCGCGGGTGAGCCCCCGAGCAGCCCGGCGGGCCTCGAACATGGCGTCGTGCTCGGCGCGCATGAGAAGGCTGTCGTCCACGCGGTAACCTGGAAGGAAATTCTGCGTGCCGATGAAGCCGGCGACAAAGGCGGTTGCCGGCCTGTCGTAGAGTTCCGCCGGTGCACCGAGCTGTTCGACGCGGCCATGGCGCATGACGGCAATGCTGTCCGACATCGCCAAAGCCTCTTCCTGGTCGTGAGTGACAAAGATGAAGGTAATGCCGAGCTGGCTCTGCAGAAGCTTGAGCTCCACCTGCATCTGCTGGCGGAGCTTGCGGTCGAGGGCGCCGAGCGGCTCGTCGAGCAGGAGGACGGAGGGCCGCTTGACCAAGGCGCGGGCCAGCGCAATCCGCTGCTGCTGGCCGCCGGAAAGCTGGTTTGGCCGCCGATCCGCGAACCTCAGCATCTCGACCATGTCAAGAGCCTCGCGCACGCGCTTCTTGCGTTCTGCTGCCGGCACTCCGTCCTGGCGGAGCCCATAGGCGACGTTCTCCGCGGCATTCATATGGGGAAACAATGCGTAGTTCTGAAAGACGGTATTCACGTCGCGGCGGTAGGGAGCGAGCATGGTGACATCGCGGCCAGCGATCCGAACAGTGCCGTAATCCGGCAGTTCGAAGCCGCCGATCATCCGCAGGATGGTGGATTTGCCGGCGCCCGAGGGACCAAGCAGCGAGATGAACGATCCCTTGCGGATGGCCAGCGAGACGTCGTCTACAGCCGTGAACGGGCCATAAAGCTTGCTTACACGCTCCAGTTCGACGTCCGCTGCCATAGCCCCGCCGGCCCCCGTTTACTGCGCCGCTGCAGCCTTGAACTTCGTGAGAATCGCCACGCGGCGGTCATAGGTCTCGTTGCGCACCGTGCGCTCGCCGCGCTTGAGGGCATCGGACGGCGGGAAAATCAGGGGGTCGCCGGCAATCTTGCTATCGAGATGGGCTTCGGTTCCGGTGACGGGAGACAGGAAGCCGGTATAAGTGATCTCGCGAGCGGCGATGACGGGGTTCAAAACATAGTTCATCCAGGAGTGTGCAGCCTTCAGGTTCTTGCCGCCGACCGGCAGATGATAGCTGTCGAGCCACAGCTCGGATTTGGGCTCGGGATAGACGAACACCAGATTGGGATTCTTCGAGGAGTCGATGGCCTGCTTGGCATTGCCATTCCAGCATTGGGCGAGGATGACGGACCCCGATGCGACGTCCTGCACAGGATAAGAGTTGAAGGTCTTGATGTGCTTGGCGAGCGTCTCGACCCTGGTTTCGGCATCCTTGATGGCGGATTCATCGGTCGTATTCCATGACAGGTCCTTCGACCAGAAGAGCGGCGCAATGGCCAAGGCATCGTCAAGCAGCGACGTCCGCCCACTGCCCTCGTTCTGAACGGCCTCCAGAAAATCGGCCCAGCTCTTCATCGGCCGGGTGATGACCGACTTGTCGTAGATGAAACCTTCCGAACCCGTGCTCTTCGGGACCGTGTAGGCGTTTTCGGGATCAAAGTCGGGATGTGCAAATTCCGGTCGAATATTGCCGATATTCGGAATGAGCGACTTGTTGAGCTTCTGGATGAGCTTCTTGTCGATCAGCAGCTTGATCATGAAATCGGTGTTCATGCCGAGATCGTAACCGCTGTTGCCCTGGGCCAGCTGCAACTTGGAATACATCTCATCGTTGCTGGCATAGTTGTCGTAGATCAGCTTGCTGTTGTTGGCCTTCTCCCAATCGGACACGTCGTTGGGGCTGATGTAGTCGGCCCACCCCATCATGCTGAGCTGCGGCTCGACCGCGGCAAAGGCTGTGTCGCAGCGCGGCCACACGCCGAGCAAGGCTGCAGTGGAAAGAGCGCCGACAAGAGCGCGGCGGTCGATCGGAAGCCGGCTGTTGCGGACATACGACGTCATGGGCTTTTCTCCCTGTGGTGGCAACCCTGCTTCTTGTTGTCGGGGCAGAGCTTATCGGTTTTTCAGCCGCCAGTGGAAGGGGCTGGGCGGGCGGCGAGACGCGTCTCAGGAACGGGCGTGAGCGGCCGGCCGGTCGAGAACCATTCCGCGAGATTGTCGACGACCAGATCTGCCATGGCACGGCGCGTGTGCTCGGATGCAGAGCCGACATGGGGAAGCAAGGTCGCGTTCGGGGCATCGAGCAGCGCCTGCGGCACATTCGGCTCGTCAGCGAAGACATCGAGGCCGGCAGCGGCGATCGTGCCGTTCGCCAGAGCCTCGACGAGAGCCGCCTCGTCGACGGTGCGGCCGCGGCCGATATTGATGAGAACGCCGTTCGGTCCGAGCGCAGCCAGGATATCGGCGTCCACGACCATCTCGGTGGCCGGCCCCCCGGGCACCACCGAGATCAGGGTGTCCACCGCTGCGGCAAGCTCCTTCAGCGTCGGATAATAGCGGTAACCGACCCCGGTCACCGGCCGCCGGTTATGATAGGCGATGGGGAGACCAAAGGCCTCGAGCCTTCGGGCAATGGCAAGCCCGATGCGGCCGAGCCCGTGAATTCCGATGCTGCGGCCGCGCAGCGTCATCGGTGTCAGCGGATACATCCCATCGCGAACCCAACGTCCGGCGCGCAGCCAGGCCTCAGCACGCGGCAACTCGCGCACGGTATTGATCAGCAGCCCGATCGCGGTATCGGCCACCTCCTCGGTCAGGACATCGGGCGTGTTGGTCACGACAACGTTGCGCATGGCTGCTTCAGCGGCCGCGGTCATGTCATAGCCCACGCCGAAGAGGGCGATGATCTCGAGCCGGGGCAAGCCGTCGACAAAGGCGGCGCTGAATCCGGCAAAGGACGCAACGCCGCGCACGGCGGGGCGGACCGCCGCATCCACGAGGCTGGCATCCGGGCGGCCGATTGTGACCACGCGGAACAGCTTCTCGAGGCGCCGCAATGCGTGCTCCTGGGGCCTGCTCAGCACCACCACGATCGTCGGCAGGGCAGCGGACGCCGATGTCATGGCCGATCCTTTCGATTTTCTGTGGATATGATTCACTTCCTACGTTTTCTCGTTACAAACATACCCAGCCAAGACTCTACCCTGGCTGAAGGGGAATTGATTCGGTTGCGGGGATCAGGCCGGACCTGCACGCGTCGCTTTTGCGGGGAGCTTGCGCGTGAATGGAATTTTCGGACATCGAGTCATCGCAGGGATCTGGGCTGCGATGCTGTTCTGCCTGGCGGGCAATCTGGCGGCGGCCGGCGAGCTGCGAACCCTTCAACTCTATCACGTGCACACCGGTGAATCGCTGACGATCACCTACAAGCGCGATGGTCAGTACATTCCTTCGGCGATGGCTCAGCTCGATTACTTCCTGCGGGACTGGCGGCGGAGCGGCCTGATCAGCATGTCGGCGGAGACCATCGATTTGATGTGGGAGCTGCATCAGGAACTTGGCTCGAAGGCGCCGATCAGGATCATCTGCGGCTTCAGGTCGGCGGAAACCAACGCCCTGCTGAAGCGGATTGGCCGGCATGTCGCGACGCGCAGCCAGCACATTCTCGGGCGAGCCATCGACTTGCAGTTCCCCGATGTTCCCCTGGAAAGGCTGCGGAACAGCGCACTGGTGCGGCAGGCCGGCGGTGTCGGCTACTATCCTGGCGGCAGCGGCGGTTTCGTTCATATCGATTCGGGCAATGTGCGGCACTGGCCCTGGATCAGCAAGACGAAGCTCGCAGAAATCTTCGCCGAATATACCGGTTCGATCGGCGAGAAGGCGCGACAGCCCTCGGATTCGCAGATGGCGAGCAACGAGGAAAGAACGGTGACCGTTCCGGCGCCTCGTCCGAAGCCGGTACGGAACTTTCCCTAGAGCGCAGTGAAACATCGAACCCCGATGCCCGGCAACTTCAGGACCAATCGCGCTTTTCATCAAGGCCGGCCAGCACCTCAATCGGCACCGGCTTGATTGGCGGCCGCGGTGCCGGAAAGTCGGCCTCGGAGGGTCGGCGCCCATCTTGCCGCGCAAGCATGTCGACCGCCAGCGGCCCGCAATAACGACCCTGGCAGCGGCCCATGGCAAGTCGGGTGGCACGCTTGATGCTCCCGATCGGCGCGCCAGACAGCACGAATTCCTCGAGAGAGCGCGCCTCTATCTCTTCGCAGCGACAGATGATGGCTTCAGCAGAAGGACCATCGGCAAGCTCGGCGATCGGCTTGAACAATTGCCATAGCGCCTGCTGAAATCGGCGCTGCCGCCCGAGACTGGCGCGCGCCGCCATGGCGTGGTTCAGGGCGGCTGCAGAGGGGCTGGCGCCGATATCGATGGCGGCAGTCAGTCCAGCGATGATGCCTTCCGCCTCGGCGGCGCGGGCACCGCCGAGGCCGGTTGCGTCACCGATGGCGAAGACGGCGTCGATGCTTGTCCGGCAATTCTCGTCGTGGGTCGTTCTCAGGCAACCGGCGGCCGCATCATAGTGGTGGCGACATCCAAGCAGCCGTGCGAGTTCATTGGACGGCAGAAAGCCATAACCCATGCAAACCACGTCCGCCGCGAAGCTTCGGCCGTCCATCAAGGTGGCGGTGAGTTGATCGCCGGCCTCGATCCGGCCGATTGCCGCGGCGTGAAGGAAGGGAATCCGACCTGCCTTGAGCGCTGCGACATAGCGCATGCCGTCGATCGTCAGAGCAGGAGCGCTGATCGCCATTCGCGCAAGTTGGCGAAGGTTGCAGAGACCAGGGCGCGGGGCAGCCTCGAGGAGGGCAATGATCGTCGCCCCCGCCCGGTGCAGTTCAAGTGCGACCTGGAGATTGAGCGGCCCGTTGCCGGCAATCAGAACCCGGCGCCCCGCCACGACACCGTAACTTCTGAGCAAGGTCTGCGCTGCGCCGGTGGTCATGACGCCAGGCAGGGTCCAGCCCGGTACCGGGCGAGCGCGTTCGAATGCTCCGGTCGCCAGTATCAAGCGCCGGCTGCGGACCGTTGCCGCCCTGCCCTCCGATTCGACGACAACGGCTGGCGGCAGCGCCGCATTGAGCACCGTGCCTCGAACGATCTCGATCCCTGCTGCTTTGGCCCTCGCAATCAGGTCCCGGCCCTTGCTGAATTGCACATCGGCGCGCTGTCGCCGCGGCAGCGGCAGTTCGGGGATGGGCTGCTTGTAGAACTGGCCGCCTGGAACGGGCCGGTCGTCGACCAGCACGACCCTGACTCCGGCTTCGGCGGCCACTGCTGCGGCGCTCAGACCGGCGGGCCCGCCGCCGACGACCAGAACATCGCAATCCTGCGGCAGCTGGATGGATGATGCCGGCGCCTTCGGCCGATGCGCCCGCGGCAGTTCCTGGCCCGCGATGCGCATGCCGGGTTCGAGCTTGGTCATGCAGGCACGCTGGTTGGACGTGCCGTCGATCTCGACCAAACAGTCCTCACACACGCCCATGCCGCAGAAAAGCCCGCGCGCACTGCCATTGCGGGTGCGCCTTATCGACAAAATACCGGCTGCAGTGAGGGCTGCCGCAACGGTTTCGCCTTTGCGGCCTTCAATCTCACGACCTTCGAAGACAAAGGTCAGGCGATCGGAGGCGAGGGGCGCGAAGCTGGCGCGCATTTCAGGCGCGCTTGCGACGACAGGCCAGGAGCGCCATCAATTCGCGATCTCGCCAGCCAACTCGGTCGTTCCAATCCTCGAGCCGCAAGGCGGCACGACGTTCGGCAATTACCGCGTCGATCGCCTTCTGCGTCCAATTGCCATGCTCGCCGCGCTCGGCACCCATTCGGACATAGGCCGGAAGCATGCGGCGAGCATGGGCGGCGATGCCGCCTCGGGTATTGAGGTCCAGCGCCTCGAAGGGGCCGACCACGGACCAGCGCAGACCAAGCCCGTCGCGCATCAACAGATCGATTTCGGCCGCGGTGACAGCGCCATCCTCGATCAGTGCATAGGCTTCCCGCAGGAGTGCCCCCTGGAGCCGGTTGAAGATGAAACCGTCCTTCTCGACGCGAACCCTGATCGGCGACAGGTCGCAGGCACGCATGAGGGCTTCGCTGTCAGCAATGGCTTTCGGAGTGGTGAACGGCGCAGGGCAGATCTCGGCAATGCGCAGAAGGAAGGGCGGGTTGCCTGGATGAACGACAAGAAAGCGCTCGCGCCCTTGCATGTTCGACGCCAGTTGCGAGATCGGAATGAAGGATGACGAGCTCGCGATCACAGAATCGGCGGCGGCAAGCCGGGCCAGTGCCAAGAACACTTCATGCTTCGTCTGGCGGTCCTCGGGGGTGCATTCCTGGACATAGGCGGCGCCGCTCACCGCCCGGTCGAGATCGGTCGTCGAACCGATGCGGGCCGCAATCACCTCCGGCGCCTCGCCGAGCAGTCCGAAGTGAGCAAGGTCCCGCAGCCGGGCCGCCAGGAGCTGCTCAGCCTCGGTGAGGCGGTCAGCGCTGACATCGTGAAGCCTCACCTCGCGGCCGGCAGCAGCGAAGACGAGCGCCCAGCCCGCACCGATGCTGCCAGCGCCGATGACGGCGATGGGATTCGCAGTCATGTCGACAGACTGTCTCCAAGTCGCAATTTGCGTATAGGCTAAGCCATGTTTGCGGCGCTTGGAACACCATAGAACGGGAGGCACGCATGTTCGAACTGACCGGCAGGACGATCCTGGTGACCGGTGCTTCGAAGGGAATTGGAGCTGCCATCGTCGAGGCGCTCGGAGCGGCAGGAGGGCATGTGGTGGCGCATTTCGGCTCCGACCGTCGGGGGGCCGAGGCAGCCACCGCCCAGATTCCGCGCGAACGCGTCAAGCTGATCGGCGCCGATCTTGTCGATGCTGCGGCAGCGGACCAGCTCTGGCAGGAGGCGGTCAGCTGGCGCGGTCGGATCGATGTTCTCGTCAACAATGCCGCGGTGATGCGCCTCGAAGGCGGAATCACCGACAGCGACGATGTCTGGGACAGGGTGTGGGCAGAGGCCCTGCAGGTGAATGTCCTGGCCCCTGCCCGGCTGATGCGGCATGCCGTGCGCCACTATCTCGAGCAGCGGGGCGGCATTCTCATCACTCTGTCGAGCTGGGCTGCCCAGCGCGGCCCGGGAAATCCGGCCCTCATCGCCTATGCGGCCTCGAAGGGTGCAATTCTTTCTGCCACCAAGGCAATTGCCCGCAACTATGCCAAGGACAATATCCTCGCCTATAGCGTCGCTCCTGGGGTGGTGCGCACCCGGCTTTCCGAGCAGGCGTCGGCGGCGACCGGCGGCGAAGCAGCGGTGACGGCAACGCTGGCCATGGGCGAATGGGTTCCGCCTTCCGACCTCGGCAGCCTGATGGTCTTTCTGGCAAGCGGCGCCTGTCGGCACCTCTCGGGCGCAACTCTCGATGTCAATGGTGCGAGCTATATCCGCTAATCGGCGCAGCGATCGAGAACCGCGGCACGGCGTTCAAGATAAAAGGAATAGTATTTTGGCAGGACAGCGTAGGGGTTTTCGATCCCGAGAACCTCGGCGGCATGAAAAGGCCAGTTCGGATCGGCGAGGAGCTCGCGGCCGATCGCGATCAGATCGGCATCGCCATCCACGAGAACGCGCTCGGCCTGGGGGCCATCGAGGATGGCGCCGACCGCCACCGTCGGAATGGCGGCGGCGCGCTTCACCGCTGCCGCATAGGGGACTTGAAAGCCAGGTTTGAGCCGCCTGCTCGACAAGGTCACGGAGCCGGAAATTCCACCCGATGAGCAGTCGATGGCGTCGACGCCGATCGACTTCAGCGCCTTTGCGAGTGCAATGGTGTCATCGATGGTGAGGCCACCTTCGACGCCGTCGACGGCGGAGACGCGATAGAACAGCGGCCTGTCCTCGGGCCAGAGCTTGCGCACCGCGGTCGTGACCATCAGAGGCAGGCGCATGCGGTTTTCGAGGCTGCCGCCAAATCGGTCGGTCCGATGATTCGAAATCGGAGACAGGAAGGAGTGCAGCAGATAGCCATGTGCGCCATGCACTTCGATGATGTCGAAGCCGGCGGCCAGGGCCCGCCTTGCCGCCGCGGCAAAGCTCTCGACGATGTCATCGATCTCCGGCTCGGCAAGGGCGCGCGGCACCGGATAGCCCTCCTTCTCCGGAAGCGCACTCGGCCCGACCGTCGCCCAAGGCTCTTCCGGATCCCCGGCTGCAAGCGGGCGCGCCCCTTCCCAGGGTCTCGTGGCACTGGCGCGACGGCCGGCATGCGCGATCTGGATGCCGGAAACAGCACCATATTGGCGGTGCAGGTCGGCGATGCGCTTCAACCCTGCTATGTGAGAATCCTGATAGATCCCGGTGCAGCCATGGGTGATGCGGCCGGGGCGGGTGACCGCGGTCGCCTCCACGAATATTGCACCAGGGCCACCGAGCACCAGGCGTCCATGGTGAAGGAAATGCCAGTCCTGCACATGACCATCAACGGCCTGATACTGGCACATCGGCGACACCACAATGCGGTTGCGGAGCTCGCAGGCGCGAAGCCGCATCGGCGTGAACAGAAGCGGTGTCGACATCGAAGCTGCGGGGCCGAACCTACTCCGCGGCGGCGGCCCGCGGCTTGTCGATCTCGTCGGTGACGCGATCGAGCTCGCGGACGACCTCCATCACCTTGGCCAGTCGCTGCTGGCCGTCATCGCCAAGCTCGCGGAAGGTGGTGAGCGGCGGCCGGACATCGCCCACCGGATAGCCCTGAGCAGCCGCGAGGGCCTTGGAGTAGCACTGATGGCCGTAGGTCGGATGCCCTTCCTGGATGATGCCGTAGATGCGGTTGATCAGGCGCTCGATGCGCTTGGCTTCCTCGAAGCGGCGTTCGGCACAGAGATCGCAAATCCGTGTCGAGGCGCGCGGAATGTAGTTGCCATAGGGATTGACGTAACCGACGGCGCCATAGAGATAGGACTCGACAATGCGCTGGCCCGCAAAGACGTTCATGACGCCCTGCGTCTCTTCGATGATGTCGTAGACGCGCGCCATGTCCTGGCTCGCCTCCTTGATATAGCGGATCTGCTCGAAAGCGCGGGTGAGCCGCGCCACCAGCCTGGCCGACATGTCGACATTGGATGTGAAGGGATTGTTGTAGAGCATGATCGGGATCGAGACCTTGTCGCAGATCGCCCGGTAATAGGCGAAGATCTCGTCATCCGTCGGCGTGTAGTAATAGGGCGGGATGATCATGAGGCCGTCGGCACCGAGCTTCTCGGCCTCGACACTGTAGCGCACGGCATGCGGCGTATAGGCGTTCATGGTGCCGACCAGCACGGGCACCCGCTTGCCGACATGGCTGATCGTCGACTCGACGAACAGCGTGCGCTCGTCGTCGCTTATGGTCAGAAACTCGCCAGAGGTCCCAAGGATGATCAGCCCCGGGACCCCTTGGGCAAGCTGCCAGTCGATGAAGCGCTGCCAGGCAGCAATGTCGATGCGGCTGCCATCAGTCGTAAACGGGGTGATGGTGACGGCGAAACTGCCGCGGAACGGCTTTGTCATTGACGGTCTCCAGCGGTCGACGGCGCTTTCGTATGCAACTTGCCTACAAGAAAATATCACTCCAAATAGGGGCGGGAAAGGTGGAGAACCCGGTGCCGCATGGCTGCTCTGCGAACCGATATTCTGGTGGTGGGGGGCGGACTTGCGGGTTGCGCGGTCGCCTATTTTCTCAGCCGGGAGGGCTGCGACGTCACGCTGATCGAGCGCCACGACATCAATAGCCTGGCCTCGGGGTCGAATGCGGGGAGCCTGCACGCCCAGATCCCCTTCGAGCCGTTTCTGACCGAGGGCGAAGGCTGGGCCAGGCAGTTCGCCCCGGTCGTCCCGCTGCTCGTTCAATCGATCGAGATGTGGAGAAACCTGTCAGAGGAGCTCGGCGTCGACCTCGAGGTTTCGACCGCGGGCGGGCTGCTGGTGGCGGAAACCGGCGCCGAAATGCAGGACATCCGCCGCAAGCTCGCGATCGAGCGCGCCTGCGGGCTCGACATCCATGTGGTCGGGCGGGAGGAGCTCGCGGCTCTTGCACCCTATCTGACGCGCGATGCGGTCGGCGCGGCCTTCTGTCCGATCGAGGGGCGTGCGAACCCGCTCGTCGCTGCTCCGGCATTTGCCAGGCGAGCGCAAGCGATGGGGGCGCGTGTCCTCCGTCGGACAAGGCTTCTCAAGCTCGACACGATTCCGCAAGGGTTCATCGCGGCGACGGACAAGGGGGCGATAACCGCCAGGCGGCTGGTGAACTGTGCCGGGGCTGAAGCCGGTGCCGTCGCCGAACAGCTGGGCCTGAAATTCGCGATAGACGGGCATGCCATCCAGGTGAGCGTCACCGAGCCTGTCGCGCCGCTGATTGATCAGCTGATATATGCGGCGGGCGACAGGCTCACATTGAAGCAGAGCCGTCATGGCAGCTTCCTGATCGGCGGTGGATGGCCGGCGCGCCGCGACCTCGGCACCGGCATGCTGCAGGTCGATGCGGCATCGGTGGTCGGCAACCTCAAGGTGGCCGTGCGCCTTGTCCCCGACCTTGGCGGCATCCAGCTGCTGCGCACCTGGCCGGCGGTCGTCAACGGCACGCCGGACTGGCGGCCCATACTGGGGGAAGTGCCGAAGGTCCGCGGCTTTCATATGTGCGTGGTGCCCTGGCTCGGCTTCACCGGCGGACCGGCAGCAGCGCGGCTGGTGGCCGACCAGATCCTGGGGCACAAGCCGCCCGCCGCCTTTGCGCCGCTGCTGATCTAGGGGTGCGCGCTTGTTGTCAATCGCCGGGCTTCGACCTAGGGTTAGCGATCCTTCTTCGATACGGTTCGACCGTGAACAAGCCAGCCGGCAAGGGATTGGGGAAAAACGCGAAGGCGCGGCACAGGCCGCGCGGCACCGGCGCGAGCTCGGTCTATGAAAGCCTCAAGACCAAGATCCTCAATCTCGAGCTCAAGCCTGGAACGCTGCTCGACGAGACGGAGCTGAGCCGCCAGTATCACCTTTCCCGTTCGCCGGTCCGTGAAGCCCTCATCCGCCTGTCGGCGGAAGGTCTGGTCGAGACGCCGCGCAATCGCACCTCCATGGTGTCACAGCTCGATTTTTCCGCCCTGCCCGCATATTTCGACGCCATGCAGCTCCTCTACCGCCTGTCGGCGCGACTTGCAGCCAAAAACCGGACCAAAGCGGGCGTTGCCGTCCTGAAGGACATCGAAGGCGCCCTCGAGCGGGCCCATGAGCAGGTGGACGTGTTGAGCATCGTGCAGCTCAATCGCGATTTTCACGCCGCCATCGCCGACATGACCGGGAATGCCTTCATCATGAGTTGGATGAAGGGACTTCTCGATCAAGGCCAGCGGGTGTTCCGTCTTTATCTCGCGAGTTTCGGCGACCGTGTGCCGCTTCCCAAGCTCAGCCAGCATCATGCGATGATCCAGGCGATCGAACGTGGCGATGCCGCCGGCGCCGAGCGGGCCGGCAAGGCTGATGCCCAGGGCCTGATCGAGGAAGTGGTGCATGCGCTCGGCAACCTGCCCTCCGCGGATCTCGATCTCGAGGAGGTCGCGGTACGGGCGGTCCGCCGAGCCGTCTAGAACGGTTACTGGCGCAGGATCTTGCCGAAGAATTCGCGCGCCCGACCGGTCTGCGGCCGGTCGATGATATCGCGGGGCGGGCCGATCTCGACCACCTGACCCTTGTCCATGAACACCATGCGGGATGAGACCTCGCGCACGAAGTTCATTTCATGGCTGACGATCAGAAGCGTGATGCCTTCGGCCGCCAGGCCGCGTATGGCGTCCAGCACCTCGTTGACGAGCTCCGGGTCGAGGGCGGAAGTCACCTCGTCCAGCAGCAGAATCTCCGGCTTCAAGGCGAGGGCGCGGGCAATGGCCACGCGCTGCTGCTGGCCGCCGGACAGCTGGTCGGGATAGGCCTTCAGCTTGTCGCCGAGGCCCATTCTTTTCAAGATCTGTACCGCGGCTGCCTCGACCTCACGCCGAGGGCGGCGGCGGATCTCGACCGGCGCGATGGTGACGTTGCGGAGAACGTCCATGTTCTGGAACAGATTGTACTGCTGGAATACGATCGCCATGCGATCGCGGGCGCGCCGGAGGCTTGTCCTGCTCGAATAGTTGACGGCTTCGCCATCGAGAACGATTTCGCCGCTCGAGGGCAAGGTGAGCCCGACCAGCACACGCAGCAGCGTCGACTTGCCGGAGCCCGAGGGACCGACAATCGACACCACCTCGCCGCGCCCGACCGACAGCGAGACGCCGGACAGGACCTGCGCTCTACCGTAGTTCGCGGTCAGGTTTTTGATGTCGAGATGCGGCAAAGTGGTGCTCCAGCCAGATGCCAAAGCGGTTGAGAGGATAGGACATGACGAAATAAAGCAGGGCGACCGTCCCAAACACAAGCAGTCCTGAAAAGCCCTGATTGTTCAGCTCCTTGCCGCGAAAGGTGAGCTCGAAGACACCGATCTGCGAGACCAGCGAGGTGTCCTTGACGAAGGCCACCATGAAAACCACCGCAGGGGGCAAGATGACCGGCCATGACTGCGGCACGATCACCTTGGTCAAGGTCTGCCAGCGGCTGAAATTCATGGCGGTGGCTGCCTCGATCTGCTGGCGCGGCACGGACTCGAAGCCGCCTCGGATGATTTCCGACGCGTAGGCGGTCGAATAGATCGAGATGGCGATGAGGGCGATCGCAACCAGCGATGCCCCCTTGATGAAGGCAGCGATGAAGAACAGCACGAGATAGGTGATGACGAGGAACGGGATGCGCCGGAAGGTCTCGACGAACAGTATCGCCAGAACGCGCCAGGGCAGTCCCAACCAGCCGGGAGACAGGCGCATATAGACAACGATGAATGCGAGAAGAAAGCCGAGGCCGCAGCCAAAGAAAGTGAGGGCCAGCGTCAGTCCCATGGCTTGGGCAAGAAACCACAGATTGAGCGGGCTGAAGAAGCGCGGCAGCTGCTCGATGACGTGGTCCATCAAAAGATCCTTGCGCGGACCCGAAAAGCCCAGCGGCCGAAGAGCGCCAATGACAGCGAGGCGATGAAGGTCAGGACGATATAGATGCCGGCCACAACCGTAAACATCTCGATGTGCCGGTAATTGTCGGATGCGATGTTGTAGGCCTGACCGGTGAGCTCGTTGACGCCAAAAATGCTGGCCATGGATGTGCCCAGCATCAGCACGACGAAATAGTTCGCGAGAGCGGGGTAGATGACCTTGGCAATGTGCGGCAGGATCACGTGACGAATCTGCTGCCAGCGCGCAAAGCCAAGCGTCTCGGCCGCCTCGAGCTCGGTGCGGTGCACCGAGATGAAGCCGGCGCGCATGATCTCGGCGAGGTAGGCCCCGGTGTTGAGGGTGAGCCCGACGATGACGCAGGTGATGTTCGACCAGAGCACGCCAAGCTCGGGCAGCCCGTAATAGAGGAAATAGATCTGTATGACCGCCGGCGTGTTGGTGAAGAAGACGATGAAGCCGTTGGCCAGCCTGCGCGCGGCTCCCGCACCATAGACCTTGAAAGTGGCAAGCAGGAGCCCGAGCAACGCGCCGCCCCAGAAGCTCAGCGCGCCAATCTCGAGCGAGAGCAGCGCGCCCTGCCAGAGTTCCGGCAGACGGGCAAAAACCACCCCGAACTGGAACGTGTAGTTCATGCCACCTACGGCATCCCCGAGGCGAGCGACGGGGACACATTGTCCCGCCGCCGCTCCAGATCAGAAATAGGGCTGTGCCGGCACCTTCATGAGCGGATCGGAACCGAAGGCCTTGCGCCATTCATCGTCCACGAAACCGGAAGACTGCAATTTATAGAGCGTGATGTTCAGGACATCGCGCAGCGCGTAATTGCCCTTCTGCACACCGATGCAGTCCCAGCCTACGTCGATCTTGTCGTTGAGCACCACCCACTTCACGTCGCTGTGGTTCTTGGTGAAGGCGGTGAAGAAGTCGAGCATCTCGACGAGAGCATTGGCGCGGCCCTGGGCAATCGCCCGTACCGCATCGGCGCTCGAATCGACGATTTCCATCTTGGCCTTCGGAAGGTTCTGCTTGGCCCAATCGATGGTCCAGGCGCTTCGCACATCGACCAGGGTGTATTTTTCGTCGTTGAGTTCCTGCCACTTGGCGACCGGGTTCTTGTCGGTCGTCAGCACACCCATGACCTCGGTGTGCAGCGGCACGGTGTACTCGATCACCTTGGCGCGTTCGGAATTGCGGGTCAGCCCGCCAAGCGAGATGTCGATGGTGTCGGCGACGAGGAAGGGCACCCGCTGCGCCGTCTCGGTGGGCACCCATTCCGGCTTGAGCTTCAGTTCCTCGGCGATCTTCGAGCCAATGGCGACGTCGAAGCCTTCGAAGTCACCGGAGGCACTGCGCTGGCTGAACGGCGGCGAGTTCGGGTTGATGCCGATCCGCAGTACGCCGTCCTTGACGATATCGTCGAGACTCTTGGCGTCGGCGGGCGAGACGAAGAAGCCGGCTGCGACCACTGAGGACAGGGCACCCAAGCCACGGCGCGAAAATTTCATACTCATCGAGCACTCTCCCTATTCTCTGGCCCGCCTGGCAGCGGGTCGTTGGGCAAATGTTGGATGAGGATGACGGGGGCGTCAACGGTATACTCGTTGTATACAAAGCCCGGATCTAGGCTGCTGCAGCCCGCATGACGGCCTGCCGGCCGGCCCCGGTCACGACGCGCAAATAGCCCTGGAGCAAGTGATCAAGCGCGCGGTCGCCGGTATCGAGAAGAAGCCGGCGCTGCGCCAGGCCGGCGAGCTTGCGCGGACCCGCGAGCACGATCAGGCCATCACGCCCCGCCTGTCGGATCAAGGCGGGGCTGATGGGCTGGTTGCCGCGTCCGAAGATGAACCCCTGCCCGCCCGTCACCCCGACAATGATGCTGACGGGAAGGGCGGCGGCAAGACGAAGCAGCTCGGCCTCCCCAAGATCGCTGCCGACGAGCTTGCGATCGAGGACCAGATCGACGCCGAGCAACGGGCTCTCGAGGCCAAGCGCCGCCACAACGGCTTTGGCGCTCCGCCCTGGTCCGATCACATAACCGATACCGGACTGCATCGACCCGGCAATCTCGCGGCCAGCAGCATCGATCGCCTCATCGTCTTCGGGCGGAGCACCCGCCTTGGCGGTCTGAACCAGACCTCGCTCGCAAGGGACGGACACATAGCCGTAAAGACGTGCCGCCGGGCGGCCGGCTCTCACCGCACTCTCATCGACATCCATGATCTCGGAAGATCGAAAGTTGATGCGCCGCTCACCATCCTCCACGACCAGTGCGGCGAGCATTCCGGCCGCCTCGGGGCTCAAGGCGAAGACGCCTGAGTGCATCTTGACCCCGGTCGGGATGCCGAGCATGGGAACGCTTCCGCCGCAACCCTGATGGACATCGCGCGCGGTGCCATCACCGCCAGCGAAGAGGATCAGCTCGCAGCCCTGCCCTGCCATGGCCCGGGCCGCAGCCCGGGTGTGCTCGGGACCGGACGCATCGGCATCCGCCTCGAGGACATGAGGTGCAAAGCCGGCAGCCCGCGCCGGGTGCTGCCCCATCGCCCCGGCAGCGGCAATCAGGTCGAAGCGATGCCGGAGGTCGGAAAGCTTGGCCAGAGCCCGCTCAGTGCGCTGTCGCGCAACGGGCACCGCGCCGCGGCGGCGCGCCTCGGCGAGGATCTCTGGACCATCGGTACCCTTGAGGCCGACCGAGCCGCCCATTCCCGCGATCGGGTTGACGATCAACCCGATGCGCCGGCGATGATCGCTTCGCATTCGATTTCCACGAGATAGCCGCCGATCAGATGCGACACCGCAATCAGCGTGTTGGCCGGACGGATTTCAGCAAAATACCGGCCATGCACCCGGGCAACCTCTTCCCAGTGATCGGGATTGGCGAGATAGATGCGGGTCCGCACCACGTCCTCGAGGCTCGCGCCCAGCGCCGACAAGCATGCGGTTATCTTGTCGAGGATATAGGCGGTCTGGCCGGCCGGGTCGTGCGGGCAGATCATCTCGTCGAGACCATGGGTTGCCGTGGTCCCGGACACCAGTATGCGGTCGGCGCGGCGAACGGCGCGGGCAAATCCTGCGACATCCTCCCAGATGCTGCCGGAAGCGATCTCTGAGCGGGCATCGCTTCGCTGCTTCACCGAGAAGATCGTCGGCATGGCCCGCAGATGATGTGAAAGGTCGCCGGAAGCGGTCAGGAAGGGCGGCTTGCGATATTCGTCGCCGCAATCGCCGGCGAGGCGGCGGGTCGAGGCGAAGGCCTCGTCCAATGATGCGAGATCCTCCGAATCGAGCGCAAAGGAGAAGAGGCGCAGATTGTCGTCCCGGTGCTCTCGCTCGCCGAGCCTCGCGCCGACGATGATGGCGGCGACCGATTGGTGCTGCAGCACCCAGCGCGTCGCCACATTGGCGAGCGAGACGCCATGGCGCCGCGCAATTGCGGCGGCGGCGCTCAGGATGCGCTGAAGGGAGGCCCAGCCGCCGCTCGCCGCAATGAACCGGCGATATTTCAACTTGCTCCAGTCATTAACGGCGGCGGGTTCGGGCGCGTCGAGCCAAGTATCGGAGAGGAAGCCGCCGCAGAGCGCGCCATAGGCGAGAAGCCTTATTCCATTGCCGAGACAGAAATGCTGCATGTCCTCGGTGGCGCGACGATCGATCAGCGACATGCTCACCTGGTTGCTCGCCACGGGGACGCCGCTGCCAAGCAGCACCCGCAGGTGATCGGTGTTGAAATTGGTCACACCGACTGCAGCAATCAGCCCTTCCTCCTTGAGGCGCACCAGCGCGCGCATGGCGTCGACATAGGCCGGATGCTCATACATCCACCAATGGAACTGCATGAGATCGATGCGCTCGACGTCCATGCGCCTGAGCGCCCGCTCGACCGCGCCGCGAACGCGGCCGCCATCCATGTCACCCGGTTCGGGGCACCATTTGGTGAAGGCGCGGAACGGGCCGACCGATCCGGCCCGATGCCTGCGCGACAGAGCTCCGATGATCAGCTCGGCGCTGCCATAATGATCCGCCATGTCGAATGTGTCGAAGCCGGCGGCGACGTAGCGGGCAAGATCATCGGACGCGGCTTCCCGGTCGAGCTCGCGCCCATCGCGTTCCATATCCGCCACTTGCCACAGGCCGGTCACGATCCGACTGATCCCGAGACCGGGCGCAAGCTCGGTGCGCTCCGGACGCATCGGGGTCATCGGCGATGCTTGCGGCGGTACGCCCGCCAGGTCATGGCCCAGCGGGCGGGATCGTCGAGAACGTCGCCCTTGATCTTGCGGATCGCCTGGCGGTGCGGTGCCGTTCGGACAAGGTCAGGCGTTTCATAGGCCTCGCGCACGATCCGGGCGATGACGTCAACCCAGGTGTCGATGTCCTCCTTGGAGTACATCTCGCCGGCTTCGGGCGTGAACGGCTCGGGCACGACCCAGGGCTCATGGCTCATCCACCAGGGGTCGATGCCGTAGTCGGCCATGCGGTTCGCCACCTCGACGGTGCCGATGCCGGTGTCCTCCTTGAGCTTGCCGAGACTCCAGCGCGTCATCTCCATGCGCCATTGCCGGTTGTCGGGATTGGAACGGCTGAGGCCGCCGATCTCGGCAAGCTTGCGGTCCATGTAGTTGTTGGCAAGAACCGAGAGGTCGGAAGCCTGGTCGATTCCGGCGGCGCCCATGGCGCGGGCCCAGCCATAGGCCTTGAGGATTTGCGGGACATTGCCGTAGAACTCGCGCACCTTGCCGGCGGCGAGCGGGCGCTCCTCGTCGAGCCGGTAGCGCGAACCCTCCATGGTGACGACCGGCCCTGGCAGGAACGGCGCCAGGGCCGCGGTGCAGCCATAAGCCCCGACCGCCGGGCCGCCGCCGCCCTTGGGCGCGCCAAAGGTCTTGTGCAGCATGTACATGCAGGCGTCGAAACCGAGCTCGCTCGCGCGAAGCTTGCCCATCACGCCGTTGAAATTGGCGTGGTCGTAGAAGCACAGGCCGCCGGCAGCGTGGACGATCCCGACCCAGTCCTTGATCGCCGGATTGTAGATGCCCATGTCGTCGGGATTGCCGACCATCAGCGCCGCGGTGCGGTTGGACACGGCAGCCTTCAATGCCTCGGTCGAGGGGTAGCCGTTGTCTTCGAGCATCAGGGTGACCACCTTGAAGCCGGAAGCGGCGGCGGTAGCGGCATTGCAGGGATGCGCCTGAATTGAAGTGACGATCTCGTTGCGCTGCTCGAGCTCGCCGCGCGACTGGTGATAGGCGCGCGTCACCACGCAATGGGTGTACGCAGCATCGGCGCCGCCACCCGCCTGGAAGATGAACTGATCCATTCCCGAAAGCTCGCGCAGGATCAGGTCGAAGTCGTGGATGATCTGCAGGATGCCCTGAAGCGTCTCCTCATGCTGCAGCGGGTGAACGTGCCGCAGATGGCGGGCCGCCTCCTCGCAGGCGCGCGGGTTGTACTTCATGGTGCAGGTGCCGAACAGCGAGATGTTCATCATGCCGAGCGTCTGCTGGCTGAGCTTCAGATAGTGGCGCTGCACCTCAGGCTCGCTCAGCTCGGGAAGCGCGGGCGCATCCTTGCGGCGCATCGGCTTCGGCACAAGATCTTCAGCCGATCCGACAGTGGCGGTGACCGCCGGCTCGGGCGGTGGGAAGATCTGGCCGCGGCGGCCCGGGTGCGACAACTCCATGATCACGGGCTCGTGCCAAACCGGCGCGTGATAATCGCGAAGCTCGGGCCGGCTCATGACAGCACCTCCGTCAGGGCTGCAACCAGCCGGTCGATGTCGGCCGCGGTGTGAAGCTCGGTGACGCAGAAGAGCGCCGACTGGCCGAGTTCGGGCAGCTCCTTCGACAGATCCTTGCCGCCGAAGATCGCGTGCTCCTCCCGCAGGCGGCGATTGATCTCTGCAACGGTCGAGCCAGTTGCGTCGAAATCGACGACGAATTCCTTGAAGAAGCCGCTCTCGAAGGGCAGGCGCACGCCGTCGATGGTGCCGATGCGCCGGGCCGCATAGTGGCTGCGGGCAATGATCAGCTGGCCAATCTCGCGGAACCCGCAAGGCCCGAGCAGCGCCATGTAGACGGCGGCGGCAATGGCCCAGAGATAGACCGAGTTGCCGGTCCAGTCCTTGCCGGCCTCGCGCATGCCGTAGGAGGTCTGATGGGAGGAGGCGAGCGCAAAACCATGTTCGCCTTCCCGCTCGGTCTCGGTGATCGAGACGAGAAATCCGTTGTACTCGCGGACATAACGCTCCTCGTCGCGCGAGGCGATATAACCGCCAACACCGCCGCCGGCATTCATGTGAACGCCGAGCGGCTGGGTGGGGCCGACCGCGATATCGGCGCCATATTGCACCGGGGCTTTCAGGATGCCGAGCGACAGCGGATCGGCGCCGACGATGAGCTGAGCGCCAGACGCCTGAGC
Source organism: Aestuariivirgaceae bacterium (assembly GCA_036265615.1). Classification (GTDB taxonomy): domain Bacteria; phylum Pseudomonadota; class Alphaproteobacteria; order Rhizobiales; family Aestuariivirgaceae; genus DATAFF01. The sequence continues at coordinate 76,243 of DATAOT010000122.1, forward strand.
GAGGGCGGCGATCTCGGCTCCCTTGGATTCGATCATGCCGAGATAAGACGGGTTCTCGAAATAAACGGCGGCGGTGCGCTGCGAAATCTTGCGCCTGAGATCGGCAAGATCAAGCTCTCCGGCGGCATCGCTGTCGACCGGCACCAGGTCGATATGGCGCGGCATCTCGCGCGGCTCGCAATAGGTGCGGATGACCGACAGTCGCTCCGGGTCGCTCACGCGGGGCAGCAGCACCTCGTGGCGGCCGGTGATCCGCGATGCCATGCGGATGGCGTGGCCGGCGGCGCAGCCCCAGGAATAGACCGGCAGCTGGACCACCTCCATGTCGAGGAGCTCGCCAAGCTGCGAGTTGAACTCGAACCAGGCTTGGTTGCGACCGTGGTCGGACTGGGGCGAACCCCAGACAGGGGTGAGGAACTCGGTCCTGCCCACGATCTCGTCGACAACGGCCGGAACGTGATGCGGCCAGCAGCCGGCGCCGAGAAAGGACAGGCATTCCGCACCGGTCCGATTGCGGCGCAGCGTCTCGACGAGATGCCGGCTGAGCTCGGCTTCGCTGACGAGCGCCGGCGGGAGGTCGAGCGGGCGCCTGAGGCGGTGGTCAGCCGGTATCTGCTCGAACAGCTCGGCGATGGATCTTGCGCCGATGGCAGCGAGCATTGCCTGCTGGATCTCGGCCGTCGAATTCGCCATCCAAGGATGGGCTTGCGGCTCGTTCGTCTTCAATAGCATCCTACTCACATCCTATGTATAGCATTGTTTTTGCTGGTAAGAATTCTAACCAATCCTCTCTGCCCTAGCACCTGCCCTAGCAAACTCGCCAGCATGCCCGGTAGGCGCGCGACCATAGCGAGAATGTTGCTGGATTGCGACACTCTAGGCGCAATCGCCTTTAGTTAGCAGATCTCGGAACGTACAATCACAACTGCCGCTGCAACAACTCCTGCCCCGCTACGGGTAGGTAGTAGGGGCGAATGCAGACAAGCTTCTTGATCAAGGATGCGTTGCGGAGGTTTAGGTGACTTCGTTCAGCCCGGCTGCAGATTTGAAATAAGGTGCGGCTTACATGATGATGTGTTGGGCGACCGACGCGCAGTTCCTCTTTACCCAGGCCGCTCTAGAAGCCCCGCCTCTCCACGGGCCGGGAATCCACTGGCTTGCTTTTTGGCATCGGGACTGATGATACCCTGCATTCTGGTTTGCGCTGGACGATCCGTGACGACCGATATTGCGGGCGCGATAGTCCCCAAGAGCGTGCGATGCCGTGGCCAGCAGTATAGCCCACAGCAGCGCCCGCAACTGCCCCCACCGGACCGAAGACCACTAGCCCAGCAAGCGTGCCGATAGCCGTGTTCGCTACGCGGCCCGCATACGCCGAGGTGGTCGCGAATAATGGACGACCTCTGCCGAACTCCCTGACTGGCGCTCGCGCCCCCATACAGCTGTCAGCCCGCCAGGGATGCCTTGCCGCGTGAGCCACTTGTCCGTCCACGAAAGGAGCACGATTGCCGCAGGCTTCACATTTTCCTTGCCATAAAGGAAAAGGAGCGGCTGCTGGTCGCATCTGGTTTGGCCAGAGCCATCTGACTCTAGGTGAGACGTTTAGGGACGTGTTTGTCAGAAATCTGCGATCTTCGATGACATCGCGATTGCCAGATTGAGTCGTCGCACCCGATCAAATTATAATTCGCATAGGGGAATCCACGGGCGTGCTTCGAGAACTGCTTCAGAAGATCACTGATGATGGCGACCCGGCAAGCCACCCCAAGGTAATAGCTGAACTTGCGATTGAGCAACCACACACGATCAAGTGTCTCACCGGGCCCGCCGACAAAATTGAGAAATTCACCTGCGTTATGCATGCGCTTGGGATCGAGTTCAATTCCGAGTACATCGACCTCGTTGAGCGCCTGCCATCGGTGATTTACGCAAGCACCAATTTCGTCCACTTTCTGCTTCAGAAGCGAGAACTCATTGAACGCTCTATCGCCCCTAATCTGTTGATTATCTA
>DATAOT010000123.1:0-8346 GCA_036265615.1 Aestuariivirgaceae bacterium
GTATTCCGCCGCCGATATGTCCAAGCCGTCCGACATTGCCGGCATGATCGAGAGCGCGCGCTCTTCTCTGGGCTCGGTCGATGTGCTCATCAACAACGCCGGCATCCAGCATGTCGAAGCCATCGAGACATTTCCGCCCGAGAAATGGGACCCAATCATCGCGATCGATCTCTCCTCGGCATTCCACGCCATTCGCGCCATCGTACGGGAGATGAAGCAACGCCGTTGGGGTCGCATCATCAACATCGCCTCGGCCCATGCGCTGGTCGCATCGCCATTCAAATCGGCCTATGTGGCAGCGAAGCATGGTCTGCTGGGGCTGACCAAGACAGTAGCCCTGGAAACCGCCGAACACGGCATCACCGTCAATGCCATCTGTCCCGGCTATGTGCTGACGCCGCTCGTCCAAAGACAAATCCCCGAAACGGCAAAGGCGCGCGGCATCAGCGAGGAGATGGTTGTTCGTGACGTCCTCCTCCACGCCCAGCCGACACGGCAATTCGTAACCACCGAGCAGATCGGCGCATTGTCGGTATTCCTGTGCACCGGCGCTGGCGCATCGATCACCGGCGCCGCGCTCCCGGTAGAGGGAGGATGGACCGCCCAATGAACACGAGCCCGAGGATCGAAATGACGGGCGCCTCGACAGTGAACGAGGTGTCGAGGCAGCAGCCAGCGCGAGAGCAGATCGTTCTTGTTCTGCAAGGCGGCGGTGCGCTCGGCGCCTATCAGGCAGGGGTTTATCAGGCGCTCCATGAAGCCGGAATCGAGCCCGATTGGATTGTCGGCACCTCGATCGGTGCGATCAATGCGAGCCTCATTGCCGGCAACCGTCCTGACGATCGTCTCTCCCGACTGGAAGAATTTTGGCGGCGGGTGACCCACCGACCGCTATGGGACGGCTGGGCTATTTGGCCTGAGATTGCCCAGTCGCTCTCCTATTTCAAAATCCTGACGGCTGGACTCCCCGGATTCTTCGAGCCGAACCCGCTTGTGACCTTCGGCGCGCATTTTCCTCTGGGCACGGACCGTGCGGGGTACTACTCGACAATGCCTCTCGAAAGGACGCTGCTTGAGCTCGTCGACTTTTCTTTGGTCAATCGCTGCCGGCCGCGCCTGACGGTCGGCGCGGCCCATGTCCGCACCAGCCAGATGAAGTATTTCGACAGCCGGGACGTGGAGCTTGGGGTGAGGCACATCCTGGCGTCCGGCGCCTTGCCCCCGGCGTTTCCTGCCGTCCGAATCGATGGCGAGCTCTATTGGGACGGCGGCATCCTGTCGAATACGCCGACAGAGGTCGTCTTCGACGACAATCCGCGGCGCAGCTCGCTGATCTTTGCCGTCCACATGTGGAACCCGATCGGTCCGGAGCCCGAGACGATCTGGCAGATCCTCAATCGCCAGAAGGACATCCAATATTCAAGCCGCGTCGCCACCCACATTTCGCGCCAGCTGCAGATTCATCGGTTGCGCCACATCATCCGACAGCTCGTCGAGCGGCTGCCCGAAGCGGAACGCAACACCGATGCTGTGCGCGAACTCGCCTCCTATGGCTGCCTGAACCGCATGCATGTGGTGCGGCTCCTGGCGCCGCGCCTCGACAATGAGGATCACCGGAAGGACGTGGACTTCAGCCCGTCAGGCATTCGCAAGCGCTGGGAGGCTGGCTATGAGAAGACACGGCGTGAAATCGACAGAGCGCCTTGGAAAGGAGAGTTCGATCCGCTCGATGGGGTCATTCTACACGAGCTGAAGGAGGAGTAAGGTCCTTCATGTCAATGGAGGCGATCCCGTCCGCGCTGGGCTCTGATTGCGCGAATATTTCGATTTCTGCTAGGGGTCAAACGCGGCTGTCTGGCCTAATCCGCTACTTGTCTGCTTAGCGAGGTATTTCGGAAATCGCGTTGGTGTTGCGAGCGTCGCTATCCGTGTGCATCCAACTGGCAAACCGTAACCGCATCATTCCCGGCCTCACCATCTGACCGTGGACACGCGAACGCTTCGGCAGGCTCGACAATACCGGCCGACCCGTCCTCGCTCGCTGGCGCTATGATGGTCGAGCGGGAAAGGGCATCCTTATCGAAAGGGTTCCACTTGATGAAATGAACGACGCCATTGTCAGGCTCGCTGATAGTCAGCCCCGCGACCTTCTCGATATCGCCGGTCATGCAGGGATAGGGAATGTCGGGTTTACGTGTCTCGAATGAACCGGTGATGCCACGATTCGCAAACCGGATTGTAGACCCGGTCGCATAGGAGGTCGCCGTCAGGACCGCCGAGACGGGTTCTGTGCAAGAGACCCGATGTCGTTATGCGCTCCCGTTTCGGCACGTACCACTTACGCCCATCCGGCCGCAGCACCGGCTCAAGCCAAATTCTCGTCGGGAGGTCAGGCAACATAGCCACCGGTTCCTGCCTCGCTGCCCAACAGATCATCCAGCCTGGCGCTGAACGCCTGCAGGGCCGCGCGAGCCTCATCCAGGGTGACGCCGAACCGCAACAGCAAGCGCACTGGCGCTCCCCGCATGTTGGTCACCGTGCAATCCACCTTCTCGATTTCATTACTTTGCGTTTGAACCGCCCGGCCGTTCTCGTAGGAAAGGACTGTGACCACGTGAAATTTTACGGTCATCGATCTACCTCGCTAAACAGGCCATTGAGTAACTCATCGCACCATCGGACCTCTTGACAATAATCCGCCTTCCGCACCCTCCCCCTCCCCTGTTCAAGGAGGGCAGCGGCATAGGAGGGAGCACTTTGCAGCACCCTATAACCTGGATGCCTGTTAACGGTGGCCAGCCGCTCCCCACCACATAATGCCGTGGCCGCATAGGGGGGTGTACGTTGTCCAGGTTTTCCCTCAACCCGTGCTCGGGCAGTCGGGCCGTCGGAACCCGCTTTCGCGGTAAGTGCCGGCGGTGCATGTCCGGTTTTGCGGGCCGGAACCGTTGAACCTTCATCTAGCCCAAGAGGACCGCGGCAGGGACAAGGTCGATGGAAGACCGCCGCCATAAGCGCGGTCGTCGACGTTGAGATTAGAAGCCGGCGGGAACCTCCGAGCAGACCCGGCAACCGGATGCCCTCAGCCGACGATCGCAAATTGCCCTTGCGAAAATGAAGGGCTACGTCGTCAGCCTATGAGCCGCGAACCGTGTTCTGCTGCTTGGTTCCGGATGGGTGATGCTGCCAAGGACGGGAGGCCGGCAGGCGCGATGTCCGAGAACCTTGATGGAACAGGCTGTGCCACTTCTGTGCCGCAGGACCACGCACGTTCTTGCATGGTTCTGCATAGAAGAGGTCGCCCCTCCGAGGCTAAGCAGCCGATACTGTAATGAGAATTCTGGAGCGGGCGAAGGGATTCGAACCCTCGACCCCAACCTTGGCAAGGTTGTGCTCTACCCCTGAGCTACGCCCGCGTCCAACGTCTGGGTTTATTGCGCATGGCCCTGCCAAATGCAATAGCAGCGGCATGGCCGCCACCCCGCAGGATCTGTTCGCTCGCCTGAGCGAACTCGGGATCGCCACCTTGACGACCGAGCACCCGCCCGTCTTCACCGTCGAGGAGGCGAAGGCGCTGCGCGGCCAGATTCCCGGCTGCCACATCAAGAATCTCTTTCTCAAGGACAAGCGGGATCAGCTCTGGCTCGTCGTCTGTCCCGAGGACCGCTCGATCGAGCTCAAGACCCTCCCGGCGCTGATCGGCTCGGCCCGCCTGTCCTTCGCCCGTCCCGAGGTCCTGCGCCTGGTCCTCGGCGTCGAACCGGGTTCGGTCACCCCCTTCGCGCTCATCAATGACACCTCTCGGGGCGTTGCCGTCATCCTCGATGCCGAGATGATGGAAGCCGACGAGGTCAACTGCCATCCGCTTCACAACGCCGCCACCACCACCATTGCCGCGGCCGGCTTGCTCGCCTTCATTCGCGCCTGCGGCCATGCCCCCCGGCTGGTGGCGCTCAGGCGACCATGACAGCGGGGCGTTGTAATTATGAACCCTTTCGGCCATCTATGTCGGAACTCCCGACAGGCAGGAGGTAAGGAAACCATGGACAAGCCATTCATGAGCATGTCCGGCACTGCGGGCCAACCGCCGGTGGCGAAGGCCGATTCCCTGATCAAGGACACCGATACCCGCAATTTCATGGCCGACGTCATCGACGCCTCGCGCCAGGTGCCGGTGCTGGTCGATTTCTGGGCCCCCTGGTGCGGCCCCTGCAAGCAGCTCACCCCGGCGCTGGAAAAGATCGTCCGCGAGGCCAAGGGTGCCCTCAAGCTGGTCAAGATCAATGTCGACGAGAACCAGCAGCTTGCCGCCCAGATGCGAATCCAGTCGATCCCCGCCGTCTTCGCCTTTGTCAACGGCCAGCCGGTCGACGGCTTCATGGGCGCCCTGCCCGAGGCCGAGCTCAAGAAATTCGTCTCGCGCCTCACCGGCGCCGAGATCGGCGCCGAGATCGAAGCCATCCTCGCCGAGGCCGACACCGCCCTTGCCGCCAAGAACTACAAGGTCGCCGGCCAGATCTATGCCGATATCCTCGGTGCCGACCGCGAGAACCTGCGCGCCATTGCCGGGCTCGCCCGCGCCCAGATCGGCACCGGCGATCTCGACGGCGCCCGTGCCACCCTGGCGCTCGTGCCGCCGGCCAAGGCATCCGACCCCTTGATCAGCAGCGCCCGCGCCGCCCTCGAGCTTGCCTCGACCCCGGTCGACACCGGCGAGATCGCCCGCCTGTCGCAGGCCGTCGAGCAGAACCCCGCCGACCACCAGTCCCGTCACGATCTTGCCGTGGCCCTCAACGCCGCCGGACGTCGCGAGGAGGCGCTCGATCACCTTCTCGGCATTGTTCGCAGGCAGCGCGATTGGAACGACGAGGCCGCCCGCAAGCAGCTGGTCAAGTTTTTCGAAGCCTGGGGACCCAAGGACGAGCTGACGATCGCCGGCCGCAAGCGCCTGTCCTCGATCCTGTTCTCCTGAGTGCACCGAGATGAGCGACAGAGCGCGCTATTCCACGCCTGACGACCTGCCGCGCCGCATTCCGGTGTTTCCCTTGAGCGGCGCCCTGCTTCTGCCGCGCGCCCAGCTGCCGCTCAATATCTTCGAGCCGCGCTATCTCGCCATGGTCGACGACGCCCTTTCGGGAGCGCGCATCATCGGCATCATCCAGCCCGCGCAAGAGGCAGCCGACGCCGGCCGGCCCGCCTCGCCGCCCTCCCTGCTCGCCACCGGCTGTGCCGGCCGCCTCACCGCCTATGCCGAGACGCCGGACGACCGCATGCTGATCACCCTCACCGGCATCGCCCGCTTCCGCATCCTCGAGGAGATCCCCACCGCCGGCCCCTACCGCCTCGTCGAGGCCGACTACGCCCCTTTCGCCGCCGATTTCGTCTCCAATCTCGGCGAGGAGCAGGTCGACCGACCGGCCCTGCTCAAGGCCTTTCGCGACTTTCTCGATGCCCGCAACATGGGTGCCGACTGGGATGAGGTGGCTGAAGCCAGCTCCGAGACCCTGGTCAACATCTTTTCGATCCTGAGCCCGTTCTCGCCGATCGAGAAACAGGCGCTGCTCGAGGCCAGCGATCTCAAGACCAGGGCCGACATGCTGGTCGCCTTGACCGAGATGGCTCTTGGCGCCGAGCGCGGCGGCATCGGCACCCAGCTGCAATAGGAGAAAGAGCAGGCGAACGCCATGGCCGAGCAGGACCCGAAACCCGACACAGACGACGGCGACGAGCGGCCGGCGGTTGCCCGCCGCATCGATCCCAAGCTCCTGGAAATACTGGTCTGCCCTCTGACCAAGGAACCCCTCTCCTATGATGCCGAGCGCCAGGAGCTGATCTCCCGCGCCGCCCGGCTCGCCTATCCGATCCGCGACGGCATACCGATCATGCTGGTCGAGGAAGCAAGATCGCTCGATGACGACTGAGCCCGCCGCCCCCTGGCCCGAGGAAATCCGCCTCAAGCCCGGCGGCCGCGCCATCGCCATCGCCTTCGACGATGGCACCCGCTTCGAGCTGACGGCCGAGTTTCTGCGAGTCGAAAGTCCGAGCGCCGAGGTCAAGGGTCACGGTCCCGGCCAGGAGATCACGGTGACCGGCAAGGAAGGCGTCAGGATCATCCGGCTCGATCCGGTCGGCAACTACGCCATCCGCATCGTCTTCGATGATGGCCATTCGACCGGCCTCTACAGCTGGGCTTATCTCCATCAGCTTGGCTGCGACCACGACCCGCTCTGGCAGGACTACCTCAGGCGGGCCGGCCGCGCCTGAAAGAAGGCAATAGGCAGTAGGCAAAGACGCCATCCACTGCCTATTGCCTATTGCCTATTGCCTTTCCTAAAGCGGCATTCCGCTCAACAGCCGCGGCAGCGTGCCGGTGAGCCCGGCCGCTTCGCGCATGAATGCCGCCCGTGCCGGGCTCAACTGGTCAACCACCCTCAGCCCCGCCGAGCGGATCAGCCGAAGCGCCTGGTTGTCATTGGAGAACAACCGGTTGAGACCGTCGGTGGCGGCCGCCACCATCATCGTGTCGAAGCGCCGCCATGCCTGGTAGCGCCGAAGCGTCGCCGCCGCGCCGTGATCGAGGCCGAGCCGGGCATCTTCGACCACGACTTCCGCCAGCGCCGCCGCATCGCGCATGCCGAGATTGAACCCGAGCCCGGCGATCGGATGAATGACGTGCGCCGCATCGCCGATCAGCGCCAGCCGCTGGCCGATGAAGCTCTCGGCAATGAACAGATCGAGCGGAAAGCTCTGCAGCCCGCCGATCATCGTGATCGTCCCGAGCCCCTCACCGACCCGCGCCTGCAGCTCTTGCAGCTGCTGCGCCGGCGAGGCGGCAAGCATCGCTGCCGCCGTCTCTGTCGCCTCCGTCCACACGATGGCGCTGCGATTGCCCGTGAGCGGCAGCACGGCAAACGGCCCGGCCGGCAGGAAATGCTCGACCGCCACCCCGTCATGCGGCCGATCATGAGCGATGGTGGTGACGATCGCGCTCTGGCCGTAGGACCAGCCGGCGCCCGCGATCCCGGCCGCCGCTCGCGCCCGCGAGTTCCGGCCGTCGGCGGCGACCACGAGCCGCGCCCGCACGCTTGTGCCATCCGCAAGCCCGACCGCGCCGACCTGCTCGCCATAGTCGCACGTGACGACTCCATGGCCGGTGATGAAATCGATTTCCGGCGCCGATCGTGCCGCTGCGTAGAGCACCTGGTGGAGATGATGATTCTCCACCATGAAGGCTGCCGGTTCGCCTGGCTGGTCGTCCTCCTCGAAATGCAGCAGGACCGGCCGTGCGCCATCGGAGGCCAGCGCCGAATCGGTGACCGCGATCCGCCGCATCGCTTGCGCCTGCGGTGCGATCGCCTCCCACACGCCGATTGCCATCAGCATGCGCCGCGATGCCGCCGTGATCGCCGAGGCACGCCGGTCGCGCGCCGGATCGCCATAGTTCTGCGGCTCGGCCCGGTCGATCACCACCGTCGGCACCGGCGTGCGCGCTGCCGGACCGGCCAGCGCCAGCGCCGCCGTGAGACCGTTGAGCGCCCCGCCGATGATCGCCACGTCGATCATGCCGATCACCTCTATCCTACGGCGCGCCGCTCGTCTAATCGGAAGGCCGTGCCAGGAGTGGAGAAGGCCATGGCCTCCGAGCTGAGTTCCGTCCTCAAGATTCTCGATCTCGAGCCGCTCGAGACCAACCTGTTCCGCGGCCTGAGCCCCAAGGTCGGCTGGCAGCGCGTGTTTGGCGGCCAGGTCATCGGTCAGGCTCTGGTTGCCGCAACCCGCACCGTGCCGGCGGAGCGCCGGGCCCACTCGCTCCATGGTTATTTCATCCGTCCCGGCGATCCCGAGACCCCGATCATTTATGAGGTCGACCGCGACCGCGACGGCAGGAGCTTCACCACCCGCCAGGTGGTGGCGATCCAGCACGGCGTGCCGATCTTCACCATGGCCGCCTCGTTCCATATTGCCGAGCACGGGTTCGAGCATCAGATGCCCATGCCGAAGGTGCCCATGCCGGAAGAGCTGCCTGGCGAGCGTGAGATCCTCGAGCGCCATTCCGACCGCATGCCCGAGAACATGCGCCGCTACTTCTCGCGCCAGCGCCCGATCGAGCTCCGCCCGGTCGAGCCTCTGTATTATCTCGAGCCGCGGGCCGGCAGCCCGCCGCTGCAGAATGTGTGGATCAGGGCCACCGGCCACCTCCCCGATGATCCCTCGATCCACCAATGCGTGCTGGCCTATGCCTCCGACATGACGCTGCTCGATACCGCGCTGGTGCCGCACGGCCGCAATTTCTTTGACCCCGAGATGAAAATGGCCAGCCTCGATCACGCCTTGTGGTTCCATCGC
>DATAOT010000124.1:0-11188 GCA_036265615.1 Aestuariivirgaceae bacterium
GGCCCTTCGATGGGCTTTCTGCCGTTGCTGCTGCGCTGCCCGTTCTGTCGCCGGCTGCTGAACATTGACGAGCGGTTGCGCCGCCTCAGCTGCCGCCGGGGTGACGAACCCCGCCGTAAGCAGAACAACGGCAATGTACGCGCGCATGACGCCCTCTTCTTCTGATGCTTACGCTCAGGAAGACTGTGGGAACCCCGAAGATGCGTTCGCGAGACTCAATGCTTCCCCAACACCCACTTTTCCTCAAGAGGGGGCAGCAGAATGGTCGAATCTTGGCTATTCACGGGCAATCACCACCTGATTGTAGCAACCACAAGGCGGTGTTGCTTTTCGGCATCACATGTTCGGGTAGTTCGGGCCCTCTCCGCCCTGCGGCACCTCCCAGACGATGTTCTGCGCCGGGTCCTTGATGTCGCATGTCTTACAATGGACGCAGTTCTGATGGTTGATCTGAAAGCGCTTTCCTCCCGAGCTGTCTTCCAGCACCTCGTACACGCCGGCCGGGCAGTAGCGCTGCGCCGGCTCGTCATACAAGGGCAGGTTGCGCGAGATCGGTATTGCCGGGTCCTTCAGCCGCAGATGGACCGGCTCGTCCTCCTCGTGATTGGTGGCCGAAAAAGCCACATTTGTCAGCCGGTCGAACGAGATCACATTGTCGGGCTTGGGATAGTCGATCGGGCGCGCCTGACGGGTCTCGACCAGCGTCGCGTGATCGGGCTTGCCATGGCGCAAAGTGCCGAACAGCGACAGTCCGAAAAGCTCGTTGGTCCACATGTCGAAGCCGCCCGCTGCGAGCCCGCCGACAAGGCCCAGCTTCGACCATAGCGGCTTGACGTTGCGCACCGCCTTGAGGTCGCGATGGATCCATGAGCCTTCGAAGGCGGCCTGGTAGTCCTTGAGCTCGTCGCCGGACCGGCCGGCCGCGAGCGCCGCAAATGCGCTCTCCGCCGCCAGCATCCCCGACTTCATCGCATTGTGCGATCCCTTGATTCGGGGCACGTTGACGAAACCCGCCGCACAGCCTATCAGCGCGCCTCCCGGGAAATAGAGCCGCGGCACCGACTGAAGCCCGCCCTCGGTGATGGCGCGCGCGCCATAGGCGATGCGCCGCCCGCCTTCCAGGACCGGCCTGATCAGCGGATGGTGCTTGAACCGCTGGAATTCCATATAGGGGTAGAGATAGGGGTTCGCGTAATTGAGATGAACGACGAAGCCGATCGAAACCAGATTGTCCTCGAGATGATACATGAAGGAGCCGCCGCCGGTGTCCTGCGCAAGCGGCCAGCCGAGCGTGTGCGTGACCTGGCCCTGGCGATGCACCTCGGGCCGAACCTCCCACAGCTCCTTCATGCCGAGGCCGAACTTCTGAGGCTCGCTGTCGCGGGCCAGCGCGTAGCGCTCGATGATGCGCCCGGCGAGCGAGCCGCGCGCTCCCTCGGCAATCAGCACATATTTGCCGAGGAGCTCCATCCCGGGTTGATAGTCCGGCTTCGGCTTGCCCCCGCGGTCGAGCCCGAACACCCCTGCGACAACGCCGCGCACCGCCCCGTTCTCGCCGAATACCAGATCGGAGCAGGCAAAACCCGGATAGATCTCGACGCCGAGGGCCTCGGCCTCCTTTGCAAGCCACCGGCAGACATTGCCCAGCGAGACAGCATAGTTGCCGTGATTGCTCATGAGCCTCGGCAAAAGGACATTGGGAATGCGCAGCGCACCGCGCGGCCCGAGCATGAAGAAGCGGTCCTCCGTGACCTCGGTGTTGAGCGGAGCGCCGCGCTGTCGCCAATCGGGGAGGAGCTCGTTCAGGGCGACGGGATCGATCACCGCTCCGGACAAAATGTGAGCCCCGATCTCCGAGCCCTTCTCGAGCACGCAGACCGAGATGTCGGTGCCGGCGGCCGCCGCGAGCTGCTTCAGACGGATGGCCGCTGCGAGGCCCGCCGGGCCGCCGCCGACGATCACCACGTCGAACTCCATCGATTCGCGCTCAACCTGTTGCGCTTCCATTGTGTCCCATCGCCTGTTGGCTCAACCACAATCGCGCCTGTTATAGTGGACGGGTGCGTCGAGACAATTCCCCGATTGCGGCAGAACCGGTCCGCAATCCGCCATCGGGCGTTGGCGGCATGAGCGATCCCGCCCTTGATCAGCTCAGCCGCTCCGAGGCACTGGCCATGCTGCGCTGGCTGATTGCCATGGGAACCGACGAGGCGACCGGGTCAGTCAGCTTGGACCGCTTCGCCGAGACCGACCGCCAGCGGCGCGGGCCGCAGTTGCCGCCTGCCTCGCCGGTGCGGCCGCCGCCTGGCCCTCCTGTGCCGCCGCGGCCCGCCACGACCCTTGGCGGCTCGGCCGGCGATGCCATCGCTCTTGCCGCTGCCTGCAGCAGCTTTGCCGAGATTGCCGCCGCGCTCGCCGCCTTCGATGCCTGCCCCTTGAAGCGCACCGCCACCAACCTGGTCTATCTCGACGGCCATCCCGACGCGCGCCTTCTCTTCATCGGCGAAGCGCCGGGACGCGAGGAGGACCTGTCCGGCCGGCCCTTTGTCGGCCGCTCCGGCCAGCTTCTCGACAAGATGCTCGAGGCGATCGGGCTGTCGCGAAGCGCTGCCGAGCCGGAGCGCAGCGTGCTCATCACCAATCTGATCTTCTGGCGGCCGCCGGGAAACCGCAAGCCGACCGAGGCCGAGACCCTGATGTGCCTTCCCTTCGTGCAGCGCACGATTGCGCTCGCCCGGCCGCTAGCCATCGTCTGCCTGGGCGCGACCCCGGCTCAGCGCCTCAGCGGAACCACCGAAGGCATTCTCGCGCTAAGGGGCAAATGGCGACAACATCGAACGCAGGACGGTTCCACGATTCCCCTCCTTCCGACGCTGCACCCGGCCTATCTGCTGCGCCAGCCGGCCCAGAAGCGTCTCGCCTGGCGCGATTTCCTGACATTGAGCTCCAGCCTCCAGGCAAAACAGGGCGATAGCCGATGAGCGAGGGCCAGGAGACCCCGGCGGGCGCCGAGCGTGCCTTCATCCCGGTGCGGATCGCCGTGATGACCGTGTCCGATACGCGCACGCTCGAAACCGACCGGTCGGGCCAGGTGCTGTCGGACCTGATCGCAGCCGCCGGTCATCACCTCTCGGCGCGGACCATCGTCAAGGACGACGTCGGTCAGATCCGCCGCACCGCCCGCAACTGGCTGAAGCGTGACGACATCGACGTGATCCTGTCCACTGGCGGCACCGGCCTGACCGGCCGCGACGTCACCGTCGAAGCCTTCCGGTTTCTCTTCGAGAAGGAGATCGAGGGCTTCGGGGTGGCTTTTCACATGGTGTCATGGCCGAAGATCGGCCCGTCCACGGTGCAGTCGCGAACGACTGCCGGGGTTGCCAAGGGCAAGTTCATCTTCTGCCTGCCCGGCTCGCCCGGTGCGTGCCGTGACGCCTGGGAAGCCATCCTGAAAAGCCAGCTCGATTACCGCCACGCTCCGTGCAATTTCATCGAGATCATGCCGCGCCTGGAAGAGCATCTGCAGCGGAAATAGGAAAATAGGCAATAGGCAATAGGCAGTGAGTGGTGCCCTCCCCTACAGCCTATTGCCTACTACCTATTACCTATTGCCTATTGCCTATTGCCTATTGCCTATTGCCTATTGCCTACGGCCTCCTCCCTATTTTTCGCATTTCAGTTCTTGATTTGTTCTCTGCGGCGTCCTAACTTTCCCGCATGGCGACGGTTCACAAGGACATCCGACCCTCCCTCGGCTTTGAAAGCGACACGACGGAGGCGGTGCGCCTGGCGAGCAAGCTGGCCCGCGGTCGCGGCGCTCGCTCCAACGCCTCCGGCCGCTATGAACCGCTGTCCCGCCACCTTGTCGATGACGGCTGGCAAAGCCTCGAGGAACTGCCGCCCTTCAAGACCACGGTGATCCCCGAGCAGCCCAAGACCATTCTCACGCGCAACAGCTCCCCCGACATTTCCTTCGACCGCTCGATCAATCCGTATCGCGGTTGCGAGCACGGCTGCAGCTACTGTTATGCCCGGCCGACCCACGCCTATATGGGCCTGTCTCCCGGGCTCGATTTCGAGAGCAAGCTTTTCGCCAAGCTGAATGCCGCCGAATTGCTGCGCAATGAGCTCTCAGACCCGGCCTACCGGCCGCAGACCATCGCGCTTGGCGCCAACACCGATCCCTATCAGCCGATCGAGCGCCAGTACCGGCTGACCCGGCAGATTCTGGAAGTGCTTGCCGAGTTCGATCATCCGGTGGGAATCGTCACCAAGAGCGCCCTGGTGGTGCGCGATCTCGATATTTTGAGCGCAATGGCAAAGAAGCGGCTGGTCAAGGTTGCCGTGTCGGTCACCACCCTCGACCCGAAGCTCGCCCGCGCCATGGAGCCGCGCGCCGCAACCCCCGGCAAGCGACTCGAGGCGCTCGGGCTTCTCGCCGCCGCCGCCATTCCGACCGTCGTCATGGTGGCGCCGATCATCCCCGCCCTCAATGACAGCGAGATCGAGAAGATCCTGGCTGCCGCCTATGCCGCCGGCACGCGCGAAGCCGGCTATGTGCTGCTGCGGTTGCCGCTCGAGGTCAGGAACATTTTCAGCGAATGGCTGAATGCCGCGCGCCCCGACCGGGCCGCCCATGTCCTGTCGCTGATCCGCCAGACGCGCGACGGCAAGGAGAACGACGCGACCTTCGGCCGCCGCATGACCGGCAGCGGTCCTTATGCCTGGACGATCGGCCGCCGCTTCGAGCTGGCCTGCGTTCGTCTCGGCATCAACCGCGACAAGATCAAGCTTGCCACCGATGCTTTCAAGCGGCCGCCGAGGCCAGGCGAGCAGCTTGCGCTGCTCTGACGCGCCGGCGCCGCCGAGCCCGCCACCTTCCGGTGGATACCCGCAGGCCTGGCCCTTCCTTCCCGCCCCGCCCCTGATAGACTCGCGCCGGGGAATCAGCGCGGGGATGGCGAATGGCGCCGACCACCCGGTTCGAGGCGGAGGGAATGGCCCGGGGCTACCGGGTCATCGCCGGGGTGGACGAAGCAGGGCGCGGACCATGGGCCGGCCCGGTGGTGGCTGCCGCCGTCATCTTCGAGGGGCGTCGCGTCCCGCGCGGCCTCGATGATTCCAAGAAGCTGACCGCAATGGCCCGCGAGGTTGCCTATGACAAGATCATGGCCAAGGCCATGGTCGGGATCGGCATTGCCGATGTTGCCACCATCGATCGCATCAACATCCTGCAGGCGACGCTGCAGGCGATGCGCGACGCCATACGCGCCCTGCCCTGCCTGCCCGACCTCGCCCTTGTCGACGGCGATCGCGCGCCCGCGCTCGACTGCGCCATCCGCACGGTGATCGAGGGCGACGCTTTGTCGGTCTCCGTCGCCGCCGCCTCCATTATCGCCAAGGTCACCCGCGACCGCATCATGTGCGCCCTCGACGAGACCTGTCCCGGCTACGATTTCCACCAGCACAAGGGCTACGGCACGCCGGAGCACCGCGCCGCCCTCGAACGCCTCGGGGTAAGCCCGCATCATCGGCTGTCCTTCGCTCCGGTCGCCGCGCGCGCCGCGCGCGGGCTGTTCGACCTTCTCCCTCGCCCTGCGGTTGCGGAGAGAGAGCGCAGCGGCTGCGAACCGCCGGCCGCGGGCCTTGCGGAGGGCTGACCTCCCCACACCCGGTTAACCATTCCTTAAGAATTGGATTCCCGTCGACCGATCGGGGATTCACCATGCGCGCCGCAAGTGAGCGGCGAAAGAGCGTGGGCAGGAACATGGGAATGACCAGGAGGCCGGACATCCGGCCCTTTCTTGATCAGGTGCTGGTGGGGAATTGCCTGTCCGAGCTCGCCAAACTCCCCGCCAAATCGGTCGATCTCGTCTTCGCCGATCCGCCCTACAATCTGCAGCTCGCGGGCGACCTCAAGCGGCCCAACCAGACGCTGGTTGACGGCGTCGAGGAACCCTGGGACCAATTTGCGAGCTTCGCCGAATATGATGATTTCACCCGCGCCTGGCTGGCCGCCTGCCGCCGCGTCATGACCGACACCGCCACCCTGTGGGCGATCGGCACCTACCACAACATCTTCCGCGTCGGCGCCGCGATGCAGGACCTCGGCTTCTGGATCATCAATGACGTCGTCTGGCGCAAGACCAATCCCATGCCGAATTTCCGCGGCCGCCGCTTCACCAACGCCCATGAAACCCTCATCTGGGCAATGAAGCATGCCGATCAGAAGACCTACCGCTTCAACTATGATGCGATGAAGGCGCTGAATGACGGCCTGCAGATGCGCTCCGACTGGCTGCTGCCGATCTGCACGGGCCTCGAGCGGCTGAAGGATCCGGCTGGGGCCAAGATCCATCCGACCCAGAAGCCCGAGGCGCTGCTGCATCGCGTCATCCTCGCCTCCTCGCGCTCCGGCGATGTGGTGCTCGATCCGTTTTTCGGGACCGGCACCACCGGCGTCGTCGCAAAGCGGCTTGGCCGTCACTTCATCGGCATCGAGCGTCATCCGCCCTATGTTGCCGCCGCCCTGGAGCGGCTCGAGGCTACCGCCTGCATCGATGATGCGGCGCTTGCCGTCTCGGAGGGCAGGCGGGCCGAGCGGCGCATCCCTTTCGGCATGCTGGTCGAGCGCGGTCACATTCTTCCGGGCGAAATCCTTCATGATCCCCTGGAGCGCCATGCCGCACGGGTGCGGGCCGACGGCACCATCGCCTGCCGTGACGCCTCCGGCTCGATCCATCAGATCGGCGCCCATGTCCAGGGAGCGGAAGCCTGCAACGGCTGGACCTATTGGCACATTCGGCGCCGCGGCCGGCTGATCCCCATCGATCTGCTGCGCCAGGAGCTGCGCACCGAGCTGGCGCGCGATGGCGCCTAGAAAAGGCGGTAGGCGGTAGGCAATAGACAATAGGCAGTCGGAAGTGCTCTTGCCTACTGCCTGCTGCCGCGCCATTCGCGGCTGAGCACATGCGCCGCCACCTTGCGCATCACGCTCGGCAGCGCTGCCTCATACAGAGCCGCAACATGCATCCAGCGCCAGGCCGGATCCGCCCCCGCCTTGGCCGCCCCGACCATGGCCGCGTGAACCGTCAGCACCAGGTCGAAATGTGTGAAGGAATGCTCGACCTGGCCGGGCACCACCTGCCACGCTGCCGAGATCGGCGCCGCCGCCAGCGGATCGCTGGGCGGCGCCGGTCCCCATGCGGTCGAAGGAAATTCCAGCATGCCGCCGAGCAGTCCGCGCTCTTCACGCCGTCTGAGCAGCACCGCGCCATCGATCCGCTCGGCGAAGAAGCACGCCCCGAACCGTGTGGGCTTGTCGTCCCGCCGTCGCTTGACCGGCAGCCTTTCAGGGGCGCCTCGGCGGCGTCCCACACAATGCTCGGCAAGCGGGCAGCCCGGGCAGTTCGGCCGCCGCGGCGTGCAGATGAGCGCCCCGAGATCCATCAGCCCTTGCGCAAAATCGCCAGCCCGGTGGTCAGGAACCAACCTCGCCGCCGCCGCCCCGATCAGCGGCCTGGCCGTGGGCAGAGGCGTGTCGATTGCATGCAGCCGCGCAATGACCCGCTCGACATTGCCGTCCACCACCGCAGCCGGGATGTCGAAGGCAATGGCCGCGATCGCCGCCGCCGTGTAGCGGCCGATCCCGGGCAGTGCCCTGAGCGAGGCCTCGCTGGCCGGAAACCGCCCGCCATGGGCCTGAACCACCGTGCGGGCACAGGCATGAAGGTTGCGCGCCCGGGCGTAATAGCCGAGCCCGGCCCAGGCCGCGAGCACCTCGTCGAGCGATGCTGCCGCGAGCTTGTCGAGCGTCGGCCAGCGGGTGAGAAAGGCGGCAAAATAGCGGCCGGCCACCGCCGCCGTCGTCTGCTGCAGCATGACCTCCGACAGCCACACTCGATAGGGGTCCGCCGCCTGGCCCGGCTGCGCCCGCCACGGCAGGTCGCGGCGGTTGCGGTCATACCAGGCGAGCACCGCGCCGGCGATCGGTTCATGTTGACGATGCTCGACCATGCCCTTACCCCCGCACTGCCAGCCGTCGTATAATGAGCGGGCGGCAAAGCCAACCCTCCTTCGAGGCCCGATGGATCGTCTCGACAAGCATTTCCGCCAGCTGACGCAAGGGGTGTTCGCCCGCTTCGGCCATGCCTATGCCGAGCTCCTGCGCCAATGGCCGGCGCTCGCCGGAGACGACCTTGCCCGGGTCAGCCGCCCCGACCGACTGCGCCAGGCGGGGCGCGGCGGCGACAGCGTCCTCACCCTCCGTGTCGCCCCCGGCCACGCCGTGCTCGTCCAGCATGATGCGCCACGCCTCATCGAGCGAATCAATTCCGCCTTCGGCTATCAGGTGGTCGAGCGGCTGAAGATCCTGGCCGACGACACGCTGGTCGAGGAGCCGGTCGGGCCGCCGGCGCGCCGGCTCGAGGCCGGCGACCGCCTGAGGCTCAGGGCGCGCCTCAAGAACGTGCCCGACGACCGCCTGCGCGAGGCGCTTGGCAGGCTTGGCGAGCAAGGGCTTGCAAACGGATGGAAAATCGGTAGGTAACGAGCCTCATGACACTCAATCGTCGACAGTTGCTGATCTTCGGTGGCGGTTTGGTCGTGGCCGGTGGCCTCGCGGCCTGGCTGTTCGGCGGCGACAAGCTCCCGGGCGGTGTCCCGGGCGTCTCGGGCGCCAAGGCCGCCGCGCCCGATCTGTCCACCCTGCTCGACCCGCCGGCCCTTGGCGACAAGGTGTTGGGCCGCACCGACGCGCCGGTCACCATCGTCGAATATGCCTCGGCCACCTGCCCGCACTGCGCCGCCTTTCACAAGGACGTCTTTCCGCAGCTCAAGAGCGAGTTCATCGACACCGGCAAGGTCAAGTTCATCTTCCGCGAGTTCCCCTTCGACGACCTGGCGCTCGCCGCCTTCATGCTCGCCCGCTGCGCCCCGCCGGAAAAATACTTCCCGATGATCGACGTGCTGTTCGAGCAGCAGAAAGTGTGGGCCAGCAAGGACGCGCGCACCGAGCTTGCCAAGATCGCCCAGCTCGCCGGCATCGGCCAGGACGGCTTCGACAAGTGCCTGAAGAACGAGGACCTCGCCAAGGGAATCATGGCGATCCGCGACAAGGCTGCAAACACCTACGGGGTCGAGGCGACGCCGACCTTCTTCGTCAATGGCAAGGAGCTTCGCGGCGAGCATTCGATCGATCAGTTCCGCAAGCTGATCGGCGCGGCGAGCTGAGGCTCGATTCGGTCCGCTGCCGCGTCGGGGGGCGTGACAGGACCTGGGACGGGGCATGAAATTCAGACGGCTGCGGCTCACCGGATTCAAGTCCTTCGTCGAACCGGCCGAAGTCGAGATCGAGGATGGCCTGACCGGCGTCGTCGGCCCCAATGGCTGCGGCAAATCCAATCTGCTTGAAGCGCTGCGCTGGGTGATGGGCGAAAGCTCGCACAAGAACATGCGCGCCTCGGGCATGGACGATGTCATCTTCTCCGGCACCGCCACCCGCCCTGCCCGCAATGTCGCGGAGGTCACGATCACCCTCGACAATGCCGAGCGGCAGGCGCCGGTCGGCTTCAACGACTCCGATATCATCGAGGTCGCCCGGCGGATCGACCGCGAGCGCGGCTCGACCTATCGCATCAACGGTCGCGAGGCGCGCGCCCGTGATGTCCAGCTGCTGTTCGCCGATGCCTCGACCGGCGCCCGCTCGCCGGCCCTCGTCCGCCAGGGCCAGATCGGCGAGATCATCAATGCGAGGCCGCAGGCCCGCCGCCGCATCCTCGAGGAGGCCGCCGGCATCACGGGGCTCCACACCCGTCGCCACGACGCCGAGCTGAAGCTCAAGGCCGCCGAGGACAATCTCGTCCGGCTCGACGACGTCGTCGGCCAGCTCACCCAGCAGCTCAGCGGCCTCAAGCGTCAGGCCCGCCATGCCTTGAAATACCGCGAGCTGTCGGCTGCCATCCGCCGGCTCGAGGCGATGCAGCTTTATGCCGGCTGGCTGGAGGCGCTGGCCATCGTCGAGCGCGAGGAGGCAGCGCTCGAAGGCGTGGTCAGGGAGCTCGCCGAGGCAACGCGCGACCTCTCGGAGTCGGGCCGCCGCCATGATGAGGCCGAGGCGGCGCTTCCCGGGCTGCGCGAGAATGCCGCGCTGCGTGCCGCAGCGCTGCGCCGCCTCGAAGCTGAGCGCGCCAGTCTCGAGCGCGAGGAAGAGGAGGCTGAGCGGCGGCGCCAGGAACTCGCCCGCCGCCTTGCCGAGGCAGCTGACGATGCCGCCCGGGCGGGCGAGCTCAAAAGCGATGCCGCACACAGTCTCGACCGCCTCGACCGCGAAGCTCGCGACCTGGCCGAGGCGCTCGCCGGCGAGGTCGTCGACCGCGCCGCCGCCGCGCAACGACTGCAGACCGCGGCCGACAGGCTTGCCGCTGCCGAGGCCGCCGCCGATGCAGCCGCCAGCGGCCTCGCCGCCCACCGCGCCGGCAAGGAGGCGCTCGCCCGCCGCAACCAGGAGCTCGCCGACCGCATCAGGCGCCTGGCTGCCGAGATCGCCGGCATCGACAGCCGCCGCGAGGCGCTGCGCCGCAGCCACGCCGCCGGCGATGATGCGACGCGGCTCGCCGCCGCCCTTGACGCCGCCGCTGCTCGCCTCGGCGAGACCGAGCGGCTGACCCTTGCCGCCGAAGCCGAGGCCGGCGCCAGGCGGGGCGAGGAGGCCGAAGCCCGCTCGGCCTGGGAGGCGGCGGTGCGCCACGCCGACCGGCTCGCGACCGAGATGCAGACGCTCGCTAAGGTTCTCAACATCCCCGACGAGACGGCGACGCCGATGCTCATCGACAGCATGACGGTCGAGCCCGGATATGAGGCTGCCGTCGCGGCAGCGCTTGGCGATGATATCGAGGCGCCGGCCGATGAGAGGGCGCCGGCGCATTGGCGGGCGCTCGCGCCCTTGTCGCCGGCGGCTTTGCCGGGTGATGTCGAGCCGCTGTCGGACCGCGTTCGCGCCCCTGAGGCATTGTCGCGCCGGCTGTCCCACACCGGCGTGGTGCCGCGCCAACAGGGCGCCCGGCTCCAGCACCGGCTTGCGCCCGGCCAGCGCCTGGTGTCGCGCGACGGCGATCTGTGGCGGTGGGACGGTTTCACTGCCGCCGCCGATGCGCCGACCGCGGCGGCCCGCCGGCTTCGTGAGCGCAAC
>DATAOT010000125.1:0-4971 GCA_036265615.1 Aestuariivirgaceae bacterium
CAACTGAGCTATACACCCGCGCCCAAGTACTGCGCACAGGGCCCTTGCCCTGATGCGGCCTCTCTATCAGAGCGCCGCCGGGCTGTCCAGACTGCCTGACGTACCGAAGTCTTGCCTGCGACGGTGAACTCGGTCAGGAGAAACGCTGCGACATGGCGGTGCCGAGGATTGGCGTGATCGAAGATGACGAGGGAACCGGACCAGAGCGATCTGCCGATCGTGTTCTCGCAGGTCTCGCTCGCCGCCGGCCCGGTCGCGATCCTCAAGGACCTGTCGCTGGCCATCGCCTCAGGGCCCCCGACCGTCCTGCTCGGGCCCAATGGCTCCGGCAAAACCAGCCTCCTGCATCTCGCAATGGGGCTCATCCCCCCGAGCCGGGGCTCGATCAGTTGGGGCGGCCACCCGATCGAGCAGGCGCGCCGGCTCGCCATCGTCTTTCAGCGTCCGGTCATGCTGCGCCGCTCGGTTGCAGCCAATGTGCTCTACGCCTTGCGGGCCAGCGGCAATGCTGCGGAAGGCGGGCGCAAGATCGACGCCATCCTCAGGCGCGTCGGTCTTCAAGGCTTCGACGATCGGCCGGCGCGGCGGCTTTCCGGGGGCGAGCAGCAGCGCTTGGCGCTGGCCCGGGCGCTTGCGACCGATCCGCAGGTCCTGTTTCTTGACGAGCCGACCGCGAGCCTCGATCCGGCAGCAACCAAGACCGTGGAGGAGATCATCCAGTTCATCGCCGGCTCGGGGGTGAAAATCGTTATGGCGACGCATGATCTTGGCCAGGCTCGTCGCCTTGCCGGCGACGTGGTTCTCCTGGCGCGCGGCCGGATAATGGAGCATGCTTCGGCCGCGACCCTGTTTGCCAATCCACAATCACCCGAAGCTGCCGCCTTCCTGCGCGGCGATCTGTTGGTCTGATCTGGGAGGGAATCGTGCTGACCCGCCGTCTGCTGCTTGCCGCGGTGCTGCTCCTCGCCGTCCCGCTCGCCGCCTTCTCCGAGGAGAAGTCGATCGTGGTCGCCTCCACCACCTCGACCCAGGATTCCGGCCTGTTCGGCTATCTGCTGCCGCGCTTCAAGGAGAAGACCGGCATCGATGTGAAGGTGGTTGCCCAGGGCACCGGCCAGGCACTCGAGACCGCTCGCCGCGGCGATGCTGACGTCGTCTTCGTCCACGCCAAGCCCCAGGAGGAGAAGTTTGTCGCCGAGGGCTTCGGCGTGAAGCGCTACCCGGTCATGTACAATGATTTCGTGCTGATCGGCCCCAAGCAGGATCCTGCGGGCGTCAGGGGCTTGAACGACGTCGTTGCAGCCTTCAGGGCACTGGAGAAAAGTGCGGCGCCATTCGTGTCGCGTGGGAACAAATCGGGCACCCACACGGCCGAACTCGGCCTCTGGAAAGCTGCCGGTATCGACCCGACCCGTTACAAGGGCGGCTGGTACCGCGAGATCGGCCAGGGCATGGGTGCGGCGCTCAACACCGCATCGTTCATGAATGCCTATGTTCTGGCCGACCGCGGCACCTGGATCTCGTTCAAGAACCGGGGCGATCTCGAAATCCTGGTCGAAGGTGATCGCCGGCTGTTCAATCAGTACGGCGTCATCCTGGTCAATCCTGCCAAGCACCCGCAGGTCAAGAAGGATCTCGGCCAGGCCTTCATCGACTGGCTGGTTTCGCCACAAGGCCAGAAGGTGATCGCCGATTACAAGATCGACGGTCTCCAGCTGTTCTACCCCGATGCGACGCAGCCAGGAGCCTAGAGCATGATGCTCTAGCCGGCTTGAGCGGGGTTGCTTCTGCCCCGATCCCTATCCGAAATGCCGGAGATAATCCTGGCAGAGGGGAGCCGTTGAAGCCGTGTAGTCGGCGCCCATGGACCGGGCGAGCTTGGTTTCCGAATGCGAGCCGATCCAGGCGATGAGCAGGATGCGGCGCAGCATCACGAACGTCCAGATCTCGCGCTCGTCTTCCGCCGGCAATTCGTTGATGCGGCGGTAACCCCGGACCCAGGCTGCCAGGAGCCGGGGAACCTCGGGCCGATGCTCGAAGAACGAGACCGTCGTGGCGCAGTCGTAGAGATACCAGGAGAAGCCGCAATCGTCGAAATCGATGACCTTGGTCACCGTGCCATCGATGAGGAGATTGGCGAGCCGCATGTCGCAATGGACGAGCCCGAATCGGTGCTCGCGCTTGCCGAATCGCGCCAGTCGCTCGCCGATCAGCTCGACGGTCCGCCCGACGAGGTCGATCCGCTCGGGCGTCATGCCCATGCCGTCGCGCCACCGCCCCCAATGCGGCCGCTCGCCGATGCTGGTCGCGAAGTCCCAGCGGTGGCGCTCGAAGCCGGGCGGTCGGCGCCAGCTCATGGCATGGCGATGCATGCGGGCCGCGATCTCTCCAAGGATCTCGAATGGCGCCGTCAGATCGTGCTCCGTTTCAGACGGCTCGATGCCGTCCTCCCACTCGAACAGGACGACGTCGCGCGGCCGCGGCAGGAGCTCATGCTCGACCGTCTGGATCAGCACGCCGTCGCGGCCGCCCACCGGGACCGGCGTCACCGCCGCCCCGTCCCGGCGCAGCGCCATGACCCAGGCGAGCTCCGAGGCGATGGCCTGCCTCGAGTGATAGCCCTCGCGATGGACTCTCAAAGCATAGCGCCGGGCGCCGGCATCGACGCGATAAGTGGCGTTTTCCGAGACATTGACGAGCGTCACGGTGGCGCCGGCGGGCAGTGCATAGTGCTCGAGCGCCGCCTGCGCGAGCCGCTCGAGGCGGCGGAGCTCGTCCGTCGGCGCCAAGCCATCCGATTCCGTCATCCTGCAGGTCTCCCAACCCTCCTGCCATGAGGCTGTCATGAGACAGGGCAATGTCCGGCCGGCCGTGTCAAGATTCGTGGTATGCGGCTGATACGCCCGCGCGAATCGTTGCGCGGTCACAGGGAATCGGCCAAATCTCCCAAGGAGAATGCTGCGAATCCTGCACACCGGCGACTGGCATATCGGGCGCACTCTCAATGGGTGGTCGCGCCGCAACGAGCATGCGGCGGCGCTGGCCGAGTTGGAGCGCATCATTGTCGAGCGGCGCATCGACGCCCTCATAGTCGCGGGCGATATTTTTGACAGCATGGCGCCGAGCGCCGAGTCCCGCGGCATGTTCTACGGCGCCATGGACCGGATCCATTCGCGCCGGCCGGGGCTGTCGAGCATCATCATCGCCGGCAACCACGACCATGCCGGGCAGCTCGAGGCGCCCTCGGTTCTTCTGCAGCGGCTCGGAACGCGCGTGGTCGGCACGCTGAAACACGCTGCAGGCCGGCTCGACGGCGCCAAGCACCACGTCGTGCTCAAGGATGCCGCCGGCAGCCCGCGAGCCTGCGTGCTGGTCCTGCCATTCCTTGGCGTCGGCGATATCCCCCGCGTTCCGTCTGAGGAATGCGCCGGCTCGGCCATCGTCGAAGGGGTCCGGCGGCTCTATGCGGGCGCCATTGCCGAGGCGCTGGAGCAGGCCGCCGGGCTGCCGCTGATCGTCACCGGCCACCTCACCCTGGCGGGCGCCGCCGAGAGCGAGATCTCGGAACGGCGCATTCTGGTCGGCGGCGAGCATGCCGTGCCGCACGACATCTTCCCGCCCTCCGTCGCCTATGCGGCGCTCGGCCATCTGCACCGACCACAATGGGTCGGCCGAACGACGATTCGCTATGCCGGCTCGCTCTTTCCGCTTTCGGCCTCCGAGCGCGCCTATGAGCATGGCGTCAGCATCGTCGAGATCGGCGATGGCCGTGTCGCGGTCGAGCATCTGCCGCTCGCCCGCCCGGTGCCGTTCATCCGCCTGCCGGCCACCGGCGCCCTGGAACGGTCGGAAATCCCCGAGGCGTTCCGCGCCCTGAGCCTCGATCCGCAGCTCGCGATCGAGCAGCGCCCCTTCATCCATGTTGCGGTCAGGGTGAACGGCACGGCAGCCGGGATTCGCGGCGAGGTGGACGAGATCGCCAGCACCTTCCCCGTCAGGGTGGCGGCACCGCCGGAGATTGTCCGGACATCCGCCCTCGCGATCGAAAACGGCGGCCATCTCGGTGCCTCGCCGCCGCAATTGAAGGACATCGATCCGCTCGACCTGTTTACCCGGGCCTTCCTCGCCTGCCACCAGGTCGTGCCAGGTGAAATTCATCTGCGGGCCTTCGCGGCGGCGCGGGAAGAGAGCTGACGGCATGCGCATCCTCCGCATAGCCGGGGAGGGGCTGGCGAGCCTGGTGCAGCCCTTTTCCATCGACTTGACGGCGGAGCCGCTCAAGGGCGCCGGACTCTTTGCCATCACCGGTCCGACCGGGGCAGGCAAATCGACCATTCTCGATGCGGTGTGCCTGGCCATTTACGGCCAGTATCCGCGTGCCGGTTATGCCGGTCCGGAGAAGATCGCCGATGTCCAGGAGGAGGAGCTCGCGGCGGGCGATGAGCGCTCGATCCTCAGCAAGGGAGTGGCCTCGGGCTGCGCCGAGGCCGAGTTCGTCGGGCTTGACGGCCAGCACTATCTCGCACGCTGGCAGGTCAGAAGGGCCCGCGACCGTCCCGACGGCAAGCTGCAGCGGGTGGAGCGCTCGCTGGCTCGGATCGGCGAGGGAGGAATCGAAATGATTGCCGCCCAGGCCCGAGAGATCGACCGGGAAGTCGAAGCTGCAACCGGGTTCACCTTCGAGCAGTTCCGCCGCACCGTTCTCCTCGCCCAGGGCGATGTCGACGCTTTCCTCAGAGCCCGTCCGAAAGACAGGGCGGCCTTGCTCGACAAGATCACCAACACCGGCATCTATGCCGAAATATCCCGGCGCGTGCACGAGCTGTGCCGAGCCGCCGAGGCGAGCATCGAGCGCCTCGGCGCCGAGCTTGCGGCGATCGGCCTGATGCCGGCCGAGAAACGTCGGCTTCTCGAAGACGAGCGGCTGGCGGCCGACCAGGCGATGCTTTGCCGCAAGGAGGAGCGCGACCG
>DATAOT010000126.1:0-14726 GCA_036265615.1 Aestuariivirgaceae bacterium
CGCCGCGACCAGGCGCCGCCGGCCAGCACCACCTGCTCACATGCGATCCGGCCCTTCTCGGTGACGACGCCGGCGACCCGCCCCGCCGCGAGATCAAGCCCGCGGACGGCGCAGCCGGTGAAGATCTTGGCGCCGGCCCGACGGGCCGCCGCGGCCAGCGCCGGCGCCGCTTTGCTCGGCTCGGCGCGCCCGTCCGAGGCGGTATAGATGGCGCCCTTCCAGCACTGGGTGGCTCCTGGCATCACCCGCGCCGCCTCATCCGGCGTCAGCACCCGCGTGTCGAGCTGATAAGGCCGGGCGTGCTCATCCGCCCATCGGCTTTGGGCCGCGAGCCATGCCTCGGTTTCCGCCAGATAAATGATGCCCGCCTGGCGGAATCCGGTTTCCGCCCCCACCCGCTCATTCATCCGCCGCCATTGCCTGAGCGATTCCATGGCGAGCGGCACCTCGCGCCGATCGCGCCCCATCTGCCGGCAAAAGCCCCAATTGCGGCTCGATTGCTCGCCGCCGATCACCCCCTTTTCGCACAGGACCGTCGGCACGCCCCGTTCGGCGAGCTCGAGCGCCGTCGCGACGCCGATGATGCCGCCGCCGATGACCACGACGCCGGTGCGTGCCGGCAGCTCGGAATCGCCGGTGAATGGATCAAGAGGTCGTCCCATGCGTCAGGCTCCCCGAATGAGCAACATCATGCTCCAGGGATTATGACCGAAGCAGACGCGCCTTGCGATACTGCGCCAGGAGATGGCGGTGGTCGACACCCGTATAGATCTGCGTCGTCGATAGATTGGCGTGGCCGAGCAACTCCTGGATCGCCCGCAGATCGACGCCGGCCGCGAGCAGATGGGTCGCGAACGAGTGCCTGAGCGCATGCGGTGTCGCGGTCTCGGGCAGGCCCAACGCACTCCTTGAGCGCGCGATCAGCAGCTGGACGATGCGCGGCTGGAGCGGCCCGCCCTTTTCGCCGCGGAACAGTGGCCGCTCCGGCTCGAGGTGATAAGGGCACAGCGTGACGTAGCGCTCGATGGCTGACGAGACCTGCTCGAGCAGCGGCACCTC
The DNA here is from genome assembly GCA_036265615.1 of Aestuariivirgaceae bacterium. Lineage (GTDB taxonomy): Bacteria > Pseudomonadota > Alphaproteobacteria > Rhizobiales > Aestuariivirgaceae > DATAFF01. The sequence goes on from DATAOT010000126.1 coordinate 1,060, forward strand.
GCGGATGCGGCCGCCCTTCCCGGTGATGCGCAGCACTTGGGCGGGCACGGCGCGGCGCTCGAGACCCAACGCCTCGGAGATGCGTAAGCCGGCTCCGTAAAGGAGCATGAGCACTGCGAGATCGCGCGCTTGAACCCAGGCCGGGGCATCCTGATCATGCGGCTCCGCCACCATCGCGAGCATCTGCGCCTGCGGCAGCGGCCGCGGCACCAGATGCGGCAGTTTCGGCGAGCGCACCGACCAGATTGCCGGATTGCGTAAGATTCCGCGCCGTTCGAGATCGCGATAGAACGACCGGATGGCCGAGAGCTGCCGGGCAAGGCTGCGGCTGCCGACCCCCTCATTGCGCCGTGCCGCCAGGAACGCCCGGAAATCGGCCGCGAGCAGCTCTTCGAGCTCCTGGAGATCTGCCGGCTCGCCGAGATGGTCCTGCAGGAACCGCCCGAACTGGGCGAGATCCCGGGCATAGGCCTCGATCGTCTTTGCCGCCGCCCGCCGCCGGCGCGCAAAGCCGCCGAGCCAAGCCTGCACCTGTTCCGCCGCATCCGGCTTCAGCCCGAAGGAAATTGCTTCCGCTTGCCCGCTCATGCGCCGATCATGGCGCCTTGACCTTAGCCTGAGGTAAATGAGGGTGTCGCAATCGAGGTCGCGGAAGTCGCCTCGTGCCGCGCTCGTCCAAGCTCGGCCACTATGTTGGCGGAAGCATCGTTTCCGGCCCTGAAAGGAACCGTCCATGAAGTCGCATGCGCGTGTGGTGGTGATCGGCGGCGGCGTCGTCGGGGTCGGCACGCTGTATGCCCTGGTCAAGAAAGGCTGGTCGGACGTCGTCCTGCTCGAGCGCAACGAGCTGACCTCGGGCTCGACCTGGCATGCCGCCGGCCTGCTGCCGCTCTTCAACATGTCCTATTCGGTCGGCCAGATCCACAAGCACTCGGTGAAGCTCTACCAGGCCCTCGAGGCCGAGACCGGCCAGCATGTCGGCTTCCGCCAAGTCTCCAACATCCGGCTCGCCCGCACCCGCGACCGCTGGGACGAGTACATGTACTACGCCGGCGTCGCCGAGACGATCGGCGTCAAGGTCAACCTCCTCACCCCGGCGCAGGTCAAGGAGATCTGGCCGCTCTGCAACACCGAGGGCATCATTGGCGCGCTCCAGCATCCCGATGACGGCTATATCCAGCCCGCTGATCTGACCCAGGCGCTTGCCAAGGGCGCCCGTGACGGCGGCGCCCAGATCCACCGCAAGACCCGCGTCACCGCCATCGCAGAGAAACCCTCGGGTGAATGGTTGGTCACCACCGACCAGGGCGACATCGCTTGCGAGCATCTGGTCACCGCCACCGGCAATTTCGTGCGCCAGACCGGCCAGATGCTCGGCCTCGACATTCCGGTCATCCCCGTCGAGCATCAATATATCGTCACCGAGCCGCACCCCGCGATCGTCGAGCGGCAGCGCCGCGGCCTCCCCGAGATGGGCGTGCTGCGCGAGAGCGACTCTTCCTGGTACATGCGCGAGGAGAATGGCGGCCTGATCCTCGGCCCCTATGAGCGCGGTGCGCCGGCCTGCTATGTCGACGGCCCGGCCGAGAAGGCCGAATTCGAGCTGTTTCAGGAAGACCTCGATCGCCTCGCACCGCATATCGAGGCCGCCATGATTCGCGTGCCGGCCTTCGCCGAGGTCGGGATCAAGAAGGTTTATAACGGCGCCATCGCCTATACGCCCGATGGCTCCCCAATCATCGGCCCGGCCTGGGGCCGGCGCAATCTCTGGCTCAATGAGGGCCATTCCTTCGGCGTGACCGCCTCGGGCGGTGCCGGCTGGCAGCTTGCCGAGTGGATCGTCGAAGGCGAGCCCTCGATCGACATGATGGGCGTCGATCCGCGCCGCTTTGGCCCCTATGCCGCGCGCGGCTATCTCAAGGTGAAGAACGAGGAGGCGTATCGCAACGTCTTCACCCCGCACTTTCCGGACGAGGAACGAAGCTCTGCCCGGCCTTTGAAGCGCACCCCCTGCTATGACCGCATGAAGGCCTTGGGCGCCGTGTTCGGCTCGGTTTATGGCTGGGAGCGCCCCGGCTGGTTCGCTCCGCCCGATCTCGCGCTGTCGGAAGCCGATCTCGACCGTCCCGATGTCATCCTCAACCACAATCACGCACCGCCGACCGACGATGGCCGCGTCGTCGAGAAATGGTCGTTCCGCCGCTCCAACTATTTCCCCCATGTCGGCAACGAATGCCGCAACGTGCACGACAATGTCGGCTTGCTCGACATGTCGGCCTTTGCCAAGTACCAGGTCTCCGGTCCGCGCGCCGAGGAATGGCTGGACAGCCTGCTCGCCAACCGCATTCCGAAGCAGAAGGGCCGGATCGCGCTCTGCCATCTTCTGTCGATGAATGGCGGCGTCCGCTCGGAATTCACCGTCTACCGCACCGGTCCGCAGAGTTTCTATCTGGTCGGCGCCGGTGCCTTCGAACGCCACGACTTTGACTGTCTCGAAAAGGCCCTTCCACCCTCGGGCGGCGTGCGCCTCGAGAAGGTTACCACCCAATATGGGGTGCTCGTCCTTGCCGGCCCGCGCTCGCGCGAGCTTCTGCAGACCTTGACCGATGTCGATCTCTCCAACGCCGCCTTCCCGTGGCTCACCGGCAAGTTCATCGATGTCGGCATCGCCCAGGCCCATGCGCTCCGGGTCAACTTTGTCGGCGAGCTTGGCTTCGAGCTGCATCACCCGATCGAGATGCAGAACACGATCTTCGATCTGATCATGGACGCCGGCAAGCCGATGGGCATCCGACCATTCGGCATCAAGGCCATGGACTCCCTCCGCATCGAAAAATCCTACCGCCTCATATCGCGCGAGCTGTCGATCGAATATTCGGCCCTCGAATCCGGCCTCGACCGTTTCGTCCATCTGAACAAGGGGGAGTTCGTCGGTCGCGATGCCCTGGTCCGCTGGCGCGAGCGCGGGTTCACCAACCGCTTCGTCACGCTCGAGGTCCATGGCACGAGCGATGTCGATGCCCGCGGCTCCGAGCCGATCCACGACAGGAAGGGCACTCTGGTCGGGCGCTGCACCTCGGGCGGCTATGGCTGGCGGCTCGGCAAATCGCTCGCCCTTGCCATGGTCCGGCCCGACCTCGGCGAGATCGGCGGTGAGCTCAGCATGCGCATCCTCGGCCAGTCTTACCCCGCAACCGTCATCCCCGAATCGCCATTCGATCCGGAGAACCTGAAGCTCAGGGCCTGAACCGGCTTATCCCGCATGCGCGAGGCCAACGTCGCGCGTGGCGCCGCGCTCGTCCTCCTGGCCGTTGCCGGATTTTCTCTATCCGGCGCCTTTGTGCGCCATGTGCCCGGGCTCACCGGCTGGCAGATCAATTGCTGGCGCGGCCTCGCCATGGCCGCCACGCTCACTCTCTATCTCGTCCTTGCTTATGGCTTTACCGGCGCGTGGCAACGGTTCCGTGCCGTGCCGCCGGCCGCGATGATCGCCTGCGCCGGCTTCTTCGCGATCGGCTCGACCCTTTATGTCACCGCCCTGACGCTCACCTCGACCGCCAATGTCTCGGCCGTCGGCGCCAGCTCGCCGCTCTACACCGCCCTTCTCAGCCCCTACGCAACTGGCGAGAAACCGTCCTTGCTCACCTGGGCGGCGGCGCTTGCCGCCTTGTTCGGCGTCGGCGTCATCGTCCATGGTGGCCTGGTCGGCGGCCATGTCGCCGGCAATCTCGTCTCGCTGCTCGTCGCCCTGTCCTTCGCCGGGCAGACCCTGTCGCTGCGGCGCTTCCGCAATGTCGAGCTCATGCCGGCCATGGCGGTGGGCGGCATCATCGTCTTCCTCGTGGCGGCGGCTTTCGGCGACGGCTTCGCGGTGCCCTCGCGCGACCGGGCCGTTCTGGCGCTGATGGGGCCGCTGCAGCTTGGCGTTCCGATCCTTTTGCTCGCCCTCGGCGCCCGCTCAGTGCGCGCGGTGACCGTCTCCATCATCGCCATGCTCGATATCGTGCTCAACCCCTTCTGGGCATGGGTGCTTGCCGATGAAGTGCCGGACGGCAATGCCCTGATCGGCGCCCTCATCATCCTGGGTGCGGTCTCGCTAAGCCTCCTCGCCGAAAATGCCCGCCGTTATCGATGAGCTGGAGCAGGATGTGCTCAGGTCTGAACACCTCATGCCCTACAAAAGCAGCGACTGACCCGTGCCCGCCGCCCTGCCCTCGCCATTGGGTTTCCTCTTGGCGATCCGCTTGAACGCCCAGTTGATCCGGCCTGGTCGCCCGACCACGCCCCTGACCACGATCTGCTGCGACCGCCGCGGCTGCAGCCTGCCCGGCAGATAGACGCTGTCCTCGAGCCGCAGCACGCCGCCGCGCACCGTGAAGGTCCATCCCGCCTTGTTCGGCAGCTGCAGCATGACGCTGGCGCCGTCCTTCGAGGCGATCGCCTTCACCGCCGGATGGAGGTGAAATCTGAGCGCATAGGGCAGCTGATCGAGATGAGCCGACTGCCGTTCGGCGACGAACCAGTCCTCGCCGCGAAGATCGCCGCCATCCGGCGCCAGGAACAGCCGCCTCTCGTGCCGCACGCCGAAGGCGCCGACATATCCGTCGTGCCGGGCTTCCAGAAACCACCCTTCCGATGTCGGCTTGACCTCTGCCTGGGCAATGCGCGGACCGATCAGGATCGGCGTGCCGAACAGCGCCTCGATCAGCCGGCCGGTGATGATCCGCCCGCTCGACACGCCGCCGATCTCCGCCGTGCTCGCCGCCGCCGTCATCCGGCAGGCCGCGTCCCACCCTGTGCCGGCAAAGGCCGGCGCGCCGCAATTGACGATGACCCGGTGCGGCCCGTCGGAGAACTCGAAGGCGAGCGGTGCCGATGCCGCATGGCTGTTGAGACCGGGGGCCGGCGGCCGCCCGACATCGACCAGAACCACCGCTGCGCCCTGCTCCAGGCGGGCATAGCCGGAATGCGGCGCATGCGCCAGCGGTCGACCGCATGTGTCGTCGGTCTCGAGCACCGCCTTGACCTTGGCCATCGCCGGATCCGTGCTGCCATTGAAGGTCGCAATGCCATGGTCGCCATGCAGGAAAAATCGCAGCATCGGCAGCATGCGCTCGATCGCCCCGTGAATCGCTTGCGGCACTGGATGGCGCCGTTCCTCCAGCGTCATCCGCAGCGGCAGAAGATCGACGAGCAGATCGAGAAGCTGCGCCGGCGACCGCGACAGGTGGCCGCCATCGGGAAGAATCTGGGCATCGAGCTCATGTCCGAGCCGCTGAAGCGCCGGCGCTGCCATGCCCTCGAGCCCGCTCAGGCCCACTGCTGCATAGGCAAGCGCGATCGCCGCCTGAAGCCGTTCGGGCGGCCGCAGACCGGTCTGGGGCGCGGCATAGAGCGATCGTGCCTGGCGCCCCAGGCTGCCGTAGAATCCGGTGGCGAAGGATGACGGTGCTCCGGTGATCAGGAAGCCGCCGTTCTGCACGAGCGAGATCAGGCGCCGCGCTCTGACCTCGACCTCGCGGGCCACTCTCAGGCGGTAGCACTGGCGGTCGAGCCAGTCCTGGAACAGCGCGCGGCCATGCGCCCGGTCGAGTTCGCGCCCTGCCGCCTTGAGATGCTGGAGCCAGCCGAAGCCATGCAGCTCGCGATAGGCCGCAAGCGACGGCAGCGGCGTTTCGAAGATGCCCTTCGGCCCCGCCTCGACCACCGAGCCCAGCAGGACATAGCGACCCTGATAGAACTCCGCCGCCAGCTCGCCATTGCCGCGGATCAGCCCGGCGATCGCCGGATTGATCGCATCCACCCGGCCGCCCGCCACCAGGCCCTTGAGCCGCGGCAGCTTGAGGCCGATGCCGCTGCCCAGCCGCGCCACGGCGAGCTCGAGCACGCCCTTGAGCGCGTGCGGCGCAACATGATGCCCAGTCTGCAGGTCCTGAAACATGGCCGGCGCTGATGGTGAATAAAGGGTTCCGCTGCCCCGCCTCGATCTAGGGGCCGAACGGGTTAATGTTTCGCTAACGCGGATGGAGCTCAACCGATCTTCTTGAGCCTTGCCGCATAGAATCCGTCCATGCCGTGGATCGGCAAGGTCCGCAGATCACCCGAAGCGCTGATCAGCCGCCGGTCGCCGTCAAGCTCGGGCGCCTCGATCGGCAGCCGGGCGATGTCCCGGCGCTGCATGAGCAGACCTTCGATCTGCTGCTCGCACTCCTCGCGCTCGAGCGAGCAGGTGGCATAGATCAGCGTCCCGCCGTCCCTGACCATGTCGACGGCGCGCTGCAGCAATTGCGCCTGCAGAGGCAGAAGCGAGGCGATCATGGCCGGTGTCTTGATATGGGGCACGTCGGGGTTGCGCCGGATTGTTCCTGTTGCCGAGCAGGGCGCATCGAGCAGGACCGCATCGAACGGCGCCTCAGGCTGCCATTCGCCGGCGTCCGCCAGGACCGTCTCGGCTTGAAGCTTGAGCCGCCCGAGATTGGCCTTGAGTCGCGCAAGCCGCGCCGGCGACCGCTCGACCGCCGTCACCATCGCGCCTGCGGCCGAAAGCTGCGCCGTCTTGCCTCCCGGCGCCGCGCAAAGGTCGAGGACGCGCAAACCCTCGACCTTGCCAAGCAGCCGCGCCGGCAGCGCCGCTGCCTCGTCCTGTACCCACCACCGCCCGTCGGTGTAACCGGGCAGGTCCTCGATCCGCCCGCGCGCCGTTTCGAGCCTGACCGTGCCGCTGCGAAGCAGCACGCCGCCTAGCTCCGCCGCGACCCGCGCCGGATCGCGCGCCGTGAGGTCGAGCGGCGGCTCGATCATGTGGCTGGCCGCGATGGCCCGCGCCGCCTCCTTCCCGAACGCCGCGCTCCAGCGTTCGATCAGCCACGCCGGCGTGTTCACGAGCGGCGCCTCGTCTTCGTTTAAAAGCGCCGGCCCGCCCGCCGCGAGCTTGCGCAGCACCGCATTGATCAGACCACCCAGATGTCGCGACCCGGGCTGCTCGCCGGCAAGCCTCACCGCGAGGTCGATCACTGCATGCGCCGGCGTGCGCAGGAACAGGAGCTGCGCCCCGGCGGTGAGCAGGATCTCGCGTGCTTGGCCGGACTTCGTTGGCAGTGGCCGCTCGACAAAGCGGCCGAGCGCCTGTTCGATCTGGCCCATCCGCCTGAGCGTCGTCGCGACGATCGCCCGGGTGAGCGCTCGGTCGCGGTCCGGCGAAGCATCCTTGCCGTCGAATATCGCGGCAAAGGCGAGATCGAGCGGCCGCGCTTCCCGCAGTACCGCCGCCACGGCGCGAACGGCATCCCGTCGCGCCTTGAGGCCGGGCGGGCCCGAGCGCTGACCGGCTCCCCGGCGCGGGGCCGCCAACATGATGCTCTAGCCCCAAGGCCCCCGGCGCTCGCGCACGCTGTCCCACGGTCCGGCCGGCGCGTCGCCCGACGTCGCCGGCGGGTCCGGAAGCACTTCGCCCTGTCCGCCCGGCCGGGTCTTGCCCATTTGCCGCGCCAGCTCCATCAGCGCCGCGATCCGGTTTTCGGTGGCGGGATGAGTGGAAAACAGGCTGTCCATCCGCGACCCCGACAGCGGATTGATGATGAACAGAGGCGCGCTTGCCGGATTGGCTTCCGCCGTCTCGTTCTCGATCTGATGCGCGGCTGTGTCGATGCGCTGGAGCGCGCTCGCGAGCCACAGCGGCTCGCCGCTGATCTCGGCGCCGCCGCGGTCGGCGGCATATTCCCGCGTCCGCGAGATTGCCATCTGCACGATCATTGCCGCGATTGGCGCCAGGATGATCATGGCGATCGTCGCGATCGGCCCCATGCCGCCATCGCGGTCGCGCGAGCCGCCGAAGAACATCGCGAAATTTCCAAGCATCGAGATGGCGCCGGCGATCGTCGCCGTCATGGTCATGATCAGCGTGTCGCGGTTGCGCACATGCGCAAGCTCATGCGCGATCACCCCGGCCACCTCCTCGCGCGACAAGTCCGTGAGCAGCCCGGTGGTGGCGGCCACGGCCGCATTCTGCGGGTTGCGCCCGGTTGCGAAGGCATTGGGCTGCGGGTTTTCCATGATGTAGATCTTGGGCATCGGCAGATTGGCCCGTTTGGCCAGCTGCTCGACCAGCGCATGGAATTCCGGTGCGCTCGCCCCGTCCACCTGCTGGGCGCCGTGCATCGACAGCACCATCCGGTCGGAATTCCAATAGGTGAACAGATTGGTGGCCAGCGCCAGGAAGAACGCAATGACCATTCCGGTCTCGCGCCCGATGGCGTAGCCGACCGCCAGGAACAGCCCGGTGAGCGCTGCCAGCAGCAGCGCCGTTCTCACATAGTTCATCGCCCTTCTCTCGTCGCCTGTTCCGGTCCTTGCAGCGCCGGAGCGCGCCTGCCTATATGATACGCGAGATGACCCCCTGCAACGTTGACCTCCGTCAAAATGCGCCAAACGGATGATTCTAATCCTGATTTGCCGCCGGCTGCCCGCCGCGCGCTGGCCGAGGCAATGGCCCGCCGGGCGGCCCGGAATGCCGCTCCCGCCCCGGTCGAGCCCGAGATCGGCGGTCCGGACGGGCTGGAGCCGACCCGTTATGGCGACTGGGAGCGCAAGGGAATCGTCAGCGACTTTTGATAACGGATCGAGGCTCTTGCTCGCGGCAGGTGCGCCCACTAATGATGCGCCCCGATGACAAGGGCTAAAATGGCAATGACGAAACGCGGCAGCGTCAGCAAGGTCGTGCTCGCCTATTCCGGCGGTCTCGACACCTCCATCATCCTGAAATGGCTTCAGGAGACCTATGGCTGCGAGGTCGTGACCTTCACCGCCGACCTCGGTCAGGGCGAGGAGCTGGAGCCGGCCCGCCGCAAGGCCGAGATGATGGGCATTCGCCAGATCTATATCGAGGATGTCCGCGAGGAATTCATTCGCGACTTCGTCTTTCCGATGTTTCGCGCCAATGCCCTCTATGAAGGCGTCTATCTCCTCGGCACCTCCATTGCCCGGCCGCTCATTGCCAAGCGCCTGGTCGAGATCGCCGCCGAGACCGGCGCCGATGCCGTCGCCCATGGCGCCACCGGCAAGGGCAACGACCAGGTTCGCTTCGAGCTCACCGCCTATGCCCTCAACCCGGCCATCAAGGTCATCGCCCCCTGGCGCGAATGGTCCTTCAAGTCTCGCACCGACCTGATCGACTTCGCCGAGAAGCACCAGATCCCGGTGCCCAAGGACAAGCGCGGCGAGGCCCCCTTCTCGGTCGACGCCAATCTCCTTCACTCGTCTTCGGAGGGAAAGGTCCTCGAGGACCCATGGGCCGAGCCGCCGCCTTATGTCTATCAGCGCACCATCGCGCCGCAGGACGCTCCCGACACGCCGACCTCGGTCGAGCTTGAATTCGAGCGCGGCGACCCGGTCGCGCTCGATGGCCAGGCCCTGAGCCCGGCCCGCCTCTTCGCCGCCCTCAACGATCTCGGTCGCGACAATGGCATCGGCCGTATCGACCTCGTCGAGAACCGCTTCGTCGGCATGAAGTCGCGCGGCGTCTATGAGACGCCGGGCGGCACCATCCTGCATGTTGCGCACCGCGCCATCGAGTCCCTGACGCTCGACCGCGAGGCCGCCCATCTCAAGGACCAGCTGATGCCGCGCTATGCCGAGCTGGTTTATTACGGCTTCTGGTTCTCGCCCGAGCGCGAGATGCTGCAGGCAGCGATCGACAAGAGCCAGGAGCGTGTCGCGGGAACCGTGCGGCTCAAGCTCTACAAGGGCAATGTCATCGTCACCGGCCGCAAGTCGCCGCAATCGCTCTACTCCGACAGCCTCGTCACTTTCGAGGACGATCGCGGTGCCTATGATCAGAAGGATGCCCAGGGCTTCATCCGCCTCAATGCCCTGCGCCTGCGCACCTTGGCTGCCCGCCGCCTGAGATGAACCTCCGCAACATCGCCATCGTCGCTCATGTGGATCACGGCAAGACCACGCTGATCGATCGCCTGCTCGCCCAGTCGGGGGCCTTTCGCGAGAACCAGCGGGTTGCCGAGCGCGCCATGGATTCCAACGATCTCGAGCGCGAGCGCGGCATCACCATCCTCGCCAAGGTCACCTCCATCCTGTGGCAGGGCTCGCGCATCAACATCGTCGACACGCCGGGCCATGCCGATTTCGGCGGCGAGGTCGAGCGCATCCTCAACATGGTCGACGGGGCCGTGCTGCTGGTGGATGCCGCCGAAGGCCCGATGCCGCAGACCAAGTTCGTGCTGCAGAAGGCCCTGAAGATCGGCCTGAAGCCGATCGTCGCCGTCAACAAGATCGACAAGCATGATGAGCGCCATGTCGAGGTGGTGAACGAGGTCTTCGACCTGTTCGCAGCCCTTGATGCCTCCGACGAGCAGCTCGATTTCCCGATCCTCTACGGCTCGGCCAAATTCGGCTGGATGGCACCGTCGCCCTCCGGGCCCAAGACCGACATGGCGCCGCTCTTCGATCTCGTGCTGCGTCACGTGCCGAAGCCGGCGGTCGAGCCGCCGCCCTTCCGCATGCTCGCCACCACCATCGAGGCCAATCCCTATCTCGGCCGCGTTCTGACCGGGCGCATCCGCTCCGGCAGCATCCGCGCCAATCAGCCAGTCAAGGTGCTGTCGCGCGACGGCAGGCTCGTCGAGCAGGGGCGGGTCTCCAAGGTCCTGGCCTTTCGCGGCCTCGAGCGCCAGCCCATCGAAGAAGGGTTTGCCGGCGATATCGTCGCCATTTCCGGCCTGTCCGGCGCGACCGTCGCCGACACCATTGCCGCCCCCGAGGTCGAGATCCCGATTGCCGCCCAGCCCATCGATCCGCCGACCCTCGCCATGCATTTCCGCATCAATGACGGCCCCTTTGCCGGCCAGGAAGGCGACAAGGTCCAGAGCCGTGTCATTCGCGAGCGTCTTTATCGCGAAGCCGAAGGCAATGTCGCGCTCCGCATCCGCGACTTGCCCGGCGAGGCCGACACTTTCGAGGTCTCCGGCCGCGGCGAGCTGCAGCTTGCCATCCTGATCGAGACCATGCGGCGCGAAGGCTTCGAGCTGACCGTGGGACGCCCGCGGGTGGTCATGCGCAGCGACGACTCGACGGGCGAGCGGCTCGAGCCGATCGAGGAGGCGATCATCGACGTCGACGAGGACTACGCCGGCGCCGTCGTCCAGAAGCTGTCCGAGCGCCGCGCCGAGCTCAAGGACATGCGCCCATCCGGCACCGGCCGCCAGCGCCTCCTGTTCCATGCACCGACCCGCGGCCTCATCGGCTACCATGGCGAGCTCATGACCGACAGCCGCGGCACCGCGGTGATGAACCGGCTCTTCCACCATTACGGGCCCTATGTCGGCGAGATCCCGTCGCGTCACACCGGCGTGTTGCTTGCCAATGCCGACGGCGAGGCAGTGGCTTACGCCCTGTACAATCTCCAGGACCGCGGCCCGATGTTCATCGATCCCGGCACCCGGGTCTACCAGGGGATGATCGTCGGCGAGCACACCCGTGGCAATGATCTCGAGCTCAATGTCCTCAAGGGCAAGAAGCTGACCAACATTCGCGCTGCCGGCAAGGACGAGAATATCCTGCTGACCCCGCCCATCCGCATGACGCTGGAAAAAGCGCTCGCCTATATCCAGGAGGATGAGCTGGTCGAGGTCACGCCGAAGTCGATCCGACTGCGCAAGGCGATTCTCGATCCCAACGACCGCAAGCGCGCCGAGCGCGCCCGCGCTGCCGAATGAGAGAGAGGCAGTAGGCAGTAGGCATTAGGCAATAGGCAGTGAACGGCGTTCTTTCCCTACTGCCTTGTTGTTCTTCCCTCATGGCCGGCCCCCGAGCCGGCCATCCAGGTATCGTGCAGAAGAAGACTGGATGGCCGGGTCAAGCCCGGCCATGAGGGAGAGAAACCCACTGCCTACTGCCTCAGATCGCCGGCGCCGGCAGGCCCCGCTTGCGGCACGCCGCCTTGACCGTGTTGGCAAGCAGGCATGCGATCGTCATCGGTCCGACGCCGCCTGGCACCGGCGTGATGTGGCCGGCCACCCTTGCGCAGTCCTCGAAATCGCAGTCGCCGACGATCCGCGCCTTGCCGCCTTCCTCGACCCGGTTGATCCCGACATCGATTACCGTTGCGCCGCGCTTCAGCCAGTCGCCTTTGACAAGCCGTGGCTTGCCAACCGCCGCGATCAGGAGATCGGCGCGGCGGCACACCTCTCTCAGATCGCGGGTTCGCGAATGCGCGATGGTGACGGTGGCATTCTCCTGCAGCAGCAGCTGCGCCACCGGCTTTCCGACGATGTTCGACCGCCCGACCACCACCGCTTCGAGCCCGTCGAGCTTGCCGAGCACATTTTTGGCGAGGATCACGCAACCGACCGGCGTGCAGGGCACCAGCGCGTCCTGCCCCGTCATGAGCCGTCCGGCATTGATGACGTGAAAGCCGTCGACGTCCTTGTCCGGATCGACGGCGTTGATCACCTTTTCGCTGGCGATCTGCTTCGGCAGCGGCAGCTGGACCAGGATGCCGTCGACCTGAGCATCGGCGTTGAGCCGTTCGACCAGCGCCAGGAGCTCGGCCTCCGACGTCGTCGCCGCAAGGCGATGCTCGAAGCTCTTCATGCCGATTTCACCGGTCTGCCTCGCCTTGTTCGCAACATAGACCTGGCTCGCCGGATTTTCTCCCACCAGCACCACCGCGAGCCCCGGGGTGATCCCGTGCTCGGCCTTCAACCGCTCGACCGCGCCGCGGACCCGCCGCCGCAGATCCTCGGCAATGGCTTTTCCGTCAATCACGCTTGCCATGCTCGCCGATCCGCTCCCCGATCTCACAACAGCGGCTGTGTCCAGGTCGCGACCGCGATCGCCAGGAACTTCAGGAACACGATGAGCAGCAGCGGCGACAGATCGATGCCGCCGAGATCCGGCAGGATCCGCCGGATCGGCGCCAGCGCCGGCTCGGTCAGGCGCTGCAATGCATAGCGCGCCTGGCGCACGTAGCTGTTGTTTCGGTCAAGAATGGCAAAATAGGAAAGCAGCTCGACGACGACCGTGATGATGACGATCCAGATATAGATATCGATCAGCGTGAGGATCAGCCAGACGATCGGTCCCATACGCGCTCCCTTGCGACCGCCGAGATGTAGCGGCCATGCCGATGGGGCGCAACCCTCCTTGCTTGACGGGGCACAGGTCCCGGCCCTAGATAGCCAGCCTGAAACCCTGAAAGGAATGGGGCAGTAGCTCAGTTGGGAGAGCGCGGCGTTCGCAATGCCGAGGTCAGGGGTTCGATCCCCCTCTGCTCCACCAGATTCACTGATTAACCCATTGTTTCATAAGGTGTCGGCGTCATCATTGGGTCGATTACCCTAACCGATACCCTAACGGGTTAACGAAGTTGCGTGCTCGATCCGCAAGCCGAAACATTCAGCACACATCTCCTAAGGTCTTGGACTGGCCTGATCACCGGCATGATCGCCGATTGGACCGGAATATCATCACTCGGTAAGTCGGCGGAGGTCGATCACGAATGTCGCGCGCAAGCTGGGTCGATAGGCCGCTGTTCAGGTGAAACGAGTCATTGATGAGCGACCGGGAGATGATGAAGAGATTGGCCTTCAGGCTGCAGGTTGGACCCTCCACGCCGAATGAGCAAATCCACAATCTCGGGAAGGAAGTCTTCAAGG
>DATAOT010000127.1:0-4867 GCA_036265615.1 Aestuariivirgaceae bacterium
TGCGCGAATACATGATCGCGTTCCTGATCCTGGAAACGCTGATGGTCGGCACCTTCACGGCGCTCGACCTCGTGCTGTTCTACCTGTTCTTCGAGGGCGGGCTGATCCCGATGTTCCTGATCATCGGCGTCTGGGGCGGGCCGCGCCGGGTCTATGCGTCCTTCAAGTTCTTCCTCTACACGTTCCTCGGCTCGGTCCTGATGCTGCTCGCCATTATGGCGCTGTACTGGAACGGCACCACCACCGACATCCCGACCTTGATGCACACCGCCGTGCCGCGGTCGTTGCAGACCTGGGCCTGGCTGGCGTTCTTTGCCTCGTTTGCGGTGAAGATGCCGATGTGGCCGGTGCACACCTGGCTTCCCGACGCCCACGTCGAGGCGCCGACCGCGGGCTCGGTGATCCTGGCGGCGATCCTCCTGAAGATGGGCGGCTACGGCTTCATCCGCTTCTCGCTGCCGATGTTCCCGCATGCCTCCGAGATGTTTGCGCCTCTCGTCTTCACCCTGTCGGTGGTGGCCATCGTCTACACCTCGCTCGTGGCGCTCGCCCAGGAGGACATGAAGAAGCTCATCGCCTATTCGTCGGTGGCGCATATGGGCTTCGTCACCATCGGCATCTTCACCTTGACCCAGCAGGGGATCGAGGGCGCGATCTTCCAGATGATCTCGCATGGCCTCGTCTCGGGTGCGCTGTTCCTCTGCGTCGGCGTCGTCTACGACCGGCTGCACACCCGCGAGATCGCCGCCTATGGCGGCCTCGTTCACCGCATGCCCGCCTATGCGCTGGTGTTCATGGTGTTCACCATGGCCAATGTCGGACTGCCCGGAACATCGGGATTTGTCGGCGAGTTCCTGACCCTGCTCAGCGCCTTCCTCGCCAACAGCTGGGTTGCGTTCTTCGCCACCCTCGGCGTCATCCTGTCGGCGGCCTATGCGCTCTGGCTGTATGGGCGGGTGATGTTCGGCCCGCTGGCCAAGCCGGCCTTGCGCGGCATGCTCGATCTCGACCGCCGCGAGGCGGTGACATTGATGCCGCTGGCGGCGCTCACGGTGCTGTTCGGCATCTATCCGGCGCCGGTGATGGATCTCTATGCCGCAAGCATCGGCGGGCTCATGACTGAGCTCGCCTCCGGCCTGGCCGCCGCCAAGCCTCTCGCCGCGCTGGCTCCTTGAGGGATCAGGAACCGCCCATGTTGAAGATTCTCGCTCTTGCCGATGCCCAACCCGCGCTGCCGGAGATCGTCCTTGTCGTCGCGACCCTCGTGCTCCTCATGCTCGGCGTCATGCGCGACAAGAGCGAGAGTTTCGACTTCATCTGCATTGTTGCGGTGATCGCCCTGGCCGGCGCCGCGGCCCTGGTCCTCCTGAGCGGGCCGGAGCGGCTCACCGCCTTTCACGGCAGCTTCGTGGTGGACACCTTCGCCCGCGTCATGAAAGTCATGGCGCTGTTCGCCTCGGCGCTGGCCATCATCATGTCGACCAGCATCATGAAGGCCGACAGGCTCGATCGGTTTGAATATCCGGTGCTGATCCTCATGGCCACCATCGGCATGATGGTGATGATTTCGGCCAACGACTTGATTTCGCTATATCTCGGTCTCGAGCTGCAGTCGCTGGCGCTTTATGTCGTGGCCGCGATCGATCGCGACAACGTCCGCTCCTCGGAGGCCGGGCTCAAATATTTCGTTCTCGGCGCCCTCTCCTCGGGCATGCTGCTCTATGGCGTCTCGCTGATCTACGGCTTCACCGGAGTCACCGCTTTTGCCGCCGTGGCCGAGCAGATCAAGGCCAATGGGGCCGGCATCGGGCTGATCTTCGGCCTGGTCTTCCTGATTGCCGGCCTCGCCTTCAAGGTTTCGGCCGTGCCGTTCCACATGTGGACGCCCGACGTTTACGAGGGCTCGCCCACCCCCGTCACCAATTTCTTCGCCGCGGCCACCAAGGTGGCGGCCATGGCGCTCTTCGTCCGCGCCATGGTGCAGCCGTTCCCGGCGATCGCCGCCGACTGGCAGCAGATCGTGGTCTTCATCTCGATCGCCTCGATGGGCCTTGGCGCCTTTGCCGCGATCGGTCAGAACAACATCAAGCGGCTGCTCGCCTATTCCTCGATCGGCAATGTCGGCTATGCCTTGATCGGGCTCGCGGCCGGCGGCACCGAGGGCGTGCGCGGGGTCGTGCTCTACATGCTTATCTACATGATGATGACGCTCGGGTCCTTCGCCATCGTCATCGCCATGCGCCGCAACGGCCGCGCTGTCGAGGAGATCGGCGAACTCGCGGGGCTTGCCCGCACCGACCGCGCCATGGCCTTCGTGCTCGCCATGCTGATGTTCTCGCTCGCCGGCATCCCGCCGCTTGCCGGATTCTTCGCCAAGTATTTCGTGTTCCTGGCAGCCATCAAGGCCAATCTCGTGGCGCTCGCGGTGATCGGGGTGCTGACCAGCGTCGTCGGCGCCTATTATTATCTGCGGATCGTCAAGCTCATCTATTTCGACGAGCCGGCGCCACGCTTCGATGCGGCACCGCTTGAAATCAACCTCGTCGCCGCCATGATGGGTCTGTTCGTGCTCGGCTTCGTGTTCGTCGCTCATCCTCTGCTCGTCATGGCACAGGCCGCGGCACAGTCATTGTTCTAGAACAGGATCAGTCGAGGTTGACCTATGTCATTGCCTTTAGTGTTCGTCCTTCCATCCCCTCATGGCCGGCCCCCGAGCCGGCCATCCAGCGGATGGTGCAGTAAAGGACTGGATGGCCGGGTCAAGCCCGGCCATGAGGGAAAGAGAGGCGATGCAGCCGAAGCAAATCCACTTTGGCGCATCATGTTCTAGGATCGGCATCGGTGGCCAGGCATCTCATCGTCGAGGTCGTGGATTCGACGAACAGCGAGGCGGGACGCCTGCATGCCGCCGGCCACCGCGGCCCGCTCTGGATCATGGCGCGCGCCCAGGCAGCCGGGCGCGGCCGCCACGGTCGCGACTGGGAATCGCCGCCCGGCAACCTCTATGCCACGCTCCTGATCACGCTTGCCGTGCCGCTGGCGCAGGCGGCACAGCTCGCCTTCGTCGCAAGCCTCGCGATGCGCGACACGGTGCAGGCGCTGCTTCCTTTGCCGGCGCCGGCCATCGGCTTGAAATGGCCCAATGACGTCCTGATCGCCGGCCGCAAGGTCTCGGGCATCCTGGTCGAGACGCTGCAAGGCGCCAGCGATGGCGGGTTGACCGTCGCCATCGGCTGCGGCCTCAACATCGTGCACGCGCCCGCCATCACCCGCATGCCGGCCACCTGCCTTGCAGATCACGGCGCCGCGCCATCGGCCGACTTGGCGCTCGACGAGCTGACGGCGCGGATGGACGTGCGCCTCGCGCAATGGCAGTCGGGCCACGGATTTCCGCTCATCCGCGATGCCTGGCTTGCCGCCGCCATCGGGCTTTCCCGCGACCTCACGGTGGTGCTCGACGGGCACGTGGTGCGCGGCTGCTTCGAGGGCCTGGACGGCGACGGCGCCCTGCTGCTTCGCCTTGCCGACGGGACGTTGCGCCCGCTCCATGCCGGCGAGGTGACCTTCGCATCGCCGGGACGGACGCTCGCCTGATGGGCGCGCCGCGCGGCCCCTGCGAGCTCGTTCTGCTCCCGCTTGGCGGCGTCGGCGAGATCGGCATGAACTGCTATCTCTACGGCGTCGGCGACGAGCGCAGCCGCAAATGGATCATGGTCGATATCGGCGTCAAATTTGCCGACGACCGCGATCCCGGCATCGATCTGATCCTGCCCGACGTCGGCTTTGTCGAGCATCGCCGCCGCCACCTCCTCGGAATCGTGCTGACCCATGCTCATGAGGACCATATCGGGGCGCTGCCATGGCTGTGGCGGCGCCTCGAGGCCCCGGTCTATTGCACCCCCTTCACCGCGGCCCTCGTCGGGAACAAGCTCGAGGAGGCCGGGCTCGCCAGCGCGCTGCCGCTCCGCGTGCTGCCGATGGGCGCCCGCTGGCAGCTTGGCCCGTTCGACCTCGAATATGTCGCGGTGGCGCACTCGATCCCGGAGCCGAACGCGCTCGTGATCCGCACCGAGGCGGGGACCGTCGTCCACACCGGCGACTGGAAGATCGATCATGAGCCCTCGATCCCGCCCCGCATCGACGAGCAGCGCCTGCGCGAGATCGGCACCGAGGGCATCGATGCGCTCGTCTGCGACTCCACCAACGTGCTCCGGCCCGGCCGCTCGCCGTCGGAGCACCAGATCGGCGACGTGCTGGCCAACATGATCGGCGCCAGCAAGGCCAGGGTGGCCGTCACGACCTTTGCCTCCCATGTCGGACGGATCGACACCGTGGCGCGTGCCGCCCGCGCCGAAGGCCGCGAGGTCGTGGTTGCCGGTCGCGCCATGCATCGGGTGATCGATGCCGCGCGCAAGGTCGGGCTGCTGACCGAGCACACCTTTCAGGGCGATGACGCATTCGGCTATCTGCCGCGTGACAAGGTGGTGCTGCTGTGCACCGGCAGCCAGGGAGAGCCGCGGGCGGCGCTCGCCCGGATCGCCGAAGGCAACCACCCCGAGATCGCGCTCGAACCCGGCGATCTCGTGATCTTCTCCTCCCGCGCCATCCCCGGCAATGAAAAGGCGATCGGCGCGGTCATCAATGGTCTCGCTGCCCAGGGCGTCGAAGTCGTGACCGCCGATGACGCGCTGGTGCACACCTCAGGCCACCCCCGCCAGGACGAGATCCGCTCGCTCTATGACTGGCTGAAGCCGCGCTTGCTCGTGCCCATGCATGGCGAGATGCGGCATCTGATGCGCCATCTCGCCTTCGCGAAGGAGTGCGGTGTGAGCGAGGCGGTGCTCGTGCCCGATGGCCGGATGCTCCG
>DATAOT010000128.1:0-9270 GCA_036265615.1 Aestuariivirgaceae bacterium
CTTGAGAGCGTTTCGCGCCGGACTCTTAAGATCGCCGCGACCTCATCGCGTGTCAGTAGCCCCTCGACCGCTGGAACGGCGATCACTGGCGCGGCGTCAACTTTGTTTCGAGATGATTTGCGAGCCATGCGTTCCCCTCCATCGGTGAAATTTAGCTCGCAAGTAGAGGTCACCCGAACGGCCCCTTCGTGTAAAGAGGGAAAATTTGCAAAAATCATTTTTTGTTGGGGAGCCTCATCGGCAGGATGTTCCCGGCATCCCCGCCACCGGTGAGTTGCTGGATGTGAGCTTGCCAACGATGGAAGGCGACCTCCGCCTCGTCCTCGAATTTGTGTCGCTGATAGGCTTTCGCGACCTCATCCCTATGGATCGTATGGCCGAGCACGGTTTCGGCCGCGTCGGCCTGAACCACACTCTTGGCCGCCCATGATCGGAAGCTCCGGCGGAAATCGTGCCATTCCCAATTGGAGATGCCGGATTGCGCCCGTAGGGCCGGCAGGACGCGCGCTGGCCTGATTGGCGCTTGCCCTTCGGAGAACAAGAGCGTGGACTCGTCCTCGATCACGGGCGCGATTTGGTCCCATGCCCACTCCGACAAGGCGACACGATGGTCCTGATCGCGGCGGTCCGCCTTGCGCTTGAGCCCCAATGTGGACCCGGGGAACCGGATAGAGCGGCCATCAATCCACTCCCGGCGGGCGAGAGCGGCGGCGCCGGATCGGACGACTGTTAACATCACAAACCGGGCAAACGCTTGCTGGCGAGGCTCCAGGGCGGGCGTAGCGGCCCATATGATGCCGATCTCGTCATCGGTCACGACGCGATCGCGTGGGGCCACCTTTGGGGCGGTCCGCTTTGCCGACGGCAGATTGACGGCGGACAAGAGCTCGGCGTCGCGGCCCATGACAACACGCTCCCGATGATCCGCCGGAGCAATGTCGCGGTTGCCGGAGCACGGGTGCGTACGCCGGTGAGGAGATCGCTCCATTCCGCGCGAGTGATGCTCTCGACCTCGCGCTCGCCAAATCTCGGGAGCACATCTTTCCGCAATGTGCTGGCATAGAGGCGGACCGTGTCGCCGGACCACCCGGCGCGGCTCGCGGCCGTCCATTTCTCGACGACGGCACACAATGTCACGGTCCGAGTGGCCTTCCTCGATTTGACCGGCTGGGCCGCCCTCGCTCGGCAACCTTCCGCTTGGCCCTGACCTCCTCTAGCGGATCGCGACCGGCGCGGACGGTGAGCTTGATCTCCGCCGCCTTCCGCCGCGCCTCCTCGACGGTCCTCAACTCGCCAAGGCGGCCGAATGTCATTCGCCGGTGAAAGTGCCCGTGCCTATAGTCGAGCACAAAGGCGATAGCTCGCGGCTGCACGCGCGCCCCGAAACCTTTGACCTCCGAGTCCCAAATGAACCGGACTTTGCCGGAAGCGACCACGGCTACCCGCTCGTGCTCCAGTAGGCTTCTGGTGATCCTCACGCTCGCCGACATGCCCCTCCTGCCGCCCAACTCGTCAACAATTCGTCAACACCGTACAATCATCTTGCCTCATCTCTTGTTGTCGACAATTACGATGATGGTTAATGGAATGTCAATAAATTCAAATAGTTACGCATTGCCGCTCATCTCCAATCATTTTCCCTCAACGTCATTTGCGTAAACCATTCATTAAGGGCGAATCACGTCTCTGTCAGGAACCGCGAGCGGCCTCCACGGCTTTGCTCCGACACAATTCCGCGGTAGGCTTCTGGCGTGGGAATGGTACTGGCAATGGACGCACCTCGTTTCCTGGATGGGCATCTTCTGGTTGCCATGCCGAGCATCGGCGATGCGCGTTTTGACCGCTCGGTCATTTATCTGTGCGCCCATTCGGCCGAAGGTGCCATGGGCATCGTCGTCAACAAGGCGGCCGAGGGGATAACTTTTCCCGAGCTTCTGGAACGGCTTAACATCGTTCCCGAAGGCCAGCGCATAAGCCTGCCGCCGAGCATTGCCCGGATGCACGTGCAGTTCGGCGGGCCGGTCGAGACCGGCCGCGGCTTCGTCCTGCACACCACCGACTATTTTGCCGCCGACTCAACCCTGCCGATCGACGAGAAGATCGGGCTGACCGCCACTCTCGACGTGCTCAGGGCCATTGCCCGCGGACGCGGCCCGCGCCGCGCACTGATGGCGCTGGGCTATGCCGGTTGGGGCCCGGGGCAGCTCGAGACCGAGATCCAGCGCAATGGCTGGCTCCACTGCGCCGCCGATGACGCCATCGTGTTTGACGGCAATCTCGATGGCAAATATGAGCGCGCCATGCGCAAGATCGGCATCGACCTGACCAAGCTGTCTGGCCAGGCCGGTCACGCCTGAGCAGTTTCACTCCCCTGCCGGAGATCGGCTGCGGGCGGCCTCGCGCAGCCGCCGCCGCAATCGCCGCGCCTTCTCGCGCGCCCCGGAATTGTGACCATTGGGCTCGGCCTGTTCCGCCTCGCCGTCATCCTCCTCGCTGGCGGCAGCGCCCCCCTTCTCGGCCGTTTCGGCCTGAGCTTCCGGCTCCGAAACCGATTCCCCGGGCACCTCGCCCGCGTGATCGGAGGCAACCGGCTGATCATCGGATGCCGGACTTTCGGCCGCCGCGGACTCGTCATTGGCAGACACCGTTGGCCGGTTGAGCCGCCAGGCAAAGGAAGAGATGCCGAAGGGACGGGGCTTGTCCGGCGTCTGGTCAACCGCATCACCCGGCTTCGGTTGCGCCTCCTGCCGCGGCTCTGGCGGTGGTGGCGAGGCCGACATGCTCCTCGGCCGCGGCGCCATTGGAAGCCTTTCCCCTGCCCCCTGACCGCGGGCCGGCGGCTGCGGCGCCGGTGCGCTCCAGCGCGGCAGGCCCGACGCATCCTCCTCGTAATCGGCGACATCCTGGACGCGCGGGCCGTCCTCCGGCTCTGGCGCCGGCAGCGCTGCCGCCGTGCGCTCCTCGCGACCCAACAAACGGTCCCAGAAGGCCGCCATGCCGGACCGGCGCTGCGCCACATTGTATGGCAGCCCGCCCAGCGCCTCGATCACCTGCTTGGCGGTGACCGGCTCGCCGATGAAGAAGCCCTGCGCATAGTCGCATTCGAGCTCGCTCAGCCGCGCCACCTGGGCACCGTTCTCCACCCCCTCGGCAACGACGCTCAGGCTGAGATCATGGGCGAGCAGGATGATCGCCTCGAGAATGATCGAAGCCTGCTCGTCGTCGGGCTCGACATCGAGAAAGCTGCGATCGATCTTGATGGTGTCGAAGGGCAGCCGCCGCAGATTGGCGAGCGCGGAATAGCCCGTTCCGAAATCATCGCAGGCCAGGCCGACACCGAGCTGATGCAGCCGGGCCAGCACCTTGCCGGCCAATTCCGGATTTTCCATCACCAGCGATTCGGTGATCTCGAGCTTGAGCGTCCCGGCCCGGATGTCCTCGCGCGCCAGAATCGTTCGCACCTCGTCCACCAGCTCGTTGTTCACAAGCTGCGCGGACGACACATTGACCGCGACGAACAACGGATCGGAGGGCCGGAATGCCCGCTGCCAGATGCCGAGCTGGCGTGCCGCCTCGTTCAGCACATAGCGGCCGAGATCGCGGATGATGCCGGTGTCCTCGGCAATGCCGAGAAACGCCGCCGGCTGCAGCAGCTCACCGCCGCGCCGCCACCGCACCAGCGCCTCGAATCCGGCAAGCTCCCGGTCGCCAAGGCGCATGATCGGCTGGTAGACGACCTCGATCTCGCTGCGCTCGATGGCACGGCGCAGGTCCTGCTCGAGCATGAGAAGCTGGGCCCGGTCGTCATGCATCCCCGGGCGGAAATACTCGATCGTGTCCTTGCCGCGCCGCTTGGCCTCGTAGAGCGCAATCTCGGCATCCTTCAGCACCTCCTCGGCGGCCATGCGGCCAGCCCGCGGCGCTGCGATGCCGAGCGACCCGGTGACGAAGATCTCCTGCGCCCTGACCCGCACCGGCTGGGCGATGGTGCGTCGGATCTGCTCGGCGATGGCCTGGATGTCCGGCTTCGACCGTCCGCTCTGCACCACCAGCCCGAACTGATCGCCCGGCAGCCGCGCCAGCGTGTCGTCCGGACCGGTCAGCGCCTGGAGCCGCTTGGCCGTGACATGCAGCAGGCTGTCGCCCACCTCATGGCCAAGCCCGTCATTGACGGCCTTGAAGCGGTCGAGATCGATGACCACCACATGCACTTCCGACGCCGATCCGTTCAGCCCCTTGAGCGTCCGCTCCAGCCGATCGATGAACAGCGCCCGATTCGGAAGTCCGGTCACCCGGTCGCGGACGGCGTCGCTCAGGATGCGGTCTTCCGAGCGGCGGAACGCGGTCACATCGGCCAGCGTGCCGATGATCCGTGCCGCCAGACCGTCGTCGCCCTGGATCACCCTTGCCCTGAGCTGGTACCAACGATAGCTGCCGTCCGCCCGCCGCAGCCGGAATTCCTGTGACAGCCCGCCGCGCCGGCGGCGCTCGGCACCCTCGATCACCGCCTTGAACGGTACGCGATCCGCAGGATGGATCAGCTCCATCCAGGGCTCGAGGCCGCCGCCGCTCAGCGCTCCCGACCGCAATCCCAGCGATCTTTCGAGCTCATGTCCGACGAAGAGCTGCCCCTTGTCCACCTGCCAGTCGAACACCGACTGCTCGGAATTGGCGAGTGCCAGCGCGCGGCGCGCGATATCCTCGAACGAGCGGCCGGAGGCGATCACCGATCCGAAGGCGAACTGGGTGACGGTGAACGCCATGGTCAGAAGCACGAGAACGAGGCCGGCGAGCGTCACCGGGGTGGACAGCCGGCCGGTCATCAGGCCCAGGCAGTCGGCTGCAGCGACCAAGGTCCATGCCGTCAGCACCGACCACACGATGAGCGAGCCCTGCGCTCTCACCGACCGGTCGCGCCACAGCCAGGCAATCACGCCGAAGCCGGAGAGCACGACCAGGAAGAACAACGCCCGGATGAGCCCCGTTGCGATCGGCGGCTGAACCTGGCCGTAACCGATCAGCGCCATCGCCGTCGCCATTACCACCAGCCCGAGAATGGCGATGAGCGGCAGCCGTCGCCTGAGCTCGAGAAAGGTCACGAGGCACGCCGTGATGCCGGCCAGCATGAACCCCTCGATCGCCGCCCTGAGCTGGTCCTCGTTGATGCCGAATGGCAGCCACGCTGCCAGCACGCCGAGATAGCCCATCTCTGCCGCCAGGAACACCACGGCCGGACCGGCGAACAGCGCCGCTGCCGGGAACACCGCCCGCCGCCGCACGATGAACAGGCACAGGATGGCGATCGCCAGCAGAATGGCGATGCCGAGCACCGCGCCATTGAAGAAGGCCTGCGACCCGACCTGCGCGTCCCAAGCCTGCCTGTGCCACAGGAGAAGCCCGTCGAGCCCGGCATCGCCAAGCTCGATGGCGTAGGTGACGGAGAAGCCGGGATTGATGGTGAGCGCCAGCACGTCGGCGCCCGGAACCCTGAGCGGTTGCACCGTCTGCCCGGCCGAGATCTGGAAGCTGTGGATGCGGGTCCCCGAGCCGACCGGCCAGAACACGCCCGAATCGGAGAATCCCTGGTGCGGGATGACCAGTACCAGATTCTCGGGCTCGGTCTTCGGATTGCGCAGATGCAGCACCGCCCAGCGGTGCGTCGGGCCGCTGCTGCGCGCCTCGAGCGGCATGCGTATCCGTTGGCCCGAGGCATCGGTCGGAAGCTCGATCGAGATGTTGGCGCGACCGCTTTCGACGCCATGCAGCGCCGGCATCAGATCGATGAAAGGCCCGGAAAACGAGGTGTCGACCACTTCGACCGCGCCCGCCGGCATCGGCGCAAGCATCGCGAGCAGCAGCAACAGCCACCCCGTCAAATGGCAGCGTAGACGCACCATGCTCACGTCTGAACCAACGATTCCCGCTTCGACCCCACCCCTACCTACAGGGCCGCTGGCAGGCAGGCAAGCGGTCGCGCACGGCAATTTTGTGACCGTCCACCGTGGTTTGGCGATTATTTGATTGCCGCGCGCACCGACGGCTCACGGCCGCTGATCGTTTTCCAGGATGGCGAACAGCAGGTGGTCCTGCCAGCTGCCGGCAATCTTGAGATAGCGGCGGGCGTAACCCTCCTCGGCGAATCCGCACCGCTTGAGGAGCCGGATCGAGGGCTCGTTCACCGGCAGGCAGGCCGCCTCTATCCGATGCAGGCGCAGATGATCGAACGCGTATGTGACCACCGCCGCCACCGCCGCCGACATATAGCCGCGCCGGGCGAACGGCACCCCGATCCAATAGCCGAGCGATGCGGTCTGGGCCACCCCGCGGCGGACATTGGACAGCGTCAGCCCGCCCACCAGCTGCCCGGATTCGGCACAAAAAACGAAATAGGCATAGCCGGTATCTGAGCGCATGTCGCGCAGATAGCGCTTGACCCGCTGCCGGAACGCCGAGCGGGTCAGATCATCCGGCGGCCATACCGGCTCCCAGGGGCTGAGGAACGTCCGGCTCTCCTCGCGAAGCGCCGCCCATTCCTCATGATCGTTGACCGTTGGCAGGCGCAGCCGCACGCCGCGCCCGCGAAGCTCGGGCTGCGGATCGAGGTAGCCGGTTGCGCGAAGGAATGCCATGACCTCGGGAGCTCGTTGATCCTTGCTCAGGCGAATCTTGCCGCGATCCTCTCATAGGGCGCAAGCGACCTTATCGCCCCGACCGCCCCGAGCGCCGGCCGCGACCCGCCCAGCACCCGGGCCGCCAGCGCGCTCACCTCCTTCGCCTCGACGGCATCGATGCGGGCGATCAGTTCGGCGATATCGGGCACCCTGTCGAAGGCGAGGAACTGGCGGGCGATCTGGTCGGCCCGGCCGGACGCGCTCTCGAGATTCATCACGAGCCCCGCCTTGATCTGCGCAGCCGCGCGGGCAACTTCGCGCTCCGGGATATCCTCGGTCAGCGACAGCATGACGTCGCTCATCACCGAGACCAGCGCCTCGGCCTTGTCCGGGGCTGTTGCCGCATAGACCGTGAGAATGCCGCTGTCCTCGTAGGAGGCGGCATAGGAATAGACCGCATAGCACAGACCGCGCTCTTCCCTGAGCTCCTGGAAGAGCCGCGAGGACATGCCGCCGCCAAGCACGCCGGAGAGCACCTGCATGGTATAGACGTCGCGATCGTGGTAGCTGACACCCGGCAGCCCGAGCGCGATATGCGTCTGGTCGAGCGGCCGGGCCGCCACCGACGGGCCGCCGACGAATCGCGGTGCTTGCCATGATCGCACGCTGGCGCTCGGGAGGCCTGCCAGCCACTCCCGGGCCTCCGCCACGAGCTGCCGGTGATCGATATGGCCGGCAGCGGCCACCACCATGCGGTTGGCGGCATAGTGGCGCGCGCGATAGCCGGTGATCGCCGAAACGTCATGCGCCGCAACCCGTTCGGCCGTACCGAGGATGGGTCGGCCGAGCGGGTGCTCCGGAAAGGCCTGAGCCTGCAGCAGGTCGAATACCAGATCATCGGGCGTGTCGTTGGCGGCGGCGATCTCCTGCAGGATCACGTCGCGCTCGTGCTCGAGCTCTTGCCCGTCGAACACCGGATCGATCAGGATGTCGGACAGCACATCGAGTGCGAGCCGCCAGTCATCCTTGAGCACCCGTGCATAATAGGCGGTGTTCTCCAAGGCGGTCGAGGCATTGATGTCGCCGCCGGCCGCCTCGATCTCCTCGGCAATGTCGCGCGCCGACCGCCGGCCCGTGCCTTTGAACGCCATATGCTCGAGGAAATGCGCGATGCCGTTTTCGCTCGGGCGCTCGTCGCGCGCCCCCGCCCTCACCCAGATGCCGAGCGCCACCGTCTCCAGCTGCGGCATGGTGTGGCTCACGATGGTCAGCCCGTTCTCCAGCCTCGAAATCTCGACGGGTTTCTCGCTCACGCGCGCTGCACCACGTAGCTTTGCACGGCACCGAGTTCGTTCGGCAGAATGTCGAACTGCTCGCCCTTCGCCATGAGATTGCTGAGGCGCGGGGGAAGCGAGGGACGAACGCCGCAAGCCGCTTCGACGGCGTCGGGAAATTTTGCTGGATGGGCTGTCGCAAGGATGACCATCGGCGTGTCGCGCAGCGTGTGAAAGCGGCCGACATGGCAGCCGACGGCAGTGTGCGGGTCGATGAGCTCCGATGTCTGGTCGTGCACCCTGGCGATCTCGCGCGCCGTTTCCCCTTCGCTGCAAGAGCCTGAGCCGAACTTCGCCCTCATCCGCGCCAGTGCCTCTTCGGGGATGACGAACCGGTGCGCGGGACCGGCAAGATCGGCCATCAGGCCGCGCACCGCAGCGCTGTCGCGCTCGACTGTTTCGAACAGCAGCCTTTCAAAATTGCTCGAGACCTGGATGTCCATGGACGGACTCGACGACGCCTGGACCGGCCGCGTCTCATAGACGCCGTTTCGCAACGCCCGGTCGAGAATGTCGTTGGCGTTGGTGGCAATGATCAGCCGGTCCATCGGCACCCCCATCCTCATTGCCACGTAGCCGGCGAAGATGTCGCCGAAATTCCCGGTTGGAACCGCAAAGCTGATGGCCCGCCGCGGCGCTCCGAGCGCCAGCGCCGCGACGACGTAATAGACCACCTGCGCCATGATCCGCGCCCAGTTGATCGAGTTGACGCCGACGAGCCGCATGTCCTCGCGAAATCGCCGATCGGCGAACATCGCCTTGACCAGCGCCTGAGCGTCGTCGAACGTGCCCTCGATGGCGATGTTGTGAATGTTGGCCGCGCCCACCGTCGTCATTTGCCGGCGCTGTACCGCGCTCACCCGCTGATGCGGATGCAGCATGAAGAGCTCGATGCGCCGGCTGTCGCGGAACGCCTCGATCGCCGCCCCGCCGGTGTCCCCCGATGTCGCACCGATGATGGTGACCCGTTCGCCCCGCCGGGTGAGCGCCCAGTCCATCATCGGCGCGAGCAGCTGCATCGCCACGTCCTTGAAGGCGAGGGTCGGCCCGTGAAACAGCTCGAGAAGCCACAGATTGGCATCGATCTGCTTGAGCGGTGTGACCGCCGGGTGGCCGAACCCGGCATAGGCCTGCTCGATCATGGCGCGGAAATCGGACTGCGGGATGGCGCTGCCGACGAACGGCGCCATCACCGCTTCGGCGATGTCGACATAAGCCGCGCCGCTGAGCGGGCCCAGCCGCTCCGGGGTGAGCACCGGAAAGCTCTCCGGCACATAAAGCCCGCCGTCGCGCGCCGGACCGCCGAGCAGCACGTCTTCGAAGCC
>DATAOT010000129.1:0-5051 GCA_036265615.1 Aestuariivirgaceae bacterium
CCTGCTTGATCTCGAGCTTTTCGCCCAAGTGCTGGACCACAGTCATCGAGACTCCTCAAGGCTCGCAAGCGACGCTCAAGAGCGATACAACACCTCGCTGGTTCGATCAAATTGTAGGCAATAGGCAATAGGCAATAGGCAATAGGCAATAGGCAATAGGCAATAGGCAGTGATGGAGACTTTGCCTACTGCCTACTGCCTACTGCCTGTCGCCGCTTCCCGGCGATCGCGAGCAAGGCCGGCACAGCATCCTCGATCTCGCGGCAGACGATGGCGCCCCCGGCTGCAAGTTCCGCCGAAACGTCGACCGGCAGGCTGCTGTTGGAGCCGCTCGGCACCTGGTTCAGCCGGCCACCGATCAGCACCGGAAACCCATCCGGCAGGCAGGATTTGAGCGATTCGAAGTAATCGAGGGCGATGCCGTTATAGGTCGAGAGCAGCACCGCTTCGGCCTCATTGGCGACCGCGGCGCGGGCCAGCGTCTCGGGGTCGGTGGAGACGCCGCCATCGACGATATCGGCGCCGAGCTGCCGCAGGACCTGCTCGAGCGCCATCTTGCCATGCTCGTGAACATCGCTCGTCGCGACGATGACGCGCGGCCTCAGGCCGCCAATACGCTGGCGAAGAGAATCGGCGACCCGGTCGAGGTGACGGTCCGCCAATTCGTCCAGCTCCTCGACGAAGGGGGCACGAACGGCCGGTCGCCGGCCGCGGGGCGCTGCCCTGTCGGCCTCGCCGGCGCCCCAGAGCTCCTCGATGCGCTTCGGGCCGAGCCGCTTCAGCGCCAGCAGCATCTCCACGGCATCGCCGGTGTCGATGCCGGCCTGCCCAAGTCCCTGCATGACATTGTCGCGAAAGCGCCGGCCATTGGCCGAGATCTCCTCGGCAACCGTCGTCGCCTTGTCGATGTCGACGAGCCTCGACCAGGTCGGCGCCGACTGCTGCGCCAGCCGGCCGGCAAAAAGCTGGACGTCGATGATCTCGTCGATCTCGGGGATGCGGCTGTTCTCGGTGACGGGCACGGGATTGACGGCATGGCCCGAGGGTCTGGCCGTCTGGCCGATCACATCGACCAGCAGATAGTTGGCGAGGCTGGCAAAATTGGCCCCGACCTCGCCGCGGTAGCTGACGGTGTTGCCATAGACCATGGTGCCAGGGGTCGGGTTGACCGCGCTCAGCGCGAGATGAAAGGCGAGCCGCCGCTGCGGATCGGAGAAATGGTGCCCCCAGCAATGGGACAGGTTGGCGCCGAGCAGCCCCTCGATGACCTCCTTCTCGATCAGCACGAAGCCGAGCACGGAGGCGAGGTCGGTGAACAGGCCGGCAAAGCCGTCGTCGAGATTGGAGTGAATGAGCACCTCCTCGTCCTGAGCCGCCAGCAAGGCGAGGGCGGTGACGGTGGCGGTGGTGGTCGCGATGTCGTCGTCCCAGTTGGGAAGCCTGAAGGTGAAATACTGCCCGAGATTGCCGATCGAGGTGGCGCCGGCGGCAAGCGCGGCGCAGGTGTTCTCGACGGCGGCCGGGAAACCCATGATGAAGTCGCCGAAATGGGGCGCGACTGGCGCCACCTCGGTGAGGCGGACGAACTCCTCCGGCCGGCTCAACAGGATGCCGGTTCCCTTGACGGCGACCTGCCGCTCCTTGGCCGGCAGTCCCATGGCCCAATCGAGGGTGATGCCGTAGCGGTCGACCCGGACGCCTTTGCGGTGGCAGGCTTCATGGATCTCGCCCCAGGCACGACGCGACTTCTCGAGGTCGCGAAAGCCGATCTGGGCATGCTGCATGATGCGCCCGGCGGCGCTCTCGCGCCGCTTGTAGGCGGCCTCGCTCGGGACGGCGTTCTCCTTCAGGAACGGTCCGGGTGTGACACGGTGGGTTTGCGCCAGATCCCGTCCCCGCGCCTGGAGCTCGGGGGTGGAGGGCAGGCGGTCCTCGGGGAAGATGTCCTTGCGGGTCAGCATTCCCTCAAGGATGCCGAGGTCAAACCTGTTCGCCAAGCGATTTGTGGACAATGCCGCCGAGCAGCCCGCCGATGATGGGCGCAACCCAGAAGAGCCAGAGCTGGGCCAGCGGCCAGCTTTCATGGGCGAACAGCACGGTGGCGGTGGAACGGGCGGGATTGAGGGAGGTGTTGTCGACCGGGATCGACATGATGTGCAGCAGCGTCAAGGTGAGGCCGATGGCCACAGGCGCCATGTTGCCGGCCCCCTTGGGCGCGGTCACCCGGCAGATGACGAAGATGAAGATCGCCGTCAGCACGATTTCCGTCAGAAGGCCGGACATGAGCGAGAATCCGTCGGGTGAATGCGCGCCATAGCCGTTCGAGGCGAAGGCGCCGGCGGCGAAGCCGGTCTTGCCGGTCAGGACCAGATAGAAGAACGCCCCGGCGAGCAGGCCGCCCACCACCTGCGCCGCCACATAGGGAATGATCCCCTGCGCCTCGAAACGGCCGGCGGCATAGAGGCCCAGCGTGACCGCAGGATTGAAATGGCCGCCCGAGATCGGGCCGACCGCGTAGGCCATGACCATGACCGCGAGGCCGACGGCAAAGGCCACCCCGAGAATTCCCGAGCCGCCGCCAAGCGCCCCGAAGGAGATCAAGGCGGCGCCCAGCACGGCGGCAACCAAAGTGAAGGTGCCGATGAGTTCGGCGACAAGCTTGTCGGTGGTCGGCATGAAACCTCTCCCGTCGCTCGTGCCACTTCGCGGCACGGCCCTCGAATCGTCGAAGCCATGATCTTACCTTAAATTGTGGCACAAAAAGCCGGACCGGCAATCGCCCCAACTGCCGACGCGGTGCATAATGACGCCGCGATTCGGTTGAAGCGGCAGGCGGGGCACAACGAGGTAGAATGGCGAAAATCAGGCAAAGAGCGGTGATGGCCGAACGGTCCGGCGGCACGGAGGAGGCCTATACGGCGTCCTCCATCGAGGTGCTCGAGGGCCTGGAGCCAGTGCGCCGGCGGCCGGGCATGTATATCGGGGGAACGGACGAGAAGGCGTTGCACCACCTCTTCGCCGAGGTGATGGACAATGCGATGGACGAGGCCGTTGCCGGCCATGCCAGCTGGATCGATGTGGAGTATGACGAGAAGGGATACCTCTCGGTCAGCGACAACGGGTGGGGCATTCCGGTCGACCCGCATCCCAAATACAGGACCAAATCGGCGCTCGAGATCATCATGACGATGCTGCATTCGGGCGCCAAGTTCAACTCCAAGGTGTACGAGACGTCGGGCGGGCTGCATGGCGTCGGCGTCTCCGTCGTCAATGCCTTGTCGAGCCATCTCGAGGTCGAAGTGGCGCGCGGCCAGGTGCTCTATCGCCAGTCGTTCCGCCGCGGCCGGCCGGAGGGCCCGCTCGCCACCGTCGGCAAGGTGCACAACCGCCGCGGCACGCGGGTGCGGTTCCATCCCGACGAGCAGATCTTCGGAAAAGGGGCGAAATTCTCGCCGCGGCGCCTGTTCAAGATGGCGCGCTCCAAGGCCTATCTGTTCGGCGGCGTCGAGATCCGCTGGACCTGCGCGGCGGTGCATCTCGGCAGCGGCGACGATACGCCGGGGAAGGCGGTGCTGCATTTCCCGGGAGGCTTGCGCGACTTCCTCGAGGAGGCGATCGCCGGCAAGCCGCGGGTCGCCGAGGCCGTTTTCGCCGGCAAGGTGCAGAAGCCCGGCGGTCACGGCTCGGTGGAATGGGCGCTCGCCTGGTTCGGCGGCGGTGACGGCTTCATCAATTCCTACTGCAACACCGTGCCCACGCCCGAGGGCGGAACGCATGAACAGGGGCTGAGGGCCGCATTGTCGCGGTCGCTGCGCTCCTATGCCGAGCTCAAGAACAACAAGCGGGCAAGCCTCGTCACGGCCGACGACATCATGACGTCGGCCGGGGTGATGCTGTCGGTGTTCATCCGCGAGCCGGAGTTCCAGGGCCAGACCAAGGAGAGGCTGTCGACGGCGGAGGCCGCGCGCATGGTCGAGGCGGCGGTGCGGGATCATTTCGACCACTGGCTCACCGGCCACCCAGCCCAGGCCGACCGGCTGCTCGAATGGTTCATCGACCGGGCCGAGGAGCGCCTCAGGCGGCGGCAGGAGAAGGAGGTCGGGCGCAAGACGGCGGTGAGGAAGCTGAGGCTGCCCGGCAAGCTCGCCGACTGCTCGTCATCGGCGGCGCAGGGATCGGAGATCTTCATTGTCGAGGGCGACTCGGCGGGCGGCTCGGCAAAGCAGGCGCGTAACCGCATCACCCAGGCGGTGCTGCCGCTCAGGGGCAAGATCCTCAATGTGGCGAGTGCCGGCAAGGGCAAGCTCGCGCAGAACCAGCAGCTCCAGGATCTCGTGCAGGCGCTTGGCTGCGGCACCGGCTCGTCCTACCGCGAAGGCGAGCTGCGCTATGAGAAGGTCATCATCATGACCGATGCCGATGTCGACGGCGCCCATATCGCCAGTCTCCTCATCACCTTTTTCCACCGCGAGATGCCGAAGCTCGTCGACCAGGGCCATCTGTTCCTGGCGGTGCCGCCGCTGTACCGGCTGTCGCAGGGCGGCAAGAGCGCCTACGCGCGCAACGATCTCCACAAGGAGGAGCTGCTGCGCAAGGAGTTCTCGGGGCGCGGCAAGGTCGAGGTCAGCCGGTTCAAGGGCCTGGGCGAGATGCTGCCGAGCCAGCTCAAGGAGACGACGATGGACCCGGCAAAGCGGACGCTGCTCAGGGTCGAACTCGGGGAGGATGAGCGGGTGACCACGGCCGACGCCATCGAGCGGCTGATGGGCACGAAGCCGGAGTCGCGCTTCGCCTTCATCAGCGAGCGGGCACAGTTCGTGGACGAGGACGAGCTGGATATATGAGCAGTAGGCAGGTAGGCAGTAGGCAGTGAGCTGCACTCTTCCCTACTGCCTATTGCCTATATGCCTATTGCCTACCTGCCTATTGCCTACTGCCTACTGCCTATCGCAATCTCCCCCGATGCTGCTGCCCGAAGTCGAAACGCCGTCGCTCTTGATCCGCGAGGTCAGGCACAGCGACTGGCAGGCCTTTGCCGGCTACATGTCGGA
>DATAOT010000130.1:0-5297 GCA_036265615.1 Aestuariivirgaceae bacterium
CTCCTCGAGGATCGATTCCCGGACGAGATTGGTTAGGGAGACCTCGGCAGTCGGAATGAGCCAGCGGCCATCGGTGGTGTGGAACAGGTCATCGGCGAATTTGGGCAGCTGCCCGGTGCCGTACATGGCCGCGTCGCGGACTAGAAAGGGCGGATTGACCTCGACATAGCCACGCTCGCGGGTCTGCATATCGAGCATGAACTGGCCGAGGGCGCGCTCGAGACGGGCGAGCTTCCCCTTGAGGACCACAAAGCGCGCCCCCGACAGCTTTGCCGCCGTCTCGAAATCCATGAGGCCGAGCCCCTCGCCAAGCTCGAAATGCTGCTTCGGCGTGAAGTCGAAGGACGGCGGCTCACCGTGACGGCGGATCTCGCGATTGTGGTCGGCATCGGCGCCGTCCGGCACCTCGTCCAGGGGGAGATTGGGAATGATCTCGAGCAACTGCTTCAGAGCAGCCTCTGATGCATCGGCCCGGACGTCCTCCTCATGAATTTTGGCCTTGAGATCAGCCACTTTGGCCTTGAGCCTAGCGGCCTCTTCCTGGTCGCCACGGGCCAGCGCGCCACCGATCAGTTTCGAAGTGGCGTTGGCTTCCGTCTGCGCCTCCTGGGTCAACCGAATCGATCTTCGGCGCTCCTCATCGAGCGCGATGATCTCCTGCGCCTGCGGTTCGAGGCCGCGGCGCTTCAGACCCCGGTCGAAAGCCTCCGGATTGTCGCGAATCCAGCGGATATCGTGCATCAGAGCTCCCTTTCCGCTCCCCTATAGGGTGAAGCAGCGCTGCGCGCCAGGAAGGTCGGGGCCCCTGCCCCGCCGCCTCACTCCACCGTGACCGATTTGGCCAGATTGCGCGGCTGATCGACGTCGGTGCCGATGAACACCGCGGCATGATAGGCGAGAAGCTGTACCGGCACGGCATAGAGCAGCGGGCTGATGAAGGGATCGGCGCGCGGCACGTCAATCCGCTCGAACATCCAGTCGGCTCCGCTGCCGGCGCCACCATCGTCGCTGATGAGGACGATGCGCCCGCCCCGCGCCGCCACCTCCTCCATGTTGGAGACGGTCTTCTCGTAGAGGTCGTCGCGCGGCGCGATCACCACGACGGGAACATTCTCGTCGATGAGCGCGATCGGGCCGTGCTTGAGCTCGCCCGCGGCGTAGCCCTCGGCATGAATGTAGGAAATCTCCTTGAGCTTCAACGCGCCCTCGAGCGCGATCGGATAGGTGATGCCGCGGCCGAGATAAAGGACGTCGCGGGCATGGGCGATCTTCCTCGCCACCTCGGCGATGTGACGCTCCGTCTTGAGGATGCTGCCGAGATGCCGCGGGACCTCGATCAAGGCCGTCACCAACCGCCTCTCCTCTTCGCGAGAGATGGTGTTGCGGGCCCGGGCAGCGGCAATGGCGAGGCACGCCAGAACCGCCAGCTGGCAGGTGAAGGCCTTGGTCGAAGCGACGCCGATCTCGGGCCCTGCATAGGTCCGGAACACGACGTCGCTTTCCCGCGCGATGGTGGACTCGGGGACGTTCACCACGCCGGCGATGGTCTGGCCCTTGCTCTTGGCATAGCGCAAGGCGGCCAGCGTATCGGCGGTTTCGCCCGATTGCGAAATGACCACGGTCAGGCCCTTGGGATCGAGCGGCGCTTCGCGGTAGCGGAACTCTGATGCGATATCGACCTCGGTCGGGATGCGGGCCACGCGTTCGAACCAGTATTTCGCCGTCAGGGCCGCGTAGAAGCCGGTGCCGCAGGCGGTGATGGTCAATCTGTCGACCCGCGACAGATCGAGCCCGGCGCCGCCCAGCTCGACCGAGCGGTCCGCGAAGTCGACATATTCGGCAAGCGTGTGGCCGATCACTTCGGGCTGTTCGAAAATCTCCTTGGCCATGAAGTGACGATGATTGCCCTTGTCGACGAGCAGCGAGGAGGCCTGGGTGAAATTCATCGGCCGCTCGACCGGCTGGCCGGCGCTGTCGAAGATCTCGCAGGAGCGCCGGGCGAGCACCACCCAGTCGCCCTCGTCAAGATAGGTGACGCGGTTGGTGAAGGGGGCGAGCGCCATGGAATCCGAACCGAGAAACATCTCGCCGTCGCCGTGTCCGACCGCCAACGGGCTGCCACGGCGGGCGCCGATCATGAGATCGTGCTTGCCCTGGAACAGAATGACGAAGGCGAAGGCGCCTTTCAGCCGCCCGAGCACGGAACTCACCGCCTCTTGCGGCGATCTGCCGTCAGCCATCGCCTCGTCGATGAGATGCGCCACGACCTCGGTGTCGGTCTGGCTGGCGAAATCCTTGCCCCTGGCGATGAGCTCGTCCTTCAGCTCGCGAAAATTCTCGATGATGCCGTTGTGGACGATGGCCACCCCGCCTGCGACATGAGGATGGGCATTGATCTCGTTGGGCGCGCCATGGGTGGCCCAGCGGGTGTGGCCGATACCCGTCGACCCGCGCAAGGGTTCCTGGTCCAGCCGGCCGGCCAGGCGATCAAGCTTGCCGGGAGCGCGGGCGCGAGCGATTCCGCCGTCGCGAAGAACGGCGATGCCGGCCGAGTCATAGCCGCGATATTCGAGCCGTCGCAGAGCCTCGAGGATGCGCGGCGCGACGTCGCCCGAGCCAAGTATTCCGACGATTCCGCACATAGCCTCCTCCGCGCATCATTTCTCGCGCGGGGCGGCGGCGCCAGCCTTGCGCGCCCGGAGCGCCTCGAAGTAGCGCTTGACCCAGTTCGCCCTGATCTTCGATTCGCCTCGTTCAATATACAGCGCATCCGGATCAACGTCGCTGGTGACGACGCTGCCGGCCGCGACGAACGCCCCCTCCCCTACCCTCACCGGCGCCACCAGCGAGGCATTGGTGCCGATGAAGGCGCGGGCGCCGATCTCGGTCAAGTTCTTGTCTACGCCGTTGTAGTTGCAGGTGATGGCACCGGCGCCGACATTCGCCGCCGCTCCGACATGGGCATCACCGACATAGGCGAGATGGTTGATCTTGGCGCCGTCGTCGATGACCGCCTGCTTGATCTCGACGAAATTGCCGACATGAACATCGCGCGCCAAGGTTGCGCCCGGGCGCAGACGGGCGAACGGGCCGACGATCGCCGCCTCGCCGATGGTGGCGCGCTCGATATGGCAAAAGCTCCGGATCCTGGCCCGGTTGCCGACCTTGACGCCGCTTGCGAACACCACATGCGGCTCGACGACGACATCCTGGCCAAGCTCGGTGTCGACCGACAGGAACACGGTCTCGGGCGCGACCAGGGTTGCGCCCTTGAGCATGGCGGCACGTCGCAGCCGGTGCTGCAAAGCCGCTTCGATGACCGCCAGCTGAGCCCGGTTGTTGACGCCAAGAACCTCGTCCTCGGGGCATTCGCGAAACGCGAGCTCGCGCCCCGCCGCGACGACAAGGCCCGGCAGATCGGTGAGGTAGAACTCGCCCTTGGCATTGTTGCTGCCGATCCCGGGCAGCAATTCCCACAGCAGCGCCGAATCGACTGCCATCACGCCTGAATTGCACAGGGTGACGGCGCGCTCCTCCGGTGTCGCGTCAAGCTCTTCCCGGATGGCGGTGAACCTGCCGTCGCCCGTCACGATCAGCCGCCCGTAGCCGGTCGGGTCGGTCGCCTCGAAACCCAATACAGCCAAGGGTTGGGCATCGCCGACTGCATCGGCCAGCGCGCGCAAGGTCGCCGCCCCGAGCAGCGGCACATCGCCATAGACGATTAGGATCTTGCCTTTGAAATCAGCAAGATGCGGCTCGGCCATGGACACGGCATGGGCGGTGCCGTTGCGCTCGGCCTGGACGACCGTGGCGGCGGTGCTGCAATAACGCCGCGCCTCCTCGGCGACTTCCGGCATGTCGGGACCGGCGACCACGACAAGACGTGCTGGCGCGAGGTCGACGACAGTGGTGAGAACATGCCCCAGCAGGCTCCGGCCGGCAGCCTGGTGCAGAACCTTGGGCAGGTCCGAAAACATCCGCGTTCCCTTGCCTGCCGCAAGGACGATCACGGCCAAGTCCGCCATTGTGCTTCAGACCTCGCTCCGTCTATCAGCGAGGTGCTACATATGGCCAACAGGGCATGCTCAGCAAGACGCCACATCGCAAGGGTCCACGGCCGGAGAGACCGCCGGTCCTTGGCCGCCACGGCGAAGCCGCGGCGGGGCGGCGCGGCGGACGCGCCGAACAGCGGCCCGCGAGCAGCGAGGACCTGCCGGCCGATGCGGTCATCGCATTGGTGGCGGGGGCAGGCCTGGTCCTGGCCCTGGCCACGGGAGGGGTGATGATCAAGGACAGCCGTTCGCGGCCGCAGGCGGATTGGCAGGCGATGAAGGCGCCGGTCGTTGCCCAGGCGCCGCCAGCGCCGTCTGCGCCCGAGGCAGTCGAACCGCGCTTCCCGGCTGACCAGCAACAGCAGCAGCCCCAGACCGAGCCCCAGCCGCAACCGCAGCCCCTCGTGCAACGCGACGACAAATCCGAGACTCCGGCACCGGCCGAGCCGGCGGAGGGCGAGGGACAGGCGCTCGCCGAGGTGCAGCCGCGCAGCCCGGCGGCCGGTCCGAAGGCCTACCCTGCCCCGGTCGCACCCTCGGTCGAGCTTCTCGGGCCGACGGCAAAACCCACTCCGAAGACTTTGCAGCCATCCCCGATTGCGCAGGCACCATCGGGCATGCGCTTTGCCGTCTATCTCGCAAGCTTCCCATCTGACGAGCAGGCGGTTGCCGGCTGGCAGATCCTGCAACGGCGTTATCAGCGGCCGCTCGCGGGCCTGAGCCCGTTGGTCAAGCGCGGCAAGTCCAAGAAGGGCGAGAGCGTGTTCCGGCTGTTTGCGGGGCCGTTCGAATCGCTGGAAGCCGCCGCCCGGCGCTGCAGCGTGTTGTACACGGCGACGGCCAACTGCAAGCCCGCCGATCTGTCTCAAGCATCCGCAGAGGGTTCGCAATCGTGGGACTGATCGGCTCGAGTCATCGTCTAGAATGGGCGCGCTTGGAGCAGCCAAAGACAATATAAAAATCGCCGGCGCATTCAGTCGAGAAGCGTGCGCAGCGCGGTCACGGCAACTGAGATCGGCGCCTGATCGAGGTTCTCTCTGAGCCTGTCCTTCTTCGCGGGATCAAGAGTCGACAAGGACTCTTCCATGAGCTCCGACATGCGCTCGCGCCGTTGTCGATCATTGAGCCCCACCGTTTCGAATAGTCCCTCGAATCTTTTGGCGGCTGCGCCAATGTCACCATCATCAAGACCAGTCTTTATCATCGCGGCGGCATGGATGGGTTCACTGACACTGAAAGACAGTG
>DATAOT010000131.1:0-2581 GCA_036265615.1 Aestuariivirgaceae bacterium
GGAGTACGTCATGCCAAGCTGACGAGTGCCTATGAGTGAAAGTCTCATCCGGCCAAAGCCGTAGCGGGCAGGCCGGGACCGAGTCTTGCGGGCGTCGTGGTAACGCGGGGTCCGAAGTGTAGACAGGGGCCATGCGGGGTGCGGGATTGAGCCTCGAAAGGTGGAAGATCGCGGAGGCCGAGTGGGTTCCCGTTCACGAAGGCAGCACGTGCGCCGTCGGTATGCGAGATGGCGTCGCTTCGCCGGGGTCGAAGGCCGGATCACGCATGGAAAGCATTCGTCGGAACATGAGAGGCCCGACCGGGTCCGCCGGAATGGTCGCCGGCGGGGGAGGGCGGCGAGGCGCTGCCGGAGCCGCCATCCGAGCTGAGGTCGGGAGTCGGACTGGTTCATAGTACTGATGACGCCGTCGAAGGACACGAGACGCGCCGAGGGAAGGGGCCAGCCCGGAAGGAACCCAGGCGAGGGGAACAGGGTCCGGACACAGAGCCGGGGCGTCCTGCCGGCCAATCTCGCACGGGTGAACGCGGCGGCCCGAGCGGCCGTCCAGACCCGCTTCACCACCCTGCTGCATCACATCGACATCGCGGCGCTCGAACGAGCGTTTCGGCGCCAGCGGCGGCAGGCAAGCGCGGGAAACGACGGGATGACGGTGGCGGTATACGCGCAAGACTTGGAGCGCAATCTCCGTGATCTGTGCACGCGCATTCACACCGGGCGCTACCGGCCGCAGCCGGTGCGACGCGTCTACATCCCCAAAGCCGATGGCGGACAGCGCCCGCTCGGCGTGCCGACGCTGGAGGACAAGATCGTCCAAGGCGCAGTCGCCGAGGTACTGAGCGCCATCTATGAAGTCGATTTCCTCGGGTTCAGCTACGGCTTCCGGCCGGGACGGAACCCGCACCAGGCTTTAGCAGCGGTCCATACCGCGATCATGAGCCAGCGCGTGAACTGGGTGCTCGATGCCGACATCCGCAGCTTCTTTGACTCGGTTGACCACGAGTGGCTGCTGCGGATGGTGGCGCACAGGATCGCCGACCCTCGAATCCTGCGGCTTATCCGCCAATGGCTCGAGGCCGGCATTCTGGAGAGCGATGAGTGGTACGAGACTGACAAGGGAACGCCGCAAGGAGCCGGCATCAGCCCGCTCCTGGCCAACATCTTCCTGCATTACGTGCTCGACCTTTGGGTCCATCAATGGCGCCGCCGATATGCTCGCGGTCGGGTCTCGATTGTGCGCTATGCTGACGACTTCGTGATGGGCTTCGAGAGCGCGGTTGATGCGCGGCGGATGATGGTCGACCTCAAGCAGCGGCTGGCCAAGTTCGGCCTGTCGTTGCATGAGGACAAGACGCGGCTGATCGCGTTCGGCCGGCTTCCGGCCCTGGCGCGACAGCAGCGTGGCGAGCGGCGTCCGGAGACCTTCGCCTTCCTCGGCTTCACCCATTATTGCGGGTGGACCAGGGACGGTCGGTTCATCGTCAAGCACAAGACGCAGAGCCAGCGCCTGACGCGCAAGCTGACGGCGCTGCGCCGGGAGGCGTGGCGGTTGATGCATGCCCCGCTGGCCGAGCAGCACCGCTGGTATTCCAGCATCCTGCGCGGCCATTACGGCTACTTCGGCATGCCGCACAACTGGCGCGCCCTCAACGGGTTCCGGCAGGAAGTTCGGCGCATCTGGTTCAACTGCCTCCGGCGGCGAAGCCAGAAGAACCGACGCATGGGCTGGGACTGGTTCGAGGCTCTGACCGCGTGCTGGCCCTTGCCTCAAGCTCGGATCACCCATCCCTGGACACCGAGCGCGGCGCGACGCGGGTGACTTCCGGGAAGAGCCGGGTGCGGGAAAGCCGCCTGCCCGGATCTGTGAGGGCGAAGCCGAATGGCTTAGCTACTCGACCACGACCGCAGGGAGCTCCGGGTCCCGGATTCCTTTGGTCCTGTCGAGGCTTGCGCAGCCGGGGCTCCGGCGGTTATTGATGGTCGGCCGGAAAGGGCCCAAATCGAACGCTGATGACCGGCTTTATTCAGCCAGAATTGGCGCTCGTGCTGTTTTCCGGGGGGCAGGACTCGGCGACCTGCCTCGCTTGGGCGCTGGCGCGCTTTGCAATGGTCGAGACGATCGGGTTCGATTACGGCCAGCGCCACCGGGTCGAACTCGAATGCCGCCGGCGCATCCTCGCTCGACTGCGCCCGGAATTTCCCGACTGGTCCGGCCGCCTCGGCGCCGATCACGTGCTCGATCTCGGGATGCTCGGCCGGATCAGCGACACGGCGCTGACCCGCGACGCCGCGATCCGGTTCGAGGAGAGCGGGTTGCCGAACACGTTCGTGCCCGGCCGCAATCTGCTGTTCTTCACCTTCGCAGCAGCGCTCGGCTATCGGCGCGGCATCAGGCACCTGGTCGGCGGCATGTGCGAGACCGATTATTCGGGCTACCCCGATTGCCGCGACGACACGCTGAAGGCGCTGCA
This sequence comes from Aestuariivirgaceae bacterium, assembly GCA_036265615.1. Classification (GTDB taxonomy): domain Bacteria; phylum Pseudomonadota; class Alphaproteobacteria; order Rhizobiales; family Aestuariivirgaceae; genus DATAFF01. The sequence goes on from DATAOT010000131.1 coordinate 2,472, forward strand.
GGCGAGTTTGTCGCTCGGCATGGACCACCGTTTCGCGATCCATACGCCGCTGATGTGGCGCGACAAGGCGGCAACCTGGGCTCTCGCCGATGCGCTCGGTGGCCCGCGGC
>DATAOT010000132.1:0-30634 GCA_036265615.1 Aestuariivirgaceae bacterium
CCTGATCGAATGGATGGTCCATTCCGAGCGGCCGGTGCAGTACTGCTTCATGTACAACGTGGCCGGCGCGCCCGCCCTGTCGCTGCCGCTCGCGCAGCACTCCAACGGCCTGCCGATCGGCATTGAGCTCGGCGCCCGCCCATCCGAGGATCACATCCTGATCGCGCTCGGCGCCGCCCTCGAACAGGCCATGCCCTGGCGCGACCGCCTGCCACCGATCCATGCCAGCCGGGTGAGCGGCTGAACGCAAAATCGCCACGGGCCTGTGCCGTTCGGCACAAAGGCGCGGTCGCCCGCAGTGTAAATTGCCCTTCATCAGGAGTTTTTATTTTAGAAGGGGGCAGTCATGGGCAACAAAGCGATTAGCGGAAATTCTCCGAAAGCCAGAAGCTCAGTCGACGAAAGTGTTAACGCGCGCAAGTCCGGCAAATATGCGAAGCTTAGAGAAGATGTCGAAAAATCTTTCAGCGATTCCACCGGAAACGTGGGGAAGCATGAGAGCAGGGGCCTGCGTGAGGATAAAGGCAAGAAACCATCACCGCCGACGGTATCCTTGGATTTCTACGACTATGCGACTTCGAGTGAGGAGAGTGGAGAGGTAGAGAAAAAGCCGCTGATGGCTCAGTCGAGCCCGCCCGACATCAGACATGACCGGTCGGCCGAGACCAAGCTAGAGGTCTCTCGTGGCAAGAGGGGGCCATCCAGACGCTTTGAGTACAAAACACACCTTCCCTTCGATCCTTCACGATTGCTGAAGGAATTTTGGGAGCCGTGTTCAAAAAGTGCAAAGTAACGCAGCATAACGACAAGGAATGTGTTGCCTATAAAGTATCAAAATCTGGCATCAAATCTGATTTCAAGGATGGCGTGTCAGACTCTCTCCAACCTGAGATTTTCATATTTCTGAACGCCAGGATTAACGTACTGCTGAAGAAGGGCATGAGTCAGGACGAGATTGCGTCCAATTCCGTCATTCTCGCCGGGCCCGTTCGAGAAGCGCTTTCAGAAAAATATGGACTGAACCTCGTCTAAGACTTGCGCCTAAAGACTGACCTAACCTGAGGACTTCGCTCGGCTGAGGCTCACTTCGGCATCAGCGCTTCCCAGCCGAGGCTTGCCCCGAAGCGCTCGCCATAGCGCGTCTGCAGCTGCCGGAGCGCGTGCAGCACGTCGCCGACGCCGCGGGCTTGCGCATAATGGATCGGGCCGCCGCGGAACGGCGGGAAGCCGGCGCCGAACACGAGGCCGGCATCGACCGCATCGGCATCCTCGACGATTTTTTCCTGCAGGCATTCGACCGCGGTGTTGACGAGCGGCAGAATGAGCCGGTCCTCGAGATCGAGGTCCGGCGCGCCCGGCGGGCGCTGCTTGACCGGCTTCCCGTCCTTCCATTGATAGATGCCCTGACCCGTCTTCTTGCCAAGCTTGCCGTCGGCCACCAGCTTGCGAAACCAGTCCGGGATTTCCGGGAACGCACCAGGGAGAGCGGTCTTCAGGCTCTCCGCCACATGCAGCGCCACATCGAGCCCCACCGTATCGGCGAGCTCGAGCGGGCCTATGGGCATGCCGAAATCGACCGCCGCCTGGTCGATCACCTCGGGCTTGATCCCCTCGGAATAGGCGAGGAATGCCTCCATGAGGTAGGGCGTGAGCACGCGATTGACCAGGAACCCTGGCCGTGACTTGACCGGCAAAGGCAGCTTGTCCAGCGCCGTGATGAAGGACAGAACGCGTCCGCGAACGCCCGCCTCGAGCCCGCCATGCTCGACCATCTCGACCAGCGGCATTTGCGGCACTGGGTTGAAGAAATGAACGCCGCAGAACCGCTCCGGCCGCTTCAGCCCGGCCATCAGCGTTTCGAGCAGCAGCGAGGAGGTGTTGGTGGCGAGGATCGCGTCGGGCCGCATCGCCGCCTCGCAGCGGGCGAAGACCTGCGCCTTGATGTCGACCCGCTCCGGCACCGCCTCGATCACGAGGTCCGCGCTCGCGAGGCCCGAGCCGGCCGGATCCGGCGTCAGCCGGTCGAGTGCGGCCCGGCGGTCGCCCTCGTTGCGGATCCGGCGCTCGAACAGCTGATTGGCCCGGCCGATGGCCGGCGCGATGAGCCGCGGCTCGCGGTCTTCCAGCGTCACCGTGAAGCCGCTGAGCGCCGCCACTGCCGCGATGTCGCCTCCCATCACGCCGGCACCCACCACATGCACGCGGCTGATGCCGTGCTCGAGCCCCTTGGCATAGGATTTGAGCTTCTCGCGCAGGAAGAAGCAGCGCACCAGGTTGTGCGAGGTCTCCCCCACCATGAGATGGGCGAAGCTCTTGGTTTCCTCTCGCCGCATCGCCGGCCAGTTGCCGTAATCATCGCGAAACAGCTCGATCATGGCGTAAGGCGCCGGATAATGTGCCGGCCGCGCCTTCTTCTCCGCCTCGCTGCGCATGCGGCGCGCCATGACCGAGCGCGCCGGCGCGAAGCCGGCAGCCCGGCTCATGAGATTGCTCACCCGGTTCCTTTTCACCTTGCCGGCCACCGCCTGGCGCAACGCCGTTGCAAAATGCCGCTCCTCCGTTACCGCATCGACCAGCCCGGCCCGCCGCGCCCGGTCGGCCGACACCGCGCTGCCGCCCACCATCATCGTCATGGCGGCGACGGGATCGCCGATGCGCAGGGACCGCCAGGTGCCGCCGAGCCCGGGATGAAGGCCGAGCATCACCTCGGGAAAGCCGAGCCGCGCCTCTCTGGTCGTGATCCGATAGCTGGCAGCCAGCGCCAGCTCGAGCCCGCCGCCGAGGCAGAAGCCATGGATCAGCGCGACCGAGGGAAAGGGCAGGCGCTCCAGGCGATCGAGCACCGCGAGACCCTTGTCGATCCGCTCGGCGATGATCTGCTCGTCGACCATGTCGGCGAATTCGCGGATCTCGGCGCCGGCGATGAAGCCCGACGGCTTGAGCGAGCGGATCGCGAGCCCGCTAGGCCGGACCTGCTCCATGAGGCCGAGCAGGCCATCGAACTCGCTCAAGACCTCCTCCGACAGAGTGTTGACGCTTGAACCCTGCTTGTCGAGCATGGCCCAGCCAATGCCGTCGCGGTCGATGAGCCAGTGCCAATTGCGGAACTCGAGGTGGGTCTCGGGTTGGGTCTCGGCCGGAACGCCGACCGTCAGCGGATCATGGGCGAGCGCGGCAAGGGCGGCGTGGCGGATGGGATCGATTTCGCGCATCGGCCGCCTCACATCAACTCGAGCAAGGCCGCGCCGCCCATGCCCCCGCCGATACAGGCAGTGGCGACGCCGTGCCGAGCCTTGAGGCGGCGCATCACATGGATGAGGTGCAGCGTGATGCGGTTGCCGCTCGCCCCGACCGGGTGACCGAGGCTGATGGCGCCCCCATCGATATTGAGGATATCCATCGCGATCGACCCGACCGGTTCATCAAGCCCGAGAATGTCGCGACAGAATTGCCTGTCGTCGAGCGCCCGCTGGCAGGCCAGCACCTGGGCGGCGAATGCCTCGTTGAGCTCGAAGGCGCCGATGTCGCTGCGGCTGAGCCCGTTGCGGCGGATCATCGGCACCATCGACAGCACCGGCCCGAGCCCCATCACGCTCGGATCGAGAGCTGCCCAGTTGCAGTCGACGATGCGCGCCATCGGATCGAGCTTGAACCGCGCGACTGCCGGCTCGGAGGCGAGAATGACCCAGCTCGCACCGTCGGTGATCTGCGACGAGTTGCCGGCCGTCACCTTGCCGAACGGCGGCTCGAACACCGGCTTGAGCCTGGCGAGATCGGCCATGCTGCTTTCGGGGCGCACGCCGTCGTCATGGTCGAACAGCTTGCCCTTGCGGTCGATCATCGGCACGAGCTCCTCGATGTGCCCCTCCGCCTGCGCTCTTGCCAGGCGTCGGTGGCTCTCGAGGGCATAGGCGTCCATTTCCTCGCGCGAGACGTTGAAGCGGTGCGCCAGCACCTCCGCCGTCTGGCCCATGTTGAGCTTGACCACCGGGTCGGTGAGGCCCCGCACCAGCCCGATCGACGGCTTGAGATGGCCGGGCCGGAACGCCGCCATCCTTTCCATCTTCTGCCACGTGGTGCGGGCGCTCGCCATGCTGCCGAACCAGCCGGCCGCATCGCTTGTGAACAGCAGCGGCGCATGCGACAGGGCCTCGGTCCCGCCCGCCAGCACCAGATCCGCGAGCCCCTGGCCGATCGCCCGGAAGCCGCAATCGATCGATTGCAGGCCGGAGGCGCAGTTGCGCTGCACCGTCCAGCCGGGAACCTCGATTCCGAGCCCGAGCCGCAAGCCTGCCACCCGGCCGGGATTGACCTCGTCCGGGTGCACATTGACGCAGCCGACAATCACCTCGTCGAAGTGCCGCCGATCAAACGGCTGGCGCTCGAGCAGCGGCCGCCCCGCCTGCACGGCGAGATCGACCGGCGTAAACGGGCCCGGCTTGCTCTGCGCCTTGATGAACGGAGTTCGCACGCCATCGACAATGAAGACCGGCCGCCCCGAGCTGTGCTCCGACCCGTTCATGGCTCAGGCTGCCGCCGAACGCGCCACCGCGCCGCGCTGGGGCAGGAGGTCCTCGGGCGCAAAATCATCGACGCTCGACACCTCGCGGACCAGCGCCAGCGCTTCCTTCATGCGCTCCGCTTCATTGTCCGACAGGATCCCCTTCGCCGCCGCATCCTCCGCCGTTCTGACCCGGGCGCGCCGCATCTCCTGGCGGAGCGGCTCGAGCTCGCTCATCAGCCGGAAGGCCTGGTCGAGCTTGCCGAGCTCGCTGTCGCGCGGCACGAATATGCCGGCGGTCAGCCGATCGCGCGTCGCCGTCGGCTCGCTGATCGTCGCCGCCGCCGCCCGCGTCAGCACGTCTGAGGGCTTGCCGCACACCACTCCGAACGGCATCAGCGCGGCCCGGAGCAGCAGCCGCACCGAAGCGTTGGGGAAATTGGCGACGAGGTCGCGAAGTGCGCTCTCCGCGGCATGAAGGCTGGTCTCGGCGGCATGATGCACGAGCGGCAGATCGGCGCTTGGCCGACCGGTATCCTCGAACCGCTTGAGCGTGGCCGAGGCGATATAGAGCTCCGACAGCGCATCACCGAGCCGTGCCGACAGCATCTCGCGCCGTTTCAGCGCCCCGCCCAATGTCACGATCGCCGCCTCGCTGGCCAGCGCCAGCGCCGCCGACAGCCGCTTGATCTGGCGGAAATGCCGCGCCGTCGGCCCGTCGACCGGGGCGGCAGACAGCCGCCCGAAGGTCCAGGACCGTGCGATCGTCCTGAGCAGCGTCATGGTCGCGAAGCCGGCGTGGCGCCATGCGACCTCGTCGAAATCGACGATCGCCCGCTCGCGATCGGCATCCTGCGCGATCTCGATCTCCTGCTGCAGGAACGGATGACAGCGCAGCGATCCCTGGCCATAGATCATCAGCGAGCGCGTCATGATGTTGGCGCCCTCGACCGTGATGGCGATCGGCGCCGCCCGATAGGCCGAGCCGAGATAATTCTTCGGCCCGTCGATCACCGCCTTCCCGGAATGGACATCCATGGCGCCATTGACCGACCGGCGCATGCCTTCCGTGGCGTGATACTTCATGATTGCCGAGATGATGGCCGGCTTCTCGCCCTGGTCGATGGCCTGAAGCGTGAGCCGCCGCGCCGCGTCGAGCCTGTAGGTGTCGGAAGCGATGCGCCCGACCACCTCCTGGATCCCTTCGAAGCGCGACACCGGCACGTTGAACTGCTCGCGAATGCGCGCATAGGCGCCGCTCGAGAAGGCCGCGACCTTCATCGCCGCCACCGACATTGCCGGCAGCATGATGCCGCGCCCCGCGGCGAGCGCCGTGACCAGCATCTTCCAGCCTTGGCCGATGTGCTCCTTCCCGCCGATGATCCACTCCATCGGCACGAACACGTCGCGTCCGGAATTGGGCCCGTTCGGGAATGCCTGCAGGCTCGGATAATGCCGTCGTCCGATCTCGACGCCGGGGCTGCTTGCCGGCACCAGCGCCACGGTGATGCCGAGATCCTCCGCCTCGCCAAGAATGTGGTCGGGATCGAACAGCCGGAAGGCCAGGCCGAGCACGGTGCAGATCGGCCCGAGCGAGATGTAGCGCTTTTCCCAGTTGACGCGCATGCCGAGCGCGCGCTTGCCATCGACCTCGCCCCAGGCGACGACGCCGCGGTCGGTCATCGACGCGGCATCCGACCCGGCATCGAGGCTGGTGAGGGCGAACGCCGGTATGTCCCGTCCGTCGGCCAGTCGCGGCAACCAATATCTCTTCTGCTCCTCGGTGCCGAACAGCATCAGGAGCTCGCCCGGCCCGAGAGAATTCGGCACGATCACGGCCACTGCCGCCGAAGGTCCGCGCGAGGCGATCTTCAGCACGATCTCGGAATTGGCGGTGGCGGAAAACCCCTTGCCGCCATAGGCCTTGGGGATGATCAGGCCGAGAAAGCCGTCGCGCTTGAGCTGGTCCCAGATCGGCTGCGGGATGTCGCGCTCTTCGAAGGTGATCCGCCAGTCGTCGATCTTGCGGCAGAGCTCTTCCACCGGACCTTCGATGAACGCCCGCTCCTCGGGCGTGAGACGGTGCTCGGGCATGCCGAGCAGCCGGGTGAATTGCGGGTTGCCGCGCATCAGCTCGGCGTCCCACCACACGGTTCCGGCAGCCAGCGCTTCGCGCTCGGTGTCCGACATTGTCGGCAGGACCTGCCGAACCCATGACAGCAGGGGTGCGCTCAACCAGCGTTGACGGAAAGTCAGTTCCGGCATGGGTCCCCCTCGCTGGCGCATGATTGCGAAAAAGTGGACACCACCTCTCCGGACACGTCATACGCACCTGATCTACGGCGGCACCACTCTGCCACGGCGCGACCTCCTGCGCCACGCCCTGTTTTGCCGGTCAGGATGCTGGAGGGCGACGTCAGCTCCGGCGGGACAGCTGCGCCCGCGCCTCGCTCAGCTCCGCAGTCGTGCGGCCGAGCCGGTCCGCCAGGACCCGCATGATCTCGATCGCCATGTCGGGGAACTCGGCGAGGAGCCTCAGGAATTGGTCCTTGCTGATCTTCAGCGTCTCGAGCCGCTCATGCGCCCGAACCGTGGCGGTGCGCGGCACATCGCACAGAATGGCGATCTCCCCCACGATGGCATTCTTCTCGAGGTCGGCCACCTTGATCTGCGAACCGGCACGGTTCACCAGAACCTCGGCGCTGCCGTTCAGCACCACATAGGCGGCATCGCCCGCATCGCCCTGCTCGAACAGGATCTGCCCGGCCTCGAAGCTCATCCGGTCGGAGGTGAATGCCAGGAGCTTCAGCTTGGTCGGCTCGACGCCGGCAAACAACGGCACTCGACGCAGCAGTTCGACTTCATCCTTGAGAATCATGCGTCCATTCTCCACCCGCCGAAGCGGTCACGCAACCAGTCGGGCATAGGTCCCGTTTCGCTCCGCCAGCTCGCCTGGATGGCCGTCTTCCACCAACCGTCCCTGGTCGAACACCGTCACCCGCTCGAAGAACCGGGCGAGGGTCGGGTTTCCGACGATCCAGATCACTGCCGTCGGATGCGGACCGCTCGCCAGCTCCTTCAGCACGCGCTCGATGATCTCCTCCTGGGCCCTGAGATCAAGCGCCGCCAGCGGCCGGTTGAAGATGGCGTAGTCGGGCCGCTTGAGCAGCACCCGGGCCACCGCCAGCTTCTGCCGCTGGACTGCCGTCAGCCGCTTGCCGCCGCTGCCAATGTTGTATTCGAGCCCGATATCGAAAATGCTGTCGACCAGGTTGATTTCCGAGATCAGCGTCCTGACGATCTTGAGCACCCTCTCGGTGCCGCCGGCGACGCCATAGGCGATGCGGCCGAGCAGCAGGTTGTCCTGGATGCTGGCCGAACCGTTGTAGCGGTCATCGTCATAGAACTCGATTGCGCCCTGGAGTTCCGGCGGCAGCCCGGCCCGGAAGCGATGGCGCGCATCGACGATCTTGCTCATCACCTCGTCCGTGAGGAGCCCCAGGCGGTGTCGCGGCTCGATATAGGCGAAGGTCAGGCGGATGATCATGTAGCGGTCGGCTTCCGAGGCATTGGCAAAGGACACGCCCTGCAGCCGCTGCAGCGCCACCTGGTAGTCCGGGATCTGATCGGCCGTCATGAAGCTGAGCTGCTCGAAGAACGGGTGGCCTGGCGGCAGATCCTCGAACAGCTCGAGCGTGGTGGCGGCGATCTGCCGGCCGATCTCGAACAGCTGCTGGTCGAGCCCGTTCTCCTTGAGCACGCCCTTGAGATAGGCATTGCTCGCCAGATTGGCGTCGTTGAAGGTCGGCCCGACCGGCGTGCCGAACAGCAGATTTTCCGCAACTGTCGCCTGCCGGCTGTAGGCATCCGCCGAGAATGGCTCGACGAGATTCGCAAGCTCCGGCGCTGCGAGGCGCCGTCTCAGCTCATGACGTGCCTCGACGACCCGCTCGGCGAGCTCCGGATTGTCATCCGGCCGGATCGTGCCGCGCAGTCCGAGATCGAAAATGTCGTCCGCCAGACCGCACACTTTCAGCACCCGCTTGATGACGGCGAGAATGCTGTCCGGACCATCGGCTCCCGCCGACTCGTAGTCGATCCAGTCGGCATGGATGTCGAGATCGCTGTTGCCGGCGCGCCGCGCCTCGTAAGCGAAGCGCTCGACATCGCGACTGGGCACGCCTTCCTGCCGAACCGGCCGCAGCGGCGCATGCTTGAGGACATAGAGCAGGGTGTCGCGCACCGTTCCCTGCGGCAGGAACGTGTCGGACGAGCCGTAGCCGAGCCGCCGCCCGGTCACTGCCTCATGCAGCTCGAAGATGTTGTCCTTGCCGATCGATGCCTTGCCGGCGCTCGGCATCACCAGCCGGGCCAGCACGTCGCCCACCGTCTCGGCGCCTGAATTGACGCTGCCGACCAGCGCGATGCGCTCGCCAGGATTGATGGTGATCGTGGTGCTCTCGAGCAGCCGGGCCCCGGTGTCGTCGGCGACCGAAAGACTGTGGGTCGACACCGGTTCGGTCAGCGGCGGGACCGCCTCCGGATGTGGCGACTGTAGCCGGCGGTCCATCATCTCTTCCACGGTGAACTGCTCGACGACCTGGCTGAACTTCACCTGAACATCGAGCCGCTGCTGGTCCCAGTCGATGAGCTCCTTGATCGGCGACGGCAGGTCCTTGTAGGCCGAGATCACGGCCACCAGCTGCCCGACATCGAGCGTGCCTCTGAGCGCGAAATAGCCCCCCACCGCGTAGAACAGGAATGGTGTCAGCTGGGCGAGGAAATTGTTGAGGAACTTGACGAAGAACTTCCGCTGATAAAGCTCGAAGCGGATGTCGTAGATCTTCGACAGCCGATCGCTGACGTCGGCCCGTTCGTAATTCGACGTATCGTTGGTGTGGACGGCGGAAATCCCCTCCACCACCTCGCCGACCCTCCCCGCCAGTTCCCGAGCGGTGATCTGGCGCTCCTTCTGCAGCACGATCAGCCGCCGCCGCAACCGCGGGATCAGCACGAACTGCACCCCGATGATCCCGGTCGCGATCAGTCCGAGCCAGACATTCTGCACCAGGATGAACAGCATCGCGGTGATCGCCTGACCGCCGAGGAACACCGGCTGGACGAAGGCATCGCCGATGAAGCCGCCGAGCGGCTCGACCTCGTCCTTCACCATGCTGGCGACCTCGGCCGACTTCACCCGCTTGAACTGGTTGATCGGGAAGCGGAGCACCCTGTCGACCAGGTCGAAGCGGATGCGGCGCAGCATCCGCTCGCCGAGCCGGCCCTTGTAGGTGTTGATGTAATATTTGAACAGGCCGTTGACGATGACCAGGAACAGGAACACGCAGCTGAGCGCGAACAGCATCTGCAGCCGCGTCAGCTCGAAGCCGCTGAACAGCTCGACCGATCCCGAGATCGGCAGCCAGGACGGCGCCGACAACGTCAGCTTCATGAAGGTCTCGGTGTCTTCCGGGTTCTCGAAGCCGCGCCCCTGGATCGGGCCGTTGACGATGTATTTCGGCAGGTCGAGCGACCAGAAATAGGTCGGCATGGAGGCAAGCACCACCGCCAGAATCCACAGCTGTGGTGCTCTCGTATGCGACCAGATATATCGAAGAAGGCTGGTTTCCATTTACCCTTCAAAAGCTGCCGGTGCGGATGGGCTCGAGCACGACCATGCGCCGCTGACCATAGGGTGAATGCTCGATGGTTCCATCCTCGAGTGCGTAATCGATGCGGCAGAGCTGCCTCAGATTCGGCCGGTTCAGCAGATGGGGCACCTGGAGCGCCGCCCGTTCGAGCCGCGGCGCCCATTCGATGACCACTTTCAGGGCATGATCGACGAGATCGAGGAGCTTGCTGCCGAGGGCCTCTCTGCCGCCGGCCTGCTTCAGCGAAAAGCCAAGCAGAACCAGCCCATAGGTGTGCGGCGCAAGGTCGAAGGTCAACTCCTGGAATTTGCGCGCGACATGGCGCACCCGGCAGGGTCGCCCGTGCAGCTTGTCCTCGTTGCGGGGCGCGGCCTTCGGATCGACCACGAGAACCGATTCCGGATGGTGGATAAGGTACGGGGTCACCGGAGTGAGATGGCCGCCGATTTCGACAATGTGAGGGCAATCGCGCACGAAATAGGCCGCCAGCAGCTGCCGCACGGGCGCTGCCGGGCCTGCCAGATGCGAGATGCCTGCCATCGGCCCTCGCTGTGCCGGGGATGTCTCCAACTGCTTCGACGCCATGTGTTCCGCTGACGGAGGGCGTGTTGCGCCGCTCGCGGCGGGAGCATACAAGGTCGAAATGTCCAATGCCACTGAATGGCCACAGAAATCCGCTGCTCGACAGGGCAGGGGGGACGCTCGGGAGATTGACTATGCCTTCGACCTGCTACGTGGGGTGGCAAGCTACACGTCAAGCCCCCTGATCGCCTCCTTGGCAAGAACGGTCGCAGCCTTCCCCGACGCCGCACTCGATGTTGCCTTCAACCACAAGCAGGTCGCCTGCAAGATCTGGGCACGCGATGCACTTTTTGCCCATCTCGGACCCGCATTCGCCACCATCTGGATTCTCGGCGGCTGGTATGGGGTGCTGGCCGCCATCCTGCTCGATGACCCGCGCTTCGCCATCGGCCATGTCACCAGCATCGATGTCGACCCGGCGGTTGCGCCGGTCGCCGAGGCCCTCAATGCCGAAGCTGCCGCCGCCGGCCGGTTCTCGACCGGTGCTGCCGACATGTACGGCCTTGACTACCATCGCCTGGAGACGCGCCCGGCTCTCGTGATCAACACGAGCTGCGAGCACATTCCCGATCTACGGGGTTGGCTCGCCCTTCTGCCGCGGGGCATGCCGGTGCTGCTCCAGTCCAACAACTACGCGGGCGAGCCCACCCATGTGAACATCGTCGGCTCGCTCCGGCATTTCGCCGATACCGCTGCGCTGTCGCGCCTCCTCTATTCCGGCGAGCTCAAGCTCAAGAACTACACCCGCTTCATGCTGATCGGCCTGCGCTGATCATCTGTTGGACGAGCCCTGCCGTCTTCTCGGCACCGCCGAGATCGATGCCCGGGCCATCGCTGCGGCGACCGACGGCGATGGCGCGCGCCATCGCCGCTGCGAGCCCCGCCGCATCGAGGCTTGCCTCGTCGAGCGCGACTGCGAGCCCGCGGCCGGCCAGCCGCTCGGCGCGCAGCGTCTGCTCGCGCTCGCCGCCCGCCGCAAAGGGAACGAGGACCGATGGGCAGCCCGACTGCAGAAGATCTCCGCAGGTGTTGTACCCCGCCTGCGAAATCGAAAGTCGTGCCGCGGCGAGAAGGCTGCGAAAGTCGCTGCGGAACGGCATGACCCGATCCCCGGGACGGAGCTTGTGCCGGAGCGAATCGACGAGCCCGACCGGCGCATTGGGACCGGTGACCAGCAGCCAACGCGCGTCGCCAAGCGGCGACTGGGCTCGCGCCTCGAGCGCCGTCGTGCAGAGCCGTCCCTGGGCCGCGCCCCCGCCGGCCGAGACGATGACATCGAAGCTTTCCGCTGCCGCAGGAATTGCCCCGCCGGTGACCAGCCCCGTATAGCTGATCGGCGGTCTGATCCGCGCCTCCGCCGGGAAGCTGTCGCTGAGCCGGACCAGCGTCGGATCGCCATGCACCAGCACGTGGTCGAAATAGAGATCGAGGGTGCGCAGCACCTCGGCGGCGCGGCCGGTTTTGCTGGGCGGCTGGACGATGTCGCGCACCGACACGGCCACGATCGGCCTCGGAGTCATCGCCCGGGCAGCCTCGAGCAGGGCCAGAAGCTCGAAGCGCATCTGCCGGCGGCCGAACGGGAAGGCCTCGATCAGGATCAGCTGCGGCATCGCCGAATGAAGGAGAGCGACCAGGCGGCTGCGGCGGGCCGCCAGGAACGCCGGCGAGACCCTCGCGCCGTCTGCCGTTAGGAGCGAACCGAATCCGTCGGCGGCCCTGAGCGGCGGCAGTTCGACATGGGTGATGCCGGGCGGCGGGAAACCTGGCGCGGGCAGGCCGCCTGTCACCAGGACCGGGTCGAGCCCGTGGCGTTTGAAAGCTTCAGCGATGTGGCTGGCCCGGGCGAGATGGCCGATGCCGAGAAGGTGCTGGACGTAGAAGAATATGCGTGCCGCCGCCATCACGCTGCCGCTCGTCGTCCCTCGAAGAGCGCCATGAGAAAGGCGATGCTGCCGTGATGATCGAACTCCGCCCGCACCCGCCGCTCGGCATTGCGCCCGAGCATTTCGCGCAAGCCCGGATCGCGTGCCAGTCGCAGCAACGCCGCCGCCAGCCGCGCCGGATCGGCAGGCGGCACCAGCAAGCCCTCGGTGCCGTCCCTGATCAGTTCGGGGATGGCCGAGACCATCGTCGAAACCATCGCTAGCCGCTGGCTTGCTGCCTCGACAAGAACGTTCGGCAGGCCGTCGCGATCGCCATCCGCCGCGATCCGGCAGGGCAGCACGAAGAGATCGGCGGCGCGGTAGTGGTCGAGGACCTGCCCTTGGTCGAGCGTGCCCAGCCAATCGATCCTGTCGGCGATGCCGAGCCTTTGCGCTGCCGTCTTCAGCATGTCGGCCTCGCTGCCGGAGCCGATAATGTTGAGCCGCCACCACAGCTCGGGCGGCAGCAGCGCCAGTGCCTCGAGCAGCGTGTCGAAGCCCTTCTTCGGCACCATCCGCCCGACCGCGAGCAGGGTCAGGCAGTCCGAAGCCTCGGCACCGGTTCTCGGCGGGCGGGATCCGGCGAACGGCGCAAACCGCGTGAGATCGAGACCGTGATAGCTGAAATGAACGCGGGTCGGATCGGCGGCAAGCGCCCGCAGCCGGTCGAATCCGTGGCGGGTGCATGTCACCGCCCATTCGAGCCGCCCGAGCTTCTCGCGCACATTCCATTCGGGCTCTGTCCAGATGTCCTTGGCGTGGGCCGAGCACGTCCATGTGAGGCCGGTGAGGAGCCCGACATAGTCCGCAACGGTCGCCGGCTTGTGCATGAAGTTGGCATGGAGCCGGCTGTAACGCGGCGCCAGTCGGTCGGCCACCACGAGCGCCTGAGCGAAGCGCCGGATCCGGCCGATTGTGAGGTCGCGCCTCAGATCGCGGCGGAAGACAGCGAGCGCTGCCGCATAATTCGGCTGCCGGCGCTGCCGTCTCCAGGCAGCGACAAAGGCCGGCAGGTCGAAGAGCAGCGAGTAGGGCAGGTAGTGGACCGGAGCGCGGATCTCGTCATTGACCGGCTGGCGCTGCGCCGTCTCCGGTCGCATCAGCGAGACGATCTCGATCTCGAGACCGGCCTGCTCGAGGCCGAGCAGCTCCTGTGCCACGAAGGTTTCCGACATGCGTGGATAGCAGCTGAGCAGGACGGCGATTTTGTCAGCCATGCGAGCCTGCTACAGCACGATGCGGCAAGGTGGGATCATCGACGCACTGTCCCCCAACTCGCCATGCTCTAGAGACCGCCTTCGACAGCGATGAGCCGGCGATGCGAATCGCGGGCGAGCCAGCTGTCGACCAGATCGCAGATGGCAGCCAGTCCGCCAAGCTCGAGCGCCCGCTCGCACTCTGACGGCCGCGGCCTGAGATAGACCCGCCGCAGCGCTGCCGCGAGCTTTGCCGGATCCGCCGCTTCGGTCGGCTCCAGCATGTCCAGGATGCCGAGATCGGCGGCCCGTCGCGCCCGGATCAGCTGTTCCTCCCTGGGACGCACCCGCGGCACCAGCAGCGCCCGCTTGTCGAACGACAGGATCTCGCAGAAGGTGTTGTAACCGCCCATGCTGACGATCGCCTTGGCGCCGTCGATCAGCGCCTCCATGCGATTGTCGAACTCGATGACCGAGGCCTGCGGAAACGCCTTGGCCCGGGCCCGAATCCGCTCGCGCTCGTCGCTCGGCATGAGCGGCCCGAGCACCAGGAGCAGAGGCCGCTGCAGCTCGGGATAGGCGCCATAGGTGTCGAGCACCTGGTTCATCAGCTCGGCACCGTCGCCGCCGCCGCCGGTGGTGACCAGCAGATAATCGCCTTCCGGCCGGTTCTGGGAGCTCGACATATGCGGCAGCGTGCGCTCGAGGAAACCCGTGAACACCATCCGCGCCTGGACGTTTGCCGGCACCTCGAAGCCGGTAAGCGGGTCCCAGAAATCGGCAGGGCCATAGACCCAGATCGAGTCGTATAGCGCCTCGACCCGCTTCAGGACATTGTGCCGCGCCCATTCCGCCTGGAGCAGCGAGGGCGAGTCCATCACATCGCGCAGTCCCAGCACCAGGGTGGTGCCGTGGGTCTTGAGGAAGGACAAGGTGTCCTGCAGCTCGCCCCGCATGCCGAGCGGCTCCTTGTCGACGATCATGATGTCGGGCTGATAGGATTCGGCGGTGTGGCGGATGATCGACTGGCGCATCTCCAGCGTTTCCTGGAGATCGATGTGGCGGGCGATCGAGGTGTATTCACCGTTGTAGAGCTTGATCACGCTCGGGATCTTGACGAAGTCCACCCGCGCCCGGAAATCGAAGGCGCCGGCGATCGGCGACCCCGAAATGATAAGCACGTGCAATCCCTTGAATTGCTCGACCAGCGCATGCGCAATCGTGCGGCAGCGCCGCAGATGCCCGAGGCCGAAAGTATCATGGCTGTACATTAGGATGCGCGCATGACCAAGCCGCCGCATCGTTCAGGCTCCTTAACCTTTCGCGACGAAAGCGGCCGTCCCGCGGCGCCCCATCCAGGTGAACGAGTATGGCACAGGCGCCGCAGCGCTTGAACCCCTCGTGGCCGGGCTGTGATCGGCCATCCAGACTTTTTGCATTCCTGTCCGATCCGTGGTCTTGGGGTCAGGCGACTCGCTAGCGATAAGGGTCGGCCGCATCGCGGAGGCCGTCACCGAGGAAATTGAAAGCCAGAATCACCATGATGACGGGTATGACAGGAAACATCAACCATGGGTAGAGGGCGACCACGCTGATATTCTGGGCCTCGGTGAGGAGGACGCCCCAGCTGGTGATTGGCGGCCGAAGCCCGAAGCCGAGGAAGCTTAAGGCGGTCTCGCCGAGAATCATCCCGGGGATGGCGATCGTCGCCGTCGCGATGAGGTGCGACGTGAAGCCCGGGATGAGATGACGGGAGATGATGCGCGGCGGGTTGGCGCCCATGAGCTGGGCTGCCAGCACGTAATCCTCCTCGCGCAGCGCCAGGAGTTTCGAGCGCACCGCCCGCGCCAGCCCCGTCCAGTGGAGGAGGCCCAATATGATGGTAATGCCGAAATAGACGAGCAGCGGACTCCAGGTCGGCGGCATGATCGCGGCAAGCGCCAGCCACAGCGGTATGCTCGGGATCGATTGCAGCACCTCGATGATGCGCTGCACGATCAAGTCGACGAAGCCCCCGTAATAGCCCGCAAGCCCGCCGATCACGATGCCGAGCACGAAGGAGATGGTGACGCCGAGGAGACCGATGGTGAGCGACACCCGCGCCCCATAGATGATCCGCGACAGCATATCGCGGCCGAGCCGGTCGGTCCCGAGCAGGAACATCGGCGCGTTCTGCGTCGGGCAGAACAGGTGCAAGTCGGTGGGGATCACGCCAAAAAGCTTATAAGAGTAGCTGCGGCAGAAGAAGCGGATCGGGAAGACCTTGTCCTTGTCGACCGTATAGACCCGCTTCAAATGGTCCATGTCCAGCTTGTATTGGCCTCCGTAGACGAATGGCCCGATGAATTGCCCCTCATGAAAGAAATGCACCCGCTGCGGTGGCATGTGGATGAAGTCGACATGGCGTTCGTTAAGCGGGAAGGGGGCCAGGAACTCGGTGAGCAAGATCGAGAAATAGAGCAATCCCAGGAACGCGCCGCTCCACACCGCCACTCGATGGCGGCGGAACTTCCACCACATCAGCCGCCATTGCGAAGCGAGATAGATCCGTTCCTGATCGGGCGTCAGCTTCTCGATCGAACGCGGATCGAAGGGCGCTTCCGATACGTAATGCGGCATCGGACTCCCGGGCGGCGGGACTGGCGAGCGCGCCACCACCACATCGTTCATTTCGTGCTGCCTCCCTGCAGCCGGATGCGCGGATCAAGCAGCGCCAGCGCCAGGTCCGAGATCAGCACCCCGACCACCGTCAGAAACGCCAGGAACATCAGGAACGAGCCGGCGAGATACATGTCCTGGCTCTGCAACGCCTTGATGAGCAACGGACCTGTCGTTTCAAGCGAGAGAACGATGGCGGTGATCTCGGCGCCGGACACGATCGATGGCAGGTATGAGCCGATATCCGAGATGAAGAAGTTGAGCGACATCCGCAGCGGATACTTGACCAGCGCCTTGAACGGATGAAGCCCCTTTGCCTTGGCGGTGATCACATACTGCTTTTGCAGCTCATCGAGGAGATTGGCACGCACCCGCCTGATCATGCCGGCCGTGCCGGCGGCCCCGATGATGATGACCGGGATCCAGAGATGCGCCAGGATCGACTTCGCCTTGGCCCAGCTCATCGGCTCGTTGAGAAACTGGGAATCCATGAGATGGCCGAGCGAGGTGCCGAACAGGATGTTGGCGAAATACATGAAGACCAGAGCCAACAGGAAGTTGGGCGTCGCGAGCCCGATGAGACCGAGGAAGGTCAGCCCATAGTCGCTCCAACTATATTGGTGTGTTGCCGAATAGATCCCGATGGGAAAGGCGACGAGCCAGGTGAAGATAATGGTGACGAAGGATACGAGCACCGTCAGCCATAGTCGGTCTCCCACCACCTCCGACACCGGCAGCTGATATTCGAACGAATAGCCGAAATCTCCATGCAGCATGCCGGCAAGCCACACGAAATAGCGCTCGATCGGCGGCTTGTCGAAGCCGTACTCGGCCCTGAGCGTCTCGATCTGCTTCACGTCGACGGTTTCGCCGCTCGCCTGCAGCTCGGCGATATAGCTCTCGAAATAGTCTCCCGGCGGCAGCTCGATGATGGTGAAGACCAGCGCGCTGATGATCAGCAAGGTCGGGATCATCACCGCGATCCGCCAAAGGATGTAGCGCAGCATCTATTGAGCTCCCTTGGCATAGAAGAAGGTGTCCGGCAGATAGACGCCGAGATAGGCGGTCGGCGCATAGGCGAAGAGCGCCTTGTCGGGAACATTCTTCAGCGTCCTGCGGCGGACCACCGGCTGCAGCGTGCTGCTCACCGTGCCGATCGAGAACACTTGATCGGTGTAGAGCGCCAGCATCTTCTTCCAGATCTCGGCGCGCGGTGCCGAATCGACCGTGCGGCGCCATTCCTCGAGCAGCTTCAAGAGCTCCTTGACCTCGGGAATGTCCGGCGCCTCGCCCTTGGCGCCCCGGTTGGCGAAATAGAGGCCCCACAGCGGCCATTGCAGCTGTGCCTCGGTTGTCGGTGCAAGTTCCGAGGGCTCCATGTCGGCGGTCGGAACGCCATTGTCGATGCCCGACCACACCCCGACCATCACCTGCCCGGCGATTGCCCGCGAGCGGAAGACGTCGCGCTGCGTCGAGCGCGGGAAGAGCTTGATCCCGATATCCTTCCAGTGATCGCGCACCAGCTCGAGGACATCGAGCTCCATGCGCTCCTCGCCCGCCGTCTCGACCACGAGCTCCGCCACCCGGCCGTCCGGCAGGAGCCGGTAGCCCTCCGAATCGCGCTTGTCGAGGCCCATCTCGTCGAGGAGCTGGTTGGCTGTCGCCGGATCGTAATTGGCCCATGCCTTGGCATAGGACTCCTGGAACAGCGGGCTCTGCGGCAGGATCGTGTCGGCGCTTTCCCGGCCCAGCCCGAAAAACACCGCCATGTTGATCTCGTGGCGGTTGATGGCGAGCGACAGGGCGCGGCGGAACCGGGCGTCATGGAAGATCTTGCGCCACACCGGGTCCTGGTAGTTCAGGTTCGGGAACAGCGCCACCCGGGAGCCCTGCGTGCGCTCCCACAGCAGCACGTCGATATTCTCCCGCTGCTCGGCTTGCTTCAGAAACGTATAGTCCTCGAACTCGATGTAGCGCGACTGCAGGTCGCTTTCCCCGGCCCCCGTCTTGGCGGCGATGAGCTGGGTCGAGCTGGTGTTGAGCACGAACTGGTCGACATAGGGGAGCTGCTGGCCGGCGGTGTCGACCCGGTGGAAATAGGGATTGCGCACGAACACGAACTGCTCGGCGGGCGGCGAGGTGGTGTTGACCCACGGGTCGAGCGTCGGCAGCTCCGGATTCTCCGGCCGGTTCTGCCGGGCGAGCCGTATGTGCATCTGCTTCCAGTTCTTGTACTTCCCGGCCTTGACCAGTTCCTCGAGCTTCTCCTTGCTCTGGAACTTCTTGTGGAACTGCTTGAGATAGTGGGAGGGGAGCAGGATCGGCGGCGGCAGCGGCGCAGCAAGAGAGGGGAGGAAATTCGGATTGGGATCCTGGAATTCGAATTTCACCGTGAGGTCGTCGACGACGGTGAATTTCGGCGCCTTGCCCTCGGGCATCATCTCGGTCGGCAGTCCGCCAGGATTGAGATCCTCGTTCAGCAGCACATTCTCGTAGGCGTAGCGGAAATCCTCCGAGGTGACGGGCCGGCCATCCGACCATTTGTGGCCTTTGCGCAAGGTCAGCGTGAAGATGCGGCCGTCCTCGACGGTGAATTTGTCCAGTATGTCGGGCACGAGCTGCAGCTTGTCGTCATAACCGACCAGCCGGGCGTAGCCGTTGATCGACATGAAGCGGATGTCCTTCTGGCTGCCGATCACCGAATTGATCTTGCCGCCATGCGTGCCGACCTTCCGGCCCATTGCGGGCAGGTCGATCACCCGCGGATTGGCCGGCAGCCTGTCCGCGATCGGCGGCAGTTCGCCGCCTTTCACCTTGTCGGCCAGCGACGGCGTTTCGGTATAGGCGTGAGCCGGAGCTGCGATGAGCAGCGGCAGCGCGATCAGTGCCGCGCGAAAGAGCCACCGGATCATGGGCGAAGCTCCCTGATGTCTGCGGTTTTGCGGGCGAGCACGAGGTGGCCCGGCCCGATATCCATATGCTGCAGCTCTCCCGGGTCGCCGCCATTGCGGAATTGCGGGCCCCAGCTGCGGTCGTCGGAGGCGCCGCCGAGATCGAGCAGCTTGAAGTCGAGCGGCCGGGCGAGATCCGGATAGGGTACCGCGGCAAGGAGCGCCCGCGTGTAGGGATGAGCCGGCGCCTTGAACAGCACCTCCCGCGGCGCCAGCTCGACGATGCGGCCGCGGCACATCACGGCGATCCGGTCGGACATATAGTCGACGACCGCGAGATTGTGCGAGATGAACAGATAGGTGAGGCCAAGCTCGTTCTGCAGGTCCTTGAGCAGATTGAGCACCTGCGCCTGGACGGACACATCGAGCGCCGACACCGGCTCGTCGCAGATCAGAAGGTCCGGATCGAGTGCGAGCGCCCGAGCGATGCCGATGCGCTGCCGCTGCCCGCCCGAGAAGCTGTGCGGATAGCGGGCCTGGAATCGCGGATCGAGACCGACCGCCCGCATCAGCTCGGCGACCAGCTTGGCCCGCGACTTCTCATTGCCGACGCCATGCACCTCGAGCGGCTCGCGCAGGATGTTGGACACAGTCATGCGCGGGCTGAGCGACGAGAAGGGGTCCTGGAACACCATCTGGATGCGCTGCCGCATCTTCTTGAGCGGGGCGCCGCGGAGCGTGAGAAGATCGACCGGTCCGGCTTCGGTGTCGTAGACGGCGGTGCCGGAGTCGGCGGTCACCGCCCGCATCAGCAGCTTCGACACCGTGGTCTTGCCGCAGCCGCTTTCGCCGACGAGCCCCAGGCATTCGCCCCGCCGGATCTCGAAGCTGACATTGTCGACCGCCTTGACGGTTGACTTCTCGCCGGCGCCGAACCAGCCTTCCTTGCGGGTCGAGAACGATTTCGACAAGTTCTGGACCGAGAGCAGCACCGGGCTGCCGCTCTGCCCCGCATCGCGCTTGCGCTGAGCGAACAGCATGTTGGCCGACACCGCGATGTCGCGCAGCGACGCGAGCCTCTGGCCCGGCTTCATGTTGAAATGCGGTACCGCCGCCATCAGCGCCTTGAGATAGGTGTGCTGCGGCGCGTTGAAGATGTGCTGCACGGTGCCGGCCTCCATGATCTCGCCATGGTAGATCACCGCCACCTCGTCGGCCGCGTTCGCCACCACGCCGAGGTCATGGGTGATCAGCAGCATCGACATCTCGAAGCGCTGCTGCAGGTCGCGCAGCAGCTTGAGGATCTGCGCCTGGATGGTGACGTCGAGCGCCGTCGTCGGCTCGTCGGCGATCAGCAGCGCCGGCCGGCAGATCAGCGCCATGGCGACCATCGCCCGCTGCCGCAAGCCCCCCGACAGCTCGAATGGATACATGTCATAGGCCTTGCCGGGGTGGGGAAAGCCGACCAGTCCCAGCATCTCCTCGGTCTTGTGCCGTGCCTCCTGACGCGCTACCGGCTGATGCAGCTGCAGCGCTTCCTGGATCTGGTTGCCGATGGTGTGGACCGGCGACAGCGACGTCATCGGCTCTTGAAAGATCATGGCGATGCGACCGCCGCGCAAAGCCCGGTACTCGCTGCTGTCGGGGTCGAGCGCGGCCAGGTCGACGGTGCTCGGAGGCTGGTTTCTCGGATCGGTGAACAGGATGCGCCCGCCGGTGATCTGCCCGACCCGCGGCAGGATCCCGAGAATGGCCTGACCCATGACGGATTTGCCTGAACCCGATTCCCCGACCAGCGCGGTCACCTTGCCGGGCAGGATCCGGAGGCTCGACCGCCGCACCGCTTCGATCACGCCGCCATGAAGCGAAAAGCTGATCCTCAGATTTTCAACGCGCAGCAGGTCGGTTTGGGCCGTCATTGAGCACTCTGACGATGAAATGAGAAAGCATCGGTGTCTCGCCGGGGCAGGAAAGGCATGCGACCTTTCACCCCTTCCGCGCTCATCTCAGCCGGTTGCAGGTTCTTGCTCAGTCGTCCCCGCCCGCGGCAGACCGGTTGATCCGCCGTCTCATACCGCAAGAGCCCCCTCACGGTAGAGTGAAAACTGCCTGAACCCCTTGACAGGCGCAAGACAAGATTTCGGACGCTTTTGAGCCCTCCTCGAACCCTAATTTGCCGTTCCCGGCTTCCTTCGGGCCAGCAATACGACGTTCTCGGCATCCGTGAAAAGGGCCTCCTTGGTCTGGGCCCGCGCGACTGCCGGGCGCTCCGCCCCTTCCGGGACCGGCGCCCAGACCGGCACGGGGTGGTCGAGCCCGCGCAGCGCCTCCTCGCCCAGAAGCTCCCACCGCCCGCCGGCGTAGTCTCGGAAATCCTGGCTCGCCACCACCGGAGTGCCATGGACCTTGGTCAGATCCTCGAGACGCGACGCGGTGTTGACGGCGCTGCCGAATGCCGAGAAGGTCAGCCGGTCCGCCAGTCCGACATTGCCGAACATCACATTGCCGATATGGAGCCCGAGCCCGAATTGGAGCGCCGGGCGCCCGCTTTCGGCCCGCTCGCGATTCGTCGCCGCCATGCGTCGGATCGCTTCTTCGGACGCCTGCAGCACCTTGAGGCAGGCCTCCTGGGTTTCCCGCTTGTGGCGCTCGCAGGGAAAGATCGCGAGAAAGCCGTCGCCGACAAAGCTCAGAATCTCGCCGCCCGCATCGGCAAAGGCGCCCGCCACCGAGTCGAAATAGGCGTTGAGCGACTCGATATAGTCCTGCCGCCCAAGCTCTTCGGCAAGCCGGGTCGAGTCGCGCAAATCCCCGAACACCAGGGCAGCCCGGATGGTCTCGCCATCGCCGCGTTTGACCTGGCCGAGCAGCACGCGCGACCCGGCGTCCTTGCCGATATAGGTCGACAGCACGCTCTTGGCGATGTCGCCGCGCAGCGCCGATTTGCACGTCACCGCGAAGGTTCGCTGGATATCGATGAGCGCATTGATCTCGGATTCGGCAAAACCGCCCGACTGGTCGGTCGACCAGGAGCCCACCATGCCGCGCAGCCGGTCGGGATCGAAGGCGCTGGCATAGGCGATGTAATCGGTCATGGCGAGGGCCCGGAGGTCGTCGATGATCGGGAATTCCGCCTCGCCGCCGGTATCGAGCCGCCGCCGCAAATGCTCGAGGCCATGGTGCAGGAGGTGGAAATACGGGCTCTTGAGGAACCGGTTCGAGCCGTCGCTGGTGGCATCGTGCCGGTAGCCCTCGACCGTCAAGCCCTTGCCGCGCCACCAGGTGTAGCCGATGCTTCGATAAAGCGGGTGCAGCACCGCAAAGGAAACATGCGCTCGGGCGATCGGCACCCCGGCCGCAAGCAGCCGTTCGCAAAGGCCGTTAACCACGTCCTTCAGGCTGGTTTCGGCGAGCGCCTGGTCCATCAGCCATTGCGATGTGAGCTTGAGCAGGGTGCGCGAGGCGGCAGTGCGGGAAGCGGTGTTCATGGCCCACATATAGGCGACAAAAGCCGGTGGGCAACAACTTACCCGGTTTTTGGAGGGCTTGCGGCGGACTGAAGCTTCCGCCCCCATGGCCGGGCTTGACCCGGCCATGCAGCTCTTTCTTGCCGCAGTGGTCGAGCCTGATGTTATCAGATGGACCCACCTGCGCCGAGGCGATTTTGCCGCGTGGGCAGGAGAACGGCCGAAGGGCGTATCGGCAATACGGTCGAGGCCTTCGACGAACCAACGCGGCAAAAGCGCCCGGCCCTTGGGGTTGCGCCGCGGCGGCCGCCCGCTGTGTCGCCGCGCTTGCCCGATGTCCCGCATCGCGCTACGCGCGGCTCCTTGCGGATCGTAACGCCGCAGCGCAACGCAGGCTGGGTCTACCTGATAACATCAGGCTCTAGAGCCTGCCGGCGACCTGGCTTTCCAGGAACCGTTCCGCCATTTCCGGCATCAGCTCGGCATCCACATTGGCGAAGGCGAGCCTGAGATAGCGCTCCTGATCGGGTCCGAACATGCTCCCCGGCAGCACCAGCATATGGTGATCGCGGGCGAGCCGCCGCGCCACGCTCTCGGCGCGCTCCCCCTCGAAGGGATGCCGGACATAGGCGAAATAGGCCCCGGCGCTGATCAGCTCGTAGTCGAGCCCCGGCGTCCGGAAGGCGTCGATCAGCGCCTTGAGCCTCGCCTGCATCTGCCGCGCCTTGTCGCGCTTCCACTCGGTGAGAGTCTCGAGCCCGAACAGAGCCGCCTCCTGCGCGATGCGCGGCGCGCAGATCGCCATGCAGTCGACGATCTTCTCGACCGCGTCGATCAGCTCGGGACCGCCGATCACCGAGCCCACTCGGTAGCCGGTGATCGCGAAGGCCTTGGAGAAGCTGTAGAGCTGGACGAGCGTTTGCCGCCAGTCGGGATCGCCGAACAGCCGGTGCGCCGGCTCGCTCGGATCGGCGCGGAAGTCCTTATAGGTCTCGTCGAGGACGAGAGCGACGCCGCGGGCCCGGGCGAGATCATAAAAATCACGGATTTGCTCGGCGCCATAGACCGAGCCTGTCGGATTGTTGGGCGTCACCAGCACGATGGCGCGGGTGTTCTCGTCGATGAGCGACCGCGCCGCCTGCAGGTCGGGCCAGCCGGTCGCCGAGGAAAGCGGCAGCGGCCGGATGGCGATCTGCTGCAGGTCGAGCCACATCTGGTGGTTGAAGTACCACGGCACCGGCAGGACCACGTTGTCGCCGGGCCCGGCCACTGCCGACAGCACCGCGCAGAAGGCCTGATTGCACCCGGCGGTGATTGCCACATCCTCGGCATCGATCGCCCCGCGGTAATCCTGCGCCATGTCGGCCGCCAGCGCCCGGCGCAGCTCGGGCAGCCCCCGGACCGGGGTGTAGAACCCCGTATCGGGCCGCATGGCTGCCGCCGCGATTGCCTCCATCATGCTGTCGGCCGGAGGATAGCTTGGCACCGCCTGGCACAGGTTGATGAAGAGCCGCTGCGACGCCTGGCTTGGAATCCATGCCTGCGCCTCGGCGATCGGCGCCGGCCGAACCGCGGCGACGGCTCGGTTGATGGTGAAGGGCATTGCTTCAACGTCCTTGGGCTTTGGGCAACCGGCTTGCTGCTCGTCACCCATCACTGTAGAGCATCATCCCATCAGGTCTAACCAATGGCAAAGGCATGAGCGATGGCAAAGGTCAAGGCAATCCGCTTTTCCGATCCTGGCGGTCCCGACGTGCTCCATCTCGAGCAGGTCGATCTGCCGCCGCCGGGCAGGGGCGAGGTCACCATTCGTCACACGGCGATCGGCCTGAACTTTATCGACACCTATCACCGCTCCGGCCTCTATCCCGTGCCTCTGCCGTCAGGGATCGGGCTTGAGGCGGCAGGCGTCATCGAGGCGGTGGGCGAGGGCGTCACCGGCCTCAAGCCCGGCGACCGCGTCGCCTATGGCACCGGCTCCGTCGGCGCCTATTCCGAGAAGCGCAACTACCCGGCCAATCGCGTCGTCAAGCTGCCGGATCGCATCGCCGACGAGACCGCCGCTGCAATGATGCTGAAAGGCATGACGGCGCGTTATCTTTTACGCGCCACCTATAAGGTGCAGCCGGGCGACACCATCCTGTTTCATGCTGCTGCCGGCGGTGTCGGTCTGATTGCCGTGCAATGGGCCAAGGCGCTCGGGGCGACCGTCATCGGCACGGTGGGATCGCCGCAAAAGGCCGAGATCGCCCGTGCCCATGGCTGCGATCATGTCATCAACTATCGCGAGGAGGACGTCGCCAAGCGGGTCAGGGCGCTGACCGGCGGCGTCGGCGTGCCGGTCGTCTATGACGGCGTCGGGGCAGCGACGGTCAATGCCTCCCTCGATAGCCTGAAGATCCGCGGCCTTCTGGCCAGCTTCGGCAATGCCTCCGGCCCGGTCCGGAATTTCGATCTCGGCCAGCTTTCAGCCAAGGGCTCGCTCTATGTGACGAGGCCAACTCTTTTCAGCTATGTCGGCACCGACGCCGAGTTCAAGGAAACCGCTGAGGACCTCGTTCACATGGTCGAAAGCGGCAAGGTCAAGATCGAGGTGAACCAGCGCTATCGCCTCGCCGATGCCGCCAAAGCGCATCGAGATCTTGAATCGCGCGACACCACCGGTTCGACGATCCTGTTGCCGTGATGCATCTTCACCCCTCCCCCTTGTGGGGAGGGGCCGGGGGTGGGGGACCCATGGGGCGCAGATCCCCCTACCAGGCGCTTGGCGCCCCCTACGCCCTCCCCACGAGGGGGAGGCGAGAAGTACTAGGCTCCGCAGCGTGATGCCGCCTGCGACCGCAGCGCCTGCCAGCGTGCCGAGCAGGCGGTGTTCTCGCAGACGAAGCCGGCGAGCGCCGCCGTCGGAATGGCATGGGCGAGGTTGAGCGGCCGGCCGTTGCCGTCGGACAGCGTGCTGACCACCATTCCGGTGAGTTCGCCGGAGCTGTTGAATACCGGGCCGCCCGACTCGCCCTTCTTGGTGCTCATCTTCAGCACCATGGCATCCGGATAGCCATAGCCGTTGTAGTTCACCGCCCGGCCGAAGGTCATCGACTCGACCTCGCCGATGCGCGCGATGTCGCCCTGGGCATGCGGCTTGCCGAGCGAGAAGATCGGCTCGCCCTTGTGCATGCAGGTGTTGCTGGCCGGCGTGACCGGCGTTCCGGTGAAGCCGCTGAGCTTGATGAGTGCCATGTCGTTGTCGGGCCGGACCGTGATCACATGGCCGTTATAGATGCGCCCGTCGGCACCCCGCGCTTCGACATCGGCTCCCTGATGAAGCGCGACATGCGCGGCGGTCACCACATGACCTGCGCTGTCGATGACGAAGCCGCTGCCGGAGGTCAGGGCGTCGGGCAGGGTGTCCGGCGCCTTGCCGCCCGGCGGCTTGCCCTCGTGGACGATGACCGTGACGTAGGACGGGCCGGTCTGCGACACGAGACCCTTCATGTTGGGCGACAGCACCGCGCCGGCCGGTGCCACGTCGGCTTCAACCGCGATCTCGCGCGGATCCGCGAGCTGGGCCGTTGCGGCGCAGCCCGCCAGCGCCAGTGCCGCCAACACGGGCAGGATTTGTTTCATGCGCTATCCCCCAGCACGTGCTGCATGATCACTGGATGGTCCCGATTTGCCGACCGGCATTCTGCCCAAGCGCCCGCTAAGACAATGTTTCGCCCGAAATTCTGCTCGTAAGTTGACGGAACGCTGCGTCCGTGACCGCCTCGCCGAAATCCCGCCACGGCAACCGCGGCCAATTGTCGAATATCGCGCCGATTCAAGGACTTGGACGTCACACGTCCACCCGAATTGATCGCCAGCCCGCAGGACAGATGGCGGACCGACGCCGCGTTCGGCGTCAATTGTGGCCAAAAATCGACACTGTCCTTGCGATAGGTTGCCATGGTCCCGCAGACTGCTGTGACGCCAAGTGCTTCCCGTTTCATTTAGTCGTTGCTTCGCGCCGATTTCGCAAGTGCGCAGATGCGCCGGTGTGTCGGATCGGAGATCAGGTGTGGCAGTGCTGCACCAAAGCGTCAGGCAGCCTGTCCCTCATAAGCCGCAATGGCTGAAGAAAGCTGCCGTTCGAGTCCGGCAAGATGGCGCGCGTAGCGCCGCCACCGCCCGACCGACGAGCGGTAGATCGGCTGGCGGACCTGCCCCCGGCTTGCGGTGCGAATCGCGCCTTGCGTCAAGTCCGGCCTAAGGCAGGCGGGATCGAACGGCAGATCGCAAAAGCTCAGCAGCTTGCGCACGATCGGCTCCGGGTCGGCGACCAGCTCTTCGTAGCGGATATCGAGAATGTCGCCGCCCATGTGCCGCTGTGCCTCGATCATTGCGGCATCATGCAGGCGACAGCGTTCGGCCAGCGTGTCGAACCCATAGGTGTAGGTCAGCGCGTGTTCGGCAAAGAGCTCGGTATAGGCCGACCAGCAGAGATCCATGGGATGGCGGCGGCAGCGAATGAACCGCGCCTTTGGGAACAAGCGCCGGATCGCCGGAAGATAGAGCCAGGAGGACAGCGACTTGTCCACGACGCGTGCCGCCTGGCGCACCTTTGGCGGATAGGCGGCAAAATAGGCCTCGGCGCAGCGCTTGGCGGCCCCGGCATCGGCCCCGCCGAGACTGCCGATCAGCCGCGGCACGAGCTCGAGCTCGCCGATCCCGGCTGCCATCGGATGGCTGGCGATCACCTGCTCGACAAGAGTCGTGCCCGAGCGGGGCATGCCGAAGACGAACACCGGCTGCGCGCTGGCCTGCGGTCCCGAGGATGGCGGCGGCCCGGCGCTGTCGATCCAGGGCAGGGGGGCCGGCCTTGCCGTCTTCTTCGCGGCAAGCTCAGCCATGATCCCGTTCCCCGCCTCGAATGCCGCGAAAGCGCCATCGATATCGCCGGCGCCGTCCTTGAGCCGGCCGAGCGCGAATAGGAGCGGCGCGGCATGGAGCTGCTTGGGGCGCTGGGCCGTCGCCTTCAGCGCTTGCTCGACCGCCTCGATCCGGCAGCGTTCGGGGAAATGCGTCGCGAGCGACAGGTGGGTATAGCCGTCATGCGGGTCGGCCTTGAGCGACGCCATGAGAAAACGCTCTGCCTGCTCGCGATCGCCGTGCGACAGCGCGCTCGTCGACATCAGGACGCAGATCGGCGCCTTGACCGGCGATCGGCTCAGCGCCTGCCGATAAACGGCAAGCGCCTCTCGATGCTGGCCGATGGCGTCGAGCGTCTTGGCAAGCTCTGCCTGCTCCATCACGCCGCTCTTCATGGCGGCGACCGCCTTGACATGCGGCAGCGCCTCATGCGGACGGCGAAGCCGAGTCAGAATATCGGCGGCGCCGCGCCGCACCGCCTCCTCCTGCGGCGCGAGCCTCAGGCACAGCTCGATCTCATCGAGCGCCTCAAGCAGCCGGCTCTGATTGACGAGCGACGCGGCGCGGGACAACCGCGCCCGCAGGGTCTGGTCGATGGCGCTTGGCGTCGGCTGGTCCTTCAATGCGCTCTCTTTCGAATCCGAGGAGATCGGCCCGCGGTTTCCCGCGAGCCGACGATCCCTGTCAAGGGCCTGCCCGGGTTTAGAAGAAGAACCAGGTTCCCATCTGGAAGCGCAGCGCGTCATTCGTGCAGTCATCACCGCCGTCGCCCCGCATGACGCAAGTGCCGTTCTCTTTGGGAAAGCCTTCCTTGCCCCACATGACCTCCCACCCCATCCGCATCTGCTTGACCGGCTGCCAGAGCAGATTGCCATGGACCGTCCACACATGGTCGGCGAGCGGGATGAGGCCGTCATCGGCGTTGAGGTTTTGCGCATAGCCGCCTTCGACATTCACCGAGGTGGTCGCGTTCACGTTGAAGGTCAGACCGACGGTGACGCCATAACCCTCGATCAGCTCGCAATTCTCGATCTCGAAGGTTGCCGGGTCGACACCGCAGGCGCGTCGCGTCGTATCGAGTTGGTTGAGCCAGCGATCGGTGAGCCCCTGGGTGTACTGCGCGCCCGCCGTCAGCGTCGCCACATCGGCAAGATTGATATTGGCGCCGCCACCGACCACCCAGCCGAGGCGCCGGTCGTTGTCGTCCTCCGCGTCCTTGCCCAGATCCGAAATCTGCCCGGCAACGATGAGCTGGTGACCGCCCGCCAGATCATATTGCAGATAGGAGGCGAAGTCCGGGATCAGCGTCTCGCTCGCCTCCTCCGGACGCTCCATCGACACTGCCCAGCTGAGCGGCCCGTCATGATAGGTGAGGCGCAGCTGGGCGTGCCTGGTACCGCCGTTGACGCCGGCATCGCCATAGTTGTCGACCGTGGTGACGCCGATGATCGACAGCATCGCTGCCTGATCGGTCTGGCCGACCAGCAAGGTCCAGTTCGGGGTCATGTCCCATTCGCCATAGGCGTGGCGCAGGCGGGTGCAGAAGGTCTGCCCCAAGCCCTCGAAGGACGCCCCGAAATCCGTCGCTTCGGAAGCGCAGTAGAAGTCCATCTCGATGCGGCTGCGGATCTGGCCGACGCTGGTGTCGACCTTGGATTTGATGCCGAAGCGCGACTGGTTGGCATGGAGGAAGACGAATTCGTCGTCGCCTTCGTTCGTGAGGTCCTGCCCGGGCATCGAGAAGGAGAATTTGTTGGCATTGCCATCGAGATCGTAGATCGCCGCCTCCTCCAATAAAAACAACGCTTATTCCGACATTTCGCCTTCCGTTCCGGTGTTGAAAGGAAAGGAGAACTTTGAAATGTCGGAATGCACAGGACGTCTCCGGTACAGGCCACCGGACGATGAAAGAGCCGGTCCCGTGGCTGCGGGAACCGACTCAGGTGCGGAGAATGGGCGGGCTCTGTTCAGCGGCCGGCCGCGTGCTGACAGCCCCACTCGAAATGTAGCCGGGTCCTCGCCGGAGACTGCCCCTGATCTAATCTGTGTCGACCTTGAAATAGGGGTGCGCGAACCGCAAGACGTCGGCAGTGACATCAACCTAGCGCCCGATCTGAGATCCACCCCAGCGCACCCCTTAAAACGGGTTATAGCCCAGCTTAGCCCGAACTGGAGGGTCACCGACGATCCGCTGCAATGGATCCTGGAGCGGAGGAAGGGTAATCCCAGGAAAAAGAACTTTGGTTGGCGAAAACGATCATTCTGCCGAACGCGAGAGGGACTGCTGCGCTGCGTTCGCGAGTATTGCGGTCAAGTCGATAACGACGCTCTGGCCCAACTTCAGGGGCTCCCTGACTACCACCCCGATTGGGAGCCGCTTGAAATTGCGGGGCGAACATGAGCGCCTCGGCAATTCTCACAACACGGCCATTTGCCGAAATGGCAATCCCTCTCGTCGAACGCGGACTGGCGGTGATTCCATGTCCCGGAGACGACGGTAAGTCGCCGCTCGGCGCCATAAGCAACTTTCATCTTTGGAAGCGTCGCCCGAGCATCAATACGGTCAGCGATTGGATTTTTAAATGGGGCGACGCCAACATCGGAATCATCACGTCTCTCAGCGATTTAACTGTTGCTGACGTGGACGGGGGCGGCAAGGATGCCGAAGAAATTATTCGCCGCGCTGGCGACACCCCGCTGATAGTCCGCACACCAAGCAGCGGCTTCCATCTGTATTACCGATCAAGAGGCGAGAAGAGCGCCAATCTGCGCTCGTGTGGTCTGGCCGTCGATGTAAGGGGCTCATCAGGCCACGTCATTGTGCCCCCCTCCTTCCGGCCAAGTACGGGCGTTCCCTACAT